>JASEGC010000002.1:0-46721 GCA_030018415.1 Candidatus Aenigmatarchaeota archaeon
TTTTTTCCGATAGGATTAGTTTTCATCCACTAGTAGACACTAGTGGAATTCAAGCTTTAAATACTCCTGATCTTCCAGAAAAAGATGATAGATAAGGGTAAAACTAGGAATAACAGAAAAAAGAGAGAAGATAAAGCCGGTGAAAGAAGAAAGTAGCCTGTTGGAAAATTACGACGAGGAGCAAACTCATACCTTTCTGAACTCATGTTACTAAAACCTAAGACTGTTAATGCTACCAATAATGAGGCAATTATACTCCTTTTGTGTAATTTCCAAGTTACTCTTAACAACTCGATTAAACTCATCTATTAGAATTTTATTTTGAGAATTTATTTCATTCACTATCCCAAAAAAGGAAAAGGATTAAAAGATTTTTTATTTAAATTGAAACGTTATTATGATAATAGTTGATTTGGGCCGATAGATCAATGGTAGATCGCCTGCTTTGCAAGATATTCCAAAACAGCAGGAGGCTCAGGGTTCAAATCCCTGTCGGTCCACAGGTTTAACACCCCTTTGATTTCTTATAAACTAATGGAGAACTTTTCGATGATTGCAGATAAGAAAAGAATCACGTATAAAACTGATAATTTTATCCAAATCTCTCTGCTCTTCAAGAATTTTATACACTCTTTTTCAAATCTTCGAACAGCCTTCTTGATAATGTATTTCACTAATTTTTTAGACATCTCCAAAGATACCCAAGCAGAGATAATAAAAACGGTGGTTTCTAAAAAAAGATGTGGAATGGATTTGAACAATAATCTGACTCCGATTTCAGTGAGTAAAAAGAAGATAGAGAAGTAAAAACTAATCACAAAGCCTATCAGGAATATACAAACTATTGAGAAAGTAGACAGACACAGATACAGGCTTCTGTACAACCTCCCAAGTTTCTTATAGTCTTCTGATATTTTTCTTAGAATGAAGTAGATTGGGTCTAATGTCTTATCGATCAATTCATACGCGCGAGAAAATTTTGAGAATTTTATTTCGACGAGTGAAAATATTATCCCACCATAACAGATGAGAGTTGCAAGAAAACAATTCTTCACGAATATCTTTAACATATCCTCGAGTGGCATGTATTCTCTGGTGAAAAGTTCAACCTCTGGGAAAATTCTGAGGAATACCAAACTTACCAAAAAACCAAAAACTATACCGAGAGTCAATATTCTCATCAAGTGTACGATATCATGTTTCATGAAGAGTGTTAGGTTAATCAGGATTTATTATTAATCACACTGAAAAGCTATCAAGTTTTATAATGATATTCAAATTTTCTCTTCGGTAACTTCTCGTGGATTTTGAACTTCCATATAAAGTATAGAACTATGATCACTAACAAAATTATCAAGATCGCTACAAACGTGTAATCTTTTCGTATGAGACAAGAGACTGTTTCTACGAAAGGTTGACATTTGTAGTTTGTGGTTGAATCGCATTTATAAACAGTCCTTGATTTCTTTCTGTTAACACATTCAGACCACTCCGATGGTGAAGGACAGGTTGGACAAACTGGAATGGTTGTTGTCACGGGTTTAGTCGTCGTTATTCTTACAGTCGTAGTGGTTTTTGGTACAGTAGTTGTCAAGACAGTTGTAGCTGTTGTCGTAGTAGTGGTTACCATCTCTCCTTCCATTAGTATGAAAGATTGTGTCGAAAGATGTGGAATGGTGAAACTGATTTTTCTGTTCGTCTTGTCTATAGAGACGTTGTATTCTGCTATACTAGTTACATCTTCATAATCTTTTTTACTGACATTCCAACGGTATAATTTTACTTTATCTATGTCTATATCTAAAGGAATGTTTCCTTCTACAAGGATGTTACTCACATTTTCAGTAGAAGAGACGTTTATCTCATAACTCTTGGGAGCTTTTTTACTGACAACGATATCAACATATACATCGACATAATCCTGAGTTATCAAAGACTTAAAATCATGGACTCCCTCTACCTTTATCCTAACTTTATGGAGATTCACTAGATGATAAGTTTCTTTCCATCCCATTATCGTGGAATAGTTGATGGTATAACTACCGCCGGCTGGAATACTACTTTCTATGACGAGCTGATTGCCTATGAACAAAGAAAAGTTCATCGTAGAATTCTCTAGATTATTGATCAAAATCGTATAATTTTTTAGAGTCGCATTCAGGCCGGATGGCATCTCTATGAGACCAGATTTCATCAAAGCCTTCTCAACGTTTAGTATTCCTCTTCCAACAAAACTTGGAACCTCAGGCTGAATAACTTTTAGATTAGAAGAACTGTTTGCTATTGCAGTGTAGAATTTTAAAGGAGAGTCGAAGATGATGCAGGTTATGACATGTGTTCCGTTCTTCGTCGGGGTAAACACATCTTCTCTGTAACCGCTTGAATTGGTCAAACCAGCGACAGATTGTATATCGCCTTCTAAGCTTGACCTTGCTTCCACGTAATAGTCTGTTATTGGATTGGAAGTATTCTCGTCGATCACACGACACGTAATCTTAACAGAAGAACCGATACTTATGTTATCTGAACTTAATTGAATCAAGCTTTTTGAATAGCCCCAGAGTTTGAAGAAGGATTGATTGGTAGAAGCTTTAACATTCCCTTCTTCGACTGTACTGAGAACATAAATCCTTACAGCATGTGGACCCAACAACCAGCTACTGTTCGTATTGATCGTGTAATTGGTCCATGTGCTGTTTACATCCAACGTATAATTCATTAAATCTACAGACGTTGAATTGAATTCTATTAAGGAAGAGTTAACAGTCTCATTCCAATTGGCATGAACATTTAATGAATCGCCAACACGGATGTCGTTCGAACTCAGAGTTAACGGAATGATTAAATCGATCGAAGCTAGTCCTGGTTTAAGAGATATAAGAGTTAAGGCAAGAATGAAGAAAATTGTAAGGTATTTTCTCATATTTTTATCTTATCTTTGTTGATATAAATTTTTTAACTGACTACACATTAAAAAATCGTATTTTAAATCAATATAAGTCAGTTTTTAATCGATTAGAGTTAACTTTAAGAACTTTTCCCTATCAAACGATTTATATTTTTTTTTGCGACTAAGAAAGCATGAAGTTCCCTCAGATTAAAATTAAGTATGCTCAAGTCAGTAGAGCTAAACAGCTTAAGAACGATTTATTGCAGCTTAAGAACTCTATATTGGATTTTGCACCGAAGAACTACACTGTTCATAGGCTAAATGGCCTTAGAATAAGAATTTTCCCATTTTCTAGAGAAGAAAATTGCAATGAATACTTCTTCATAAAAAATAGAAAGAAATATGTTTGTTTAAACTCAAGGTTGCTGTTAAAAAGCTATTATACATCTCTACAGTATCTTTTGCACGGTATCGCACATTCTTTCTGCCATCTAAGAGAGGATATTTCAGAAGAAGTTTTTTGTGAATACGTTTCTTACGCAATATTGCAAGAATTCTTGAGAAAGAAAGGAGAAAAATTCAGGAGAAGGATAGTGAAGAGTATAATGAACGCTTCACCCAGAGAATACAACACTTATTTTAGGGTTGGAAGAAAATTAGAGAAAAAAGAGAAAAAAATACTGTTAAAACTTAATTCAAGGGCTAAAAACAGGAAATTATCCAAGAAGGAAGAAAAATTAGTTTTTTCTAGATTGTTGAAATTGAAGAAGATCGATGATAATGATGAATCGTGTAATGATGCTTGTGAACTAGAAAAAGGTTTCAAGAAAGTTTAGTGTTTAGTGGATAAAATTTAAATACATAAAAAAACTTATTCTTTTCATGTTTTTGAAAGACACTTACCGGCGTTGCTAATCCTGCATTTTTTAATCCCTATTTTAAATCTTGTTCATGAGGTGAAAAAATATGGAATTGACAGATCGTGAGAGAAAGATTGTAGATGCCATGAAGATGCTGGGCGCAACAGCCAAAGACAAGTTGAAGACTGCAGACGATATCGCGAGAAAAGCAGTTTTACCAAAAAACTTAGTGGCAAACGATTTGTTAGCACTATCGAACAGGAAAATCGTCAAGAGGGTTGTCAGGGAAAAGGCTGCTGGGTATTTCTTGCTACAACAGATTTGACTATACGTCGAGTTAATAAATTGGAATTGAGTTTTGGTTACTGATATTCTTTTGAACATCAAGATTTGAGATTCATTTGATTTGAAGAAAAACTTTAAATAATGTTGCGTTCTATATATTTTCTTGTATAATAGGTGTCTATATGCGATAAGTATTTAAGTCACTGGTTCCTATTATATTCTTTGTTCTCGGCTATGATAGTCGAACTGTCTCTCTGATTTTTGTGACGAGAATGGACACCTTTTGAGCCGAGAAGGAAAATGCAACTCTTCAAGGCTTGAAGGGTGAAGGATTGATGTTGATTTTATCAACGATGAAACCATCATAGGTTTACCGGCGGTAAAAATTTAGGTCCACTACTCTGCTTGGTGGACGGTTTGGCTCTAGAGCAGAAGAAGGACGTGGTAAGCTGCGAAAATTCTAGGGTAGACGCAAGCAGTCCTTGATCCTAGAGTTTCTGAATGGGAAATCCCATTACACTCCGAGAGGAGATGGAACGCGGAGAATTGAAGCATCTTAGTACCCGCAGGAAAAGAAATCAATCGAGATACCGTTAGTAGCAGCGAGCGAAAACGGTACAGGGCAAACCGAACCTTCCTGTGAAGAATAGGAAGGGATGTGGAGTTATGGACTCGTGTCTTCCCTAACTCATCGTCTCGAAGTTCCTTGAAACAGAACACGATAAAGGGTTATAGTCCCGTAGAGGAAGATGAGAAGGGAAATGGCGAGTATCCTGAGTATTGCTCCTTGGATTTGGAGCAAGAATTTGGGTGTCATTTACATCCAACCCTAAATACTCCTAGAGTCCGATAGCGAATTTAGTATGGCGATAGAAAACTGAAAAGTATCCCTAACGGGAGGTGAAAAGAGCCCGAAGCCAAGCAGACATAGTCAGTTGCGGCCCGAAAGTCTATCAGGGTTGCAACATCCGTGTTGAAGAATGGGTCAGGGAGTTTATCTCAGTGGTGAGGTTAAGGAAACGAAGCCGGAGCGAAAGCAAAAAGACCGTACCTAGCAATAGAGTGGGTCTGGATGTGAAAGCGTCCGAAATCACTGGGATAAGACCTGAAACCAGTCGATCTAATCCTAGACAGGTTGAAGTCTGGCGAAAGCCGGATGGAGGACCGATACCGATGTTGGGAACCAACCGCTCGGGTGATCTAGGATTAGGGGTGAAAAGCCAATCGAGACTGGTGATAGCTGGTTCCTTCCGAAATGCATGTTCGTGCAGCATAGTCAGAGGTAGATGAAGGGGTAGAGCTACCGACTGGGTAGTCAAGGACCGAAAGGTTCAGCTATCCTGTCAAACTCCGAATACTTCATCACCTTAGAAGACTAAAAGTGAGGGTGGTTCGGGTAAGCTGGACCCCCGAGAGGGGAAGAACCCTGACCAAGGTTAAGGTGTTTAAATGCTGACTAAACGCAGAAGGGTGTCTGAATCCTTAGACAGTGGGAAGGTAGGCTTAGAAGCAGCCATCCTTTAAAAAGTGTGTAACAACTTACCCACCGAGGGTTTGGGCCTCGAAAATGGAAGACACTAAGTCAGCTACCGATACCTTGGACTTCGAAAGAAGTGGTAGGAAGGCGTCCTTAATGGACAGAAACAGGGTCGTAAGATCCTGTGGACCGTTAAGGAATGAAAATCCTGATGGTAGTAGCAGCATAGCTGGGTAAGAATCCCCGCCATCTGAAGGGCAAGGATTTGTCAGCAATGTCGATCATCTGACAGTTAGTCGATCCTAACCCAAATCCTAACCGAATTTGGGGAAAGGGAAACTGGTTAATATTCCAGTACCATGAGAATATACGCGGCGACGCAAGTCAAGAGTCAGACTCTTCTAGATAGGTGAAGGTAACTTAACTGTCGAAACTTGGGGAGATCCGTAAAGGAGAGAACCAGGTGAAAACAGAAATAGCTCGGCTTATGTCGAGTTTCGCCAATTCTAGGAGACCTTGAAAATGGCTCTTGTCAGATTTCTCATGCTCGTACTCAGAACCGACACTGGTGCCCCTCTCTAAAAAGGAGAAGATGTGATGGGAGAACCTGGTTCAGGGAAATAGGCAAAATAGCGGAGTATCTTCGGTAGAATCCGTGCCTGTGTTGTCGCAAGGCAACGCAGGTCGCAGTGACAAGGAGGAGGCGACTGTTTAATAAAAACATAGGGGACTGCTAGTCCGAAAGGATATGTACAGTTCCTAAGGCCTGCCCAGTACTGGTGTGTTAAATCTCGTTCCAACGGGATTAAGCCCCAGTAAACGGCGGCGGTAACTCTGACCGTCGTAAAGTAGCGTAATCCCTTGTCGATTAAATGTCGACCCGCATGAATGGCTTAACGACTTCCTCGCTGTCCCGAACCAGGACCCAGTGAACCTATTGTCTGGTGAACAGACCAGAGACCTTCAATGGGAAACGAAGACCCTGTAGAGCTCTGCTGCAGTCTGATGCTGTGTTACGATTTCGAATGCAGAGCGTAGGTAGGAGTTGTTAATACTCGGCTTCTGGGTCGAGTGGAGACGATCATGTAACACTACCCTTTTAAAATCGTAACACTCACCGCGAAAGCGGGACAACTTCAGATGGGCAGCTCGGCTGGGGCGGTACTCTCTTGACAAGTGATCAAGAGAGCCCAAAGTTCGGCTCATCCCGGTCAGAAATCGGGAGTAGAGTGTAAACGCAAAAGCCGGATTGATTGGATTCTGCATAATGAGGAATCCAAATGCGAAAGCATGGGTTAACGAGACATCGATTACTCTTAATGGGTGTCGGTGGTATCAGAAAAGCTACCTCAGGGATAATGGAGTCGTGGCTTCCGAGAGTCCACATCGACGAAGCGCATTGCTTCTCCGTTGTCGGTTCCACCCCTCCTGGCTGTGCATAAGCAGCCAAGGGTACAGGTGCCCACTGGTTAAAGGGTGACGTTAGCTGGGTTTAGAACGTCGTGAGACAGTTCGGTCGCTATCTATTGAAGGTGCTGGTTGTCTGAGTGGAAGGAAGCACAAGTACGAAAGGAACATGCTTCCGCGGCCTCTAGTGTACCGGTTGTTCATGCAGTGCCGGGTAGCCACGCCGCAGTAGATAACCGCTGAATGCATAAGAGTGTTAGCTTGGGCTACATTCTGCAGAACTAAGCGGGAAACTATCCGCAAAAATAGACAACCAATCATACTGCTGGCTGGCGACAGTCGGTAGTGTGACGAGGGCTCTTATAGACGATAAGGTTGATAGAACAGTAGTGTACACATCAAGGGTTCGCCCGAGATGTTCAGCTTACTGTTACTAATCGCCCAAGAGACCTAAATTGCCAAAGCTGGTAAGCCTATGATGGAAAGTCTTCTTCATGAAAAACGAGGACCATGAGTTAGTTGAAACTCAATTCTTTTAAAGTCTTTACCATCTTTTAAATCATTCACGTCAGCAACAAAAATTAGAAAGTTAATCCTATGAACAAGACTGTACTTTGCAGCCTGTTGTATGATGTGATTCTTAATCCTTTCAGAACCACAGACAAAGTAAAGATCCAATTTTCCAGCCAGATTTTCAAGCTCCTTTTTTATTCTCTCATTGTTTAATTCAACCTCGATGTTAGCGAACAGTTTATTCCCTTCATTCTCAAAGATAAGTTGAAATGAATTATCTTCAACAAACCTCCAACGTTTAAGAGTAAAGTAATTGATCAAAAAGCTTTTAATTTGATCTACATCTAATTCAACACTCTCATCAACTTTCTTAAACTTTGATTCAAAGATCTTCTCTCCTTTATCCGTCAAAAAGTAAAAGATCGCTTTCTGTCTGTATACCTTGCCTATGTTGTAATCAATCAAGCCCAATTCAATGAGTTTCTCTACACGTTTCTTGAATGAGCTGCCAGAAATACCCATCAGACTGTATATCTCGGAAGTTGAACTGCTGTGTGCATTTCCTATTATCTCAATGATACTCCAGCTTTTTTCATCTATCTCTTCAATTCTTGTCTCAACAATTTCTTTAATCGGCTTTGGAATTTCTGTTTCTTTCAACTTTTTGATATCTTCTGAAAGTTTTTGTTGCATGAATTCCCTGACCATCTCGTCCGTCACTGAACCTTTCTTTATATCAACTAAAGGAAATTCCACCAAGAATGGGCGTGGAAACTCTAGTCTTCTCATGAGTATGAATGCGTGCCCAACAGGAAGCCTTCTAAGATAATACCCTTCATCCTCGTACTTTAATCCAAGCATGTTGCTCGCATCCAGGATATCAGAAGAATACTTTGTATCCAGGCCGAGGTTCATGTAAATGTGCGTGCTAGTGTTTCCGAGAGCAGGATAGCTTATAAGAGAAGGATGCTGATCGACATAAACCATTCCTATGCCTAGTTCTCTCACTTCTCTGAATATCAAGTCGATGATAGTTTCCATTCCGATTCTCTTCGATTTCTCTCTGTTTAAGACGTGATGAGCTTCTTCCAACACTATCACACCTGATAATTTTTCTCTGGCTCCGCTCACCAAGACAGCATCCCTTAACCACTGAAGCATGATCTCGATGAAGAAAGTCTTGTCGTTGGTTGATAGAGAATCTAACTCGAGGATAGTTATCGTTCCTTCCTCCAAGAATTTTGATGGCAATATCCCCTCATCACAATCGAACACATCTCCAGTCTCTCTGAAACAAAGAGATTCTAACGGTCTTTCAGCTGTTGAAATCCAGTTTCTTTCCCTCGATGAAGTCTGGCTTAACCTGTACATATCCAACCAGTCTTTTAAATCTTTAATCTTTGGCATGTTTGGAGCGAATTTCTTGTATAAAGCATCCAATGCTTTAAGGATGATGTGCCTTCCTCCTCCTAGCATCCAGTAAGCATGATCGAAGATTTCGGAGAATTCCTTCGCCCATTGTGAGATCTGGATTCCTTCTGGAGGCTTTAGGGGATTAAACCTGAAAGTAGAAACGTTCCTTCCAACAGTATAAACCCTGATCTTATCCCTGATTTCCGAGATCGACAGCATATCGCGATAATTCCTCTTTGAGAAGTCGAATATCAAGACTGGGATTTCTCTCCTTGCTAGATTCAACACTAACCAATGGACCAAGTTAGTCTTACCATAACCGGATGAACCGAAGATGCCAACATGCGTTAAAAGACTGTCTCTTTCCAAGAATAATGGGTACAACCTCTTCTTTCCGTATAAAACCATGCCAAACTCTAGATCGCCGAAAGAAACCAATTCTCTTGAAGGAGGTTCGATGAGCACGGCATTCTTTAGGTCTTCATCAGAGAAAACAGCTGCTTTAAGAGCATCGATCATCTCCAATATTCTCTTCCTGGTTTCATCATCTGCCAATAAATAGGCTGTCTCCAGTCTAGATGCTTTATCCTTGCCTAATATAGGAACGAGTCTGTTGATCTCGTCAGATACGTCTATCGATATCCTTCTTTCAATATCCATTTAAACACCAGGCTGCAGATCTTTGAACAGGTTTGCTATCTTCGATTCAGTCTCGTATTGTTCCATCAATTCTCTCAGTTCAGTCGATAATTGGAAAACATCCCTCCAGAATTGAATACATTCCCTTCTTTTTTCCATCCTCAGCGTGGATATATCTAGCTTGAAATCTCTTACATCATCGATATTAGAAAGTCCTGCTAACATGCTTTGTTTATCTCTTATATCTGCCTCTATCTCGTTCATCAGTTCTTCATGAAGTTTCTTCCTGGTTTCTAAGGCAGTCCTGGTTTCGGTAATCCTCTGTCTTAAGAATTCAACCCTGTCGAATAGATTTCCTATGACTTTAGGACTAACTTTCCTTAATGGCTCCAATTCTTCTTCCCTTAACATCTTGTGGACAGTTCTTCTCTCGATCGTAATCTCTCTCGGCCGTTCACGTTCTCTGTATTCTATTCTCTCTGGCCTGAAAGGCATCGATATTTCTTCTTTTTTTTCGTATTCTTCTGTAGGAAATACAAAACTGTATGGTTTTTGATCCTTGAGTTTTACCATGATACCATCAATACTGTTAGTAAATAAAGATTTAAGTCTTTACTTGTTTTTGCTGTATCTTCAGAGTATAAAAGTATCAAAAAGAATAAAAATTTTAACACCAAAATACTTAATTATGAGTTTTTTGAGAATAGTAAAGGATTATCTTTTAACACGAGTTGGTATCTTGAAAATATCATCTTCATTAGAGTTCGAGAATGTTTACATCGGAGGAAAATCCATCCTAAGTTTGCTAGTTGCCTATGTCAATTCAGGTTTTCTGAGTCGAATGGGTGTTCAAAAACCTGTCATAAGCATTCATCCTATTAAACATGAGGACAGGTGTTCGTTCGATAAATCTGCGAGATTTGTACTCAAAGAAACAAGACAACAATTTCTTGGATTTATGAGGATGTTGGGTCCGGTAATAAATTTTTGAGAGAGTGTATCGCTGTATCCTTCGAGTGGTTTGATAATAACACCGTCGACGATATGATAGAAGCACAATGCCAAGCCATTATATGGACTAAGTATAAAACCTAAACCTCAAAAGTATAATGTGAGAGAATGGAAGAAAGAATCTACACAATAAACTTGAGAAAGGCGATTTCAAAGGCACCAAGATGGGAGAAGAGTAAGAAAAGTATAGCCGTAGTAAGGAATTTCTTGAAGAGACATATGAAAGGAGATGAAGTAAAGATAGGTAAATCAATTACAGAAGAAATATGGAATAAAGGAAGTCAAAACCCGCCTAGAAGTATCAGAATCCATGCTATACAGACCGAAGAAGATGAGAAAAAAATTATAAAGGCCGAATTGTTGGGAGTTCCTTTCCCTGCAGAAAAAGAAAAGAAGAAGGAAGTGAAAGAAGAAGAGAAAACTAAAGAAGAAGCTAAGAAAGGGGGAACTAAGACAGAGGAAAAGCCTAAGGAAGAAGCTAAGAAAGAAGAGAAAACTTAATCATTAAACGCTCAATACTCTAATCCTCTTCTTACCAAGTATCCCCTTCAAGATTTCCTTCCCAATCCCAGAAGACTTGCTAACTTTTACCTCATTCTTCTTCCCTACTGTCGCTGAGAGCAAATAATCAGAATCAACGTAAATATCCACTCTCTTACCTTTCATCCTCGGTTCGAACTGAAAAACGATGGAGTTACCGATTTCTGAAATATTAAAACTGACTTCTGCGCCAGTACTAGGTACTCTGGGTTCAACGTCTATGTGAATACCGAGCTTCTTCTCTATCTCAGTGATGTTCGTTCCATTCTTACCGATGAGTCTAGCAATGACATCATTATCAACAACAACTTTCACTCTGTCATCAGAGATAAAATCTATCTCAGCATCAGGATCATACTTATCCATGATTTGTTTTACTCTTTGTTTAGCCAATTGTCTGACAGCAGGTTCAGCTTCTTTTTCTTTGATGGGAACAACGACATTCTCCTCCCCATAAGTGTATATTTCATAGCACAGTTTCCCATTCTCAAAATCCCTGACTTCTACGACAGGACGTGTCAAATCAGCCTCGGTCATCCCTGTGGGTACTTTCACGGTTAGAACTAAGTCATAAACATTCTTTATTTCTCCGTCTTTAATGAATATCACAGTATCGATGACATGTGGTATCATGCCCAATTCAATCTTACCGATGAATCTTTGCACAGCATCTATGGCTTCAGATGCATGAACAACACCCACCATCCCAACACCAGCGAGTCTCATGTCAGCGAACATCTTAAAATGGTCTGCTTGCCTTATCTCGTCGAATATACTGTAGTCCGGTCTAACTAAGAGTAAAAGATCGGCAGTCTTGGCAAAATCTCCGGCTAAAGGTCCATATTGAGTAATCTCGGGTCCAACCTGAAGATCTCTAGGACTCTCTAAAGTCTTGACTATCTTGCCTCGGTTGAAGTAAAACTCTGCAAGGCTTGATGCGAAGGTTGTTTTACCACTTCCAGGGGGCCCTGCTATGAGTATGCCTTCTGCCTTTTCTTCCAGCCTTTTTATGAGTTTATCCGACATCTTATAATCTTCTAGACTGAGCTTGATTATGGGTCTAACAATAGTTATCTCGAACCCGTCTGAGAAGGGTGGTCTTGCTATTGCGATTCTGTAGATACCCATCTGAATTATTACACCACCATCCCTTTCTGCCTCTATGAAACTGTCTTCAGACTTTCTAGCAGTTTCTACGATTTCGTATACCATCTTCTGTAATTCTTCCCTCGTCAAGGGTTCTTTTGCAATCTTTTGGAGTTTGAACTCTCCTGGTTTACCACGCTTAGCCATTGGAACGACTTTCTCCTTCAAATGAACACTCATCGTATCTGGTGTGAAGTATTTTTCAAAAGTCAATTCTTCTGCCTTTACTTCTGGAGCAATGTATTCAACTTTTACTCCTTCTGCTTCTGCCACCAAACCCTGAACATAATCTGCTGTCACTAAAGTACCATTTTCACTCTTTGCTACATCCCTGATCAGAGCATCGAGTCTTCCACCTTTGGCAAGTTTAATGTCCTCTAGACTAGGTCTCTCGCCAGTAAATCTAAGGTCAATTTTTTTATCTTCACATATCTTTCTTATTTTCTTTATTTCGTCTAGTCCAACAAAACCTGGCTCTCTCCCGCGAGAAGCTTGAGCTTGCAATTCATCTAAAACAGCGAGGGGAATGATTATGTCTTCTAAACCCTCAAACTCATCTTTCTCAAGCATTTCAGATATTTTACCATCGATTATTATAGATGTGTCAACGACAAGTTTGTTTATCTTCATACTTTCACTCTGTTTAGTATTCGTGACCGAATTAATATATTTTTCAGATATTTGTTATAAGTTTCATCGCATTTTAAAAAGATATAAATAGTTAACTTCTATCGTTTATTTCAGTATGACGAACGAAAAATGTCCTGAATGTGGCGGTGAGAAACTCGTGATGAATAGTGAAGGTCTCATCTGTAGCAAGTGTGGCTTGATAATTTCTGAGACATATTTTTCTGGAAATGAAGTGGTTCGTTAATGAATACTCATTCTTTTTATCCATTCATCCAATTTTCTCTTAGATTCATCATCACTCATTTGTAAGGGAGGATGTTTCATTAGGTAAGCACTCGCCTCTACCAGAGGACCTCCTACCCCCCTGTCTAAAGCGAGTTGAGCACACCTAATCGCATCTATCACTATTCCGCCAGAATTCGCCTTGTCATCTACATCAAGCCTCAACTCCATGTTGAACGGTACATCAGCAAACATCCTACCTTCTATCCTTATGAAGGCGAGCTTTCTGTTCCCCAGGAAAGGAATAAAATCACTCGGTCCAACGTATATGTTCTCATCGTCCAACCTTTGAGATAACTGACTTTGTACAGCTTCTGTCTTAGAAATCTTCTTACTTTGTAGCCTCTCTCTCTCGAGCATGTTGGCAAAGTCAGTATTATGAACCAGAAAATTTGAACATATAAACCGTTCATACGGTTTTGTGCTTATATCATAAACCATGGTTTTTTTGTTACTTGAAATTTTTTGTATTCTTCTTACTTTCAAGAATTTAACATCTCCCTCGCATACTTGCCTTATTCTTTCCTTAAATTTTTCATTCTTTATTTTCTCTAGCTGTGATAAAACAACTCTTGCCTCAACGGTTTGGTTTCTATGCCAAGTTTTTGATTTCACAGGCCATATATCCCTTAAACTACGCAGATTTGGTATTCTTCTAGTAGTTTCTACTTTTCGTTTATTTTTTAAGATCTTAAACAGTTTATGGTTTTTTTTAGGTTGTATAAAACCTACTTTCTCGGCAAACTTCCCTACCGGAATTCTTAATTCTGGGTGATTATGAATTCTTAAATAACCACCATCGTCTATCCCTTCTGCGTTGACCATTGAAACATAAGGCCTTAAATTTATAGATTCTTCTTCTTTTTCGATAGTTAAAGAAGCAGGTACCGCCACAAAACTTTCATTCTCTTTCAAATCTTTGACTGGAATATTTTTAAGCTCACCGTTGTCGTCTAAAACAAAAAGGTTGTGATCCCCGGTTATTTTAATTCTTCTACCCTCTTCTGTTTCAATTTCATAGATTGGTTCTGATATGTGATGTCTTATAAAAGCATCTACCTTAACAGTTTTTATATCATAATCCTCGTTAACAGTTAAACATTCTATTGTTTGCGGTAAGTCTTTCGTTATAACAATTTCTTTCCCATCTGCTCTGACTATTTTATGCTTTTCCATGAATCCGTCTATAAACTCTCCAATTTTGACGTTTTTTGTTTTTCCATCTACAATCAGTATTATTTCTTGATCTCCTGTAACGCTATTTCCCCCAACGTTTATCTGATAAGTCTTGTCTATGACAGTACCACGATCAGCACACATTTTACTCAAAATTCTATGAACTATTGTTGCGCCAATCTGCCCCTTGACATCGTCACCTATAACAGGAAGTTTCTTCTCAGCGAACTTCTTACCCCATTTTTTATCTGATGCAATAAAGACTGGTATACAGTTGATGAACGCACATCCGGTTTTCAGAGAGACATCAGCCCAAAATTCTGTGGCCTTTTGGCTTCCAACAGGTAAATAGTTGATGAGTATTTTTGTCCCTGTCTTCTCAATCTCTTCTATCGCTTCTTTTTCTATTTCTTTGACACTCTTCATCTGTTTTATCGGCTTTATCATGCTCGCAACGTATACTCCAACTCCGTCAAGTATAGGACTTTCTTTAACTATCCCAGAACAAGTAGAAACACTATCAACCCAATCAACCATGTTGGGTTCCATGTAAATAGCTTCTGATAAAGGTTTTCCAATTTTGTTCTCACCTACGTCCCAAGAGCTCACGAAATCTATAGCCTCAATACCATAACCACCAATCTTTTCATGCATCAACCCAATTTTCTGTTTTTTGTTCCTCTTGTAATACTCTATTCCTTGTACCAACCCAGCAAAACAATTGCCAACCCCTATGACACCAACTTTTATTCTTGACATAGCATCACATTCTGTTGACTAAAATATAAAAGTTTGGTTTTAAATAGAATTCTGTGGTTCATCGAACTAATCGTGTTTATAAAAGACTTTAAGCATCTTGTCTAAAGCAATCCTGGCTTTTCTCACTATTTCCTCATCTAAGTTAACCGGATAAATTTCTTTCTGTAGGGATTTCAACACTAAAGGAAGGCTGTTCTTTTTCATCTGAACGCAAGTAGCAACAATCGCATAAAACTTTTTGTCTGGTATTTCCAACTTCAACCTTTCAACCATACCTTGTTCTGTGACAATAATGAATTTCCTTGCTGGATCCTCTCTCGCTCGATAGAGCATTTGACTAGTGCTGCAAACATAATCACCTAATTCAATCACATCTAAACGACATTCAGGATGAACGAGTACTTTTGCATCAAGATGTAATCTTTTTGCTTCTTTTACTTGACCCGGAGTAATTTTTGCATGTACATAACAAAACCCCTTCCAAGGAATTATTTTTTTATCAGTTTTTGTCTGGACGTAATTAGCTAAGTTTTCGTCAGGAACGAAGATGATCTCTTTCTGTGGTAAAGAGTTAACTACTTCTACAGCATTGGCAGACGTGCAACAAATATCAGACTCTGCCTTAGTCTCGGCTCTAGTGTTGACGTAAGATACCACCGTCGCATTAGGATAGTGTTTCTTCAAGTCCAATAAATCCCTTTTCTTTACCATCTCTGCCATGGGGCATTCTGCCCCTCTAACGGGAATGAGCACTTTTTTTTCTGGATTTAGAATCTTAGCAGACTCTGCCATGAAATCGACACCGCAAAAAACGATTATATCTGCATCAGTTTTTGCAGCTGCCCTGCACAATTCTATCGAATCTCCGATGAAGTCGGCAACCTTATAGATTTCTGGTCTCTGATAGTTGTGAACAAGGATAACAGCGTTCTTTTCTTTCTTCAGTTTGTTAATTTTATTTATCAGACTTAAATTCATTCTAAGACCTCTAAACTCATATCCAATGCCTTACAAGAATGAGTTATGTAACCAGATGAAACGAAGTCTACGCCAGTCTCTCCGAATTCTTTTACGTTATCTGGTTTAACACCTCCAGAAGCTTCCAGACAAATTCCAGACTTCTTCAGTAACTTTACTACTTTTTTCACATCCGGAATCCTGACCCAATCTAACATTATTATATCTGGTTTCTCTTTTGCTGCGGCTAATGCCTCTTCAACATTTTCAACTTCTATTTCAACTTTCTTTCCATCCTTGTTTCGTTCTCTTACCCTTCTCAAACATTCTCTTATTGCATCGATACGTGAACATTTCAATTCTTTGCAAACAGCATCGATGTGATTTCTCTTTATCAAGTACATGTCAAACAATCCTAAACGATGAGTATAACCACCACCAAGCTTAACAGCATATTTGTCACTAAAAGAAAAACAGGTCTTTCTGGTCGATGCTACTTTCGTTTTTGTCTCTTTTACCATTTTACTAGTCAAAGTGGCAATTCCACTCAACCTTGTCAAAAAATTCAGGACAGTCCTTTCAGCCTGCATTATCTTCCTTGCATCGCCTTCTAATTCCAAGATAACGTCCCCTTTCTTGATTTCACTACCCTCTTTTATCGATTCTTTCACTTTAACTCCCAATTTCTCAAGAAGTGAACGTGCCTCAAAGACACCGGCAAGAATTCCATCATCTTTAGCTTTTATTATCGCTTTTATTATCATCGGTTTTATAACAGCTTCTGTCGTGATATCCCCAGTACCTAAATCATCTTCGTACATTTCGTAAACTCTCTTCTTGATTTTTTCTTTAAATGGCTCTACATCATAATCCAAGTAATCTTCGAACATATCATGTCCCTATTTGTATCGGTTCGGTTATCTTTTTTAACGTGGCTATGGCAGATAGTGCAGCCAGATAACTTGTCTTAGGATTATCTGGGCTTGGGATATTCTCAACTCTTGTTTTTAACACACCAAACTTACCTTCTGCGATAATCTCATGTATGTTGGATTTGATGTTTGGATCAGCTATTATTTGTACTTTTGTTTTTTCTGGACCTATGCCAGCTAGGCTCAAAGACGCAGCGATGTTAACGTTTTGAGGAAATAATCTCACAGCCTCTTTTGCAGGACCTTCATAGATGATCGTTGGGTTTTTTATATCGTTTAAATTAACATGGTATTTTTCGAAGAATGGAGCACCTTCTAAAGATTTTGGAGGTTTTCTTGTCTTCAACATCACATTCTCAATCTCTATGATGTTAGCAGATTTTATGCCATCCAAACCTGCGATAGCCCCAGAGGGAATGTAAACTTTCAATCTATTCTTGTCAGTCAATTCTTTGATTTCATGAAATAATTTCTCGTCGACAAGAGCTCCAGCACTCATAATCATGACGTTTTTCTTCGCTTTTAATGCTCTAGGAATGAGTGTTCTAACGGCTTCTTGCGACGCCGCTTCTATTATCAAATCTAAATCTTCTTTAAGGATATCATCAAATTTTTTGTATGTTGAAACGAATTTTTTAGCGAATTCTTTGCCTCTTTCTTCGATAATATCATAAACACATTCAAGTTTAGCATCAACTTTTTTCTCTTCTATCGCTTTTGCTATTATTGTACCTATGTTTCCACAACCTATCAAAGCAATTTTCATTTTTGTCAGTAAAAACAAACGTTTTTTAAATTAATAATTTTTTCTTTCATATCCCTTAACATAACTTTATTTTCTTTCAATTCTTTAGACCCGACAATATCAGTATAAGGAATTCCTAAACTATTAACATACTCTAACTCCTTCGTCAAACTTCTATTCATCAAATCTACTTGACAGGAAACACCGTCTTCTCTCAATTTCTTCGCAATCTTTATCGCTTCTTCCTTTACTTTTTCATTAACGTTTGCAACGAATACTCCATTTTTAAGTTTTCTTATGTAGAAAGATACGCTCCCATCACCTTCTAACAATCCTGACAAGTGCTAATCTTACCTCTTTATTAGCACCCATCAGATTATTAGATATTTTCACAATTCTGGCTTTACGTCCGATAGGAACATTAAATCTAAGATTCATATACTGAGAGAATGCCGACAAGTTAATGCTCGTTCAAACACATTTCTGTCTGGATAAATTGATACGAAAGAGGGATTAAGATCATAAGTTTGAGCTATAATCTTTCTTAGTCTTTCCAAAGCTCTAAGATTGGATTGATCTATGAAAACCTTGTACTCGTACAGATGTCCTTCGATAATAACCAGCCAATTATTAGAGCTTCTTCTGGAAGTATCGTCTCGTTTATTCTAATATACTTGTTCCTTCTAGTTGACGAACCTCTTAACTTCTCTTCATCTAGAAAAGTCCATGTATCTTGATTTTCGAGTTCAGCTATTAATCGCATGACTCGTAAAGGATGCTACTACAACCCCTTAACCACACTTTAACAGTGGTTTCAGGAACATTTGTAAGTTTAGAAAATTGATGCATGCCTATTTTTCCAATACCTTCTCTCAATTTATCCCTTATTTTTTTCTGATGACACAACATATAGAGGCATTTATGGTCAGTCAAGATATTTTAATAAAATCAATTCGCGATTCTTCACCTAAATCGACTATCCTAAAGATTCACAAAAAGAACCTAGCTATGTAAGAGAAATACCGAAAAAAATGAATTTATTCCCATCTGGAGTATTAAAACTAGAATTTTTGGAAAATAATAAACCTATTGGTTCAGAAAAATTTGAAAAAAAATTATAGATTGACGGAGAACGGTAAAAGGATTTTAAAGTTTTTTTAAAGTTTTCACGAGTTCACTAATTTTTACTTCCGATTCTGTTCTCCTTTCCATATCACGAAGTTTAACTACTTTTCGTTTTAATTCTTTTTCACCTACTATGAGCGCATAAGGTATTTTCATCGAATCCACATACTCTAGTTGCCTCGTCAGAGTTCTTCCTTTCAAATCAAAATCAACCAACATTCCATTTTTTCTCAACATCTGAACAATCTTTAAGCTATCATCGACAACCCTATCATTCACGTTAACAACGAACACTTTTACCATGCTTTTTTGCGGTTTTATCATCCCACGGTCTTTCATTACTTCTATTATTCTTTCGATGCCAAGGCTTATTCCTGTGGCTGGTATATTTCTCCCAAGAAATAACCCAATCATCTTATCGTATCTGCCACCACCAGCCAAACTCTCTACTACATCAGCAACAAGAACTTCAAATACAGGACCGGTATAGTAATCCAACCCCCTCGCTAAACTCAGGTCAACTTTAAATTTAGGCTCAACACCCATTTTTCTTAAGTATGAGATCAACTGTCTTAATTCTTCTACACCTTCTTTTCCTTCTTTTATATCTTTAACAAACTTTTCTGCTTTTTTAAGAACTACTTCTGGTTTTCCTTTGATTTTAATGAATTCCAGTATCTTCTTCGCTGTATTTCTGAGAATACCTCTATCTATCAGCTCTTTCTCGACATTTTCAACCCCAATTTTACCGAGTTTATCGATTGCTCTGAATACGTCCATAATTTTCTCTTCTTCAACTCCAACAGATTTCACTAAGGCTGACAAAATTTTTCGATTGTTCAACTTGACTATAAAATTTTTAAAACCAAGAGAGGTAAACACGACAATAGTACAAGCTACGATTTCTGCATCTGCTAGCATATTTTCAGTTCCAACTGTGTCAATATCAGCTTGCCAGAATTCTCTATAACGATTTTTGGTTATGTCCCCATAACGCCAGACTTTTTCGATCTGATACCTCTTAAAAGGTAAAGGCAAGCTAGGGTTCGAGGCCATTACTCTGGATAATGGAATTGTTAAATCATACTTTAGACCTACCCTTCTACCTCCTTTGTCCTCAAAATTGTAAGTTTCTTCTAGGATTTCAGGTCCACCGGCTCCTTTTGCTGCTAAAACTTCCCAACTCTCTATAGCTGGAGTTTCTAAAGGTTGAAAACCGAAACTCTCAAAGACAGACTTAATCTTGTTGAGTATTTTTTGTCTAATTATCATTTCTTCGGGTAAAAAATCCCTTGTTCCTCTGGGCGGTTGGAATTTTTCTGGCATTCTTATCACTTACAAATTTCTTTTAGATTTTTTAATAGATAATCGTTCTCCTTTTTATTCAAATAATTTGAAGTGGGATTGTTAAACGTCTCACACGTATAAATCAGTATAGAAAATATAAATTTATACATTGTATAAAAAGTATAAGTGATAGAAATGCAAACTCAAAGATACATTTACCCTGTCGATCTGACAGAACTCAACGAGAAGATCGAAAAAATTTGTGAAAAAATGGGTTTGAACAAAGCAGAAGTAATAAGGGAAGCAATAGACTTTTATCATAACTATGTTATGGGACTGAAGGTGATAGAATTAAGAGAAATTTCAAGAGAACAAGCTGAGAGAGAAATTTTGCAGTACCTCAAAGAGAAAGGTAAAGCATGGACTTCTGATATTGCGGACGACTTAAGACTCGATATAGATCTGGTTAATAAGATCATGAATGACTTGGTTAAGAAGGGCATGGTAGAATGAACAGGCTAGAGGGAGAAAGAATACTCTGTATCTTCAAGAAGATCGTCGGTCCTTTCGTGATTGCTGGTAAAGGAAAACATAGGTCACAGAGAGCAACAATCTGGGGATTACCTGCTGTTTGCATAGTAGAGAAAGAGTGGAGATTTAAAGATTAGATACAGTCATAATTCTTTTCTCCCCTCCAGTAAGCTTCCCTTAAAGGACAACCACTGTAAGGAGTATTTCTTATTTTCTTCGCCGTTTCGTTGTTCCATATTCTTTCAAGAGTATTTTGTTTGATATTTCCTAACAACCTTCTTGAACCGGTACAAGCGTAGACTTCTCCCAAAATATTGACGTAAAGTGCATAGTGGAGTTGGCGACAGAAAACCCCTCCCATGTAAGGTAAGATTTGGTCATACTCGATTCCGAATTTTACTCTATCCATTTCCCTAGCTTTTTCGTATATGATTAAAGTTTCTTCTTTACTGATTTCCCATTCTTTTACTCTTGATCCACCTCCAATCGGCATGAATGGCCTGAACAGAGGGAAGATATCGTTTTCTCGGCAAAATTTTAGTAATTCCAAGATCCCATCCTTGTTCAACGTGGTCAGAACAGCGTCTAGCCCTAATCGTGTCGGTTTCGTCTTGTTAAAACCAACTTCCATTAGATAACCTAAAGATTTGTTTCTCCTCTCAGCGTAACCTCTTCTATTGACTAGTACATCTTCAATCTCTGGCTTCATAGAATTACACTTCACGATCAACGTAATATCCAAATTAAAGAGTCTTTTTGCCATTTTTTTATCTATTATCATTCCGTTGGTAAAGGTGATCACAGTCATTCCTAGTTTGTTTGCATAGGTAACCATCTTCCAGAAAAGTTTGTCGATCAAAGGTTCGCCAGCGCCAGTTATTTTTATCGTTTTACATCCCAACTCCTTTGCTTGTTTAAGTAAATCTAATCTTTCTCTCAAATTTAGTTCGTTCTCAAGAGCTTTGTGACCACCATAAATATCCCTGAAACAGTATGGACATGCTAGATTGCAAATGTTTGATGTTTCCACATCGAGCAAAAGCATGGTATTGCTTTCTAAAGCTTTTTTTAATTCTTTGTTTGTTAAATCTAATCCTTTTATTATCGGGATATTCTCATTTATCGGTACAGCTGTCATATCAATTACCACCTCACTCCAGCAACTACTTGGATTGATAATGTTTCCTGGCCATCACGAAGAGTACAAACGTTCCAAGCATCAGGATACATTTTATTAAACACTAGTTTACATCCTGAAATTTTCACAAGGTCTTTAAGATCAAATCTCTGGTCTATTAGGACATAGGTATCTTTTTCCTCGTCTCTTATAACTTCATACTGTAATGGAATACAATTACTGTAGATTATCCCTGATCGTACTGATTTTAAAATTCGTTTAGCCTCTTCGGCTGCATTCCTTGGTTTTGGAATCCTATCCCAAGCATTGTTCACCGTATACAAAGAAACTATAGCATCTTTTAGTGGCAGCTCACAAATATCACCTTGAACAAATAGAGTGTCATCCTCTGCTGCATTATCTTTTGTTTTTTTCTGTGCTTGCTTCGTCTGTTCATTTGAAACGTCAATTCCTATATAGAATCTTGAGTTTAGTTTTTCTCGTAAGTACAAAAGGTTATCTCCAGGACCGGACGCTCCTTCAACAACTATGCCATTATTAACATCAATGCATGGTTTAATGGTTTCTAGACATTCATCTGGACTTTTATAAGTACCCTTATATATTTCCAGGTCGTACCTTGCTAATGTTGCGGATTGCCTTAAAATTGGTTCTTGTTCGTTTGAACATATTATGTCGCTGATAATAGAATAGTCTTTCATTATTAACTTGATCGATTCCATTCTGTTTTGTGTTTTATTAAGATTTAATGAAGCCAAATCTTCTGCTAATTTATAACATTTTTTCTCGTCGTTTGATTTTACTGCCTTTATTATTTCGTTTTTTAATTGCTGTTCATTTAATGGCGTATAATTTTCGAAAATTGGATATAAAAGATTGATTAAACCATTTTTAATTTTATATTTAGTGTCACATTTTTGACATGTCAGATTACCGTCTTTTACTCGACCCATCTCTCTCCTTTCTATCCTTAATTCTAATTCTCCTTTATCTGATGGACATGCTAGATAGTGCAGTGCATCTTCTAAAGTTCTTTGAAGAATGAAGACTATCGCCTGTTTTCATCATTTTCTTTTACCTCGTTTAAGGCCAGAGTCGGGATTTGAACCCGAACAAGAGGCTCCACAGGCCTTTACACTTTTAGAATCTATGCTAGCCTTAACATTACCCTGGCCGTTTGTTATACGTATAACATTCCCATTCTCAGGAAGAAGAATTAACTTGTTTTTCAGAAGAAGAAACTTAACCCTAGAACCTTCCAGTAACTTCAACTTTGCTCTCAAACCAATGGGAATTGAAACCCTCCCTTTTGAATCGATCTTAGAAATAGCGCTAAACTTTTCTCGAGTGAACTAATTCACCCTTTATGAACACGTTCACCTCTCATGTTTTACACCTTATCAGTTATAAGAGGAACTCATATAAATAGTTTGAAGTGGGATTCTAAGATAATGAAAATTTCACTTAATTATTTCTAAATTTTTTCAGATTATACAGGATCAACCTTCTAAAATGCATAAATTTCAATGAAATTATACCCTTGGTGAGACCATAGCAAGAGCATTCGAGACCAGAGAACTAGCTTTTAATGAAATCATAAAATCTTGACATTCCAAAAAAAGGAAGGTGGAAATTTATTTTAGGACGGACTTAAGAACTTACGGTTTTGATTGGAAAAATCTAAAAAAGAGATTATTTCCTGACGATTAGATGAAAATTAGGTCGAATCCAGACATTACAATGGGAGAACTTAATGCTGGTTTAAATTTTTTAGAGAAACTGAAGAAGCAGATTTTGAAAGACAAAGAAGGGTGGAGTCGATAGAATTTCTTAACTGTTTTTATCAGAAATCTTCTTAGAAGCCCTAATTCTTGGTGCCTGTCAATGAAAATAAAAGGAGGTGATCCAGCCGCACCTTCCAGTACGGCTACCTTGTTGCGACTTAGCCCCCCTCGCGGAACTTAACCTTGATTCTTCCAAGTGAAAGAACCTCGTTTAAGTTCCACTCGGATGGCTTGACGGGCGGTGTGTGCAAGGAGCGGGGACGTATTCGACAAACGATAGTGACGTTTGCCTACTAGGGATTCCGGCTTCACGAGGGTGAGTTACAACCCTCGATCCGAACTGAACATGAGGTTAAGGGGTTGGCTTCTCCTCTCGGAGTTGCATCCCGTTGTCTCATGCATTGTAGGCCGCGTGTAGCCGGGGAAATTCGGGACATACGGACCTACCGTCGCCCGAGCCTTCCTCTGGTTTATCACCAGCGGTCTCCTATGAGTGCCCTCTTGCGAGGTAGCAACATAGGATTCGGGTCTCGCTCGTTAACGGACTTAACCGCACGCCTCACGGTACGAGCTGACGATGGCCATGCACCTCCTCTCAGCTTGTCTGGTAAGCCCTTCAGACTGACCTTCATTCTGCTGTCGATCCCCGTGAGATGTCCGGCGTTGGATCCAATTGAACCGCAGCCTCCACCCCTTGTGTGCTCCCCCGCCAATTCCCTTAAGTTTCATCCTTGCGGACGTACTCCCCAGGTGGCCCGTTTAACACCTACGCTCCGGCACTGCAAACCCTCGAAAGGTCTGCAACACCAAACGGGCATTGTTTACGCCTAGGACTACCGGGGTTTTTAGTTATTCAGGAATAACTGAAATTTTTGCGTTTTGCATCAATTCATTCCTGAGATAATATCTAATCCCGATCGCTCCCCTAGGTTTCGCCCCTCACCGTCGAACCTGTCCTAGGTAGAAGCCTTCGCCACAGGCGGTCCCCCTAGGATTATAGGATTTTACCCCTCCCCTAGGAGTACCTCTACCCTCTTCCAGTCCCAAGTCTGATAGTATCTCCAGCAAGCTCTTCGGTCTGCCGAAGAATTTCACTAGAGACTTATCAAACCGGCTACGGACGCTTTAGACCCACTAATCGTGGATACCACTTGGGGCGCGAGTATTACCGCGGCGGCTGGCACTCGTCTTACCCACCCCTTATTCGTCCACCTATTTACAGTGGACAAAAGTTCATGCATAGCATGAACACTCCGGGTTCCCTCGTCACTCGTTAGAGCATTGCGAAGTTTTCGTAACTGCTGCATCCCGTAGGACCTGGATTCATGTCTCAGAATCCATCTCCAGGCTCCCACTCTCATGGCCCGTACCCGTTATAGCTTTGGGGGTCCATTACACCCCCAACAGGCTGATAGGGTATGGTCCCATCCTATACCGTCGCCTTTCGGTGTTCTATCATTCCAGAAAAGAACACCCACCAGGTATTAGCCTCAGTTTCGGGGGTCAACCATATCATTCTAATTTTTTCTAGTTCCTCTGAATTTTAAAGAGAATTTTTGGATTTCTCTGTTATATTGATATGTGGTTTTACTTGGAACTTAGCCTTATATCTTTCATCTGAAACGAACCTTATTATAAAGGATCAAAAAAAACCTTGCTAGAATCTTCAAACATTTAATATCTGTATTCCAAGTATTATTTTTCATCTATTTAGAGACATGGTTACCTTTCCCGAGATTATCCCTGAGTATAGGGTAGGTTGACCATACATTACTGAGCAGTTCGTCGAGTCCCGAAGACTCTCGACTCGCATGTCTTAGCCGAACCCGGATAGCAGTATCCTCCGGCGGGATCATCCGGAATTAGCGGTCCTTACACACGTCTCACTGACAAGTTTCACCAATTAGGGCTTCAAACTCATAAAAGCATGAGTTTTGCATTCAATACCAAATAAATTAAATGCATAAAAAGTATATAAATTTATCTTCAACCAAAGAGTATTGTCCGAGATGATATTTAAAGCTTTTGTTTTTATTTTATTTATTTATCTTGGCTACTTCTTTGTTCTAGGATCAACCCAACCTTCTTCATGACACACATATTCCTCATTCTTATGGATACTTATTTCTTTTCCAGCTAGTATTAGGAAAACTTCATCATGGCATTTATAATAGCAAGTCGAGTTTTTCACTTCTTCACAGATTGCCCTGGTTTCTACTGAAAAATCAGTTATCTCACCTCTTGCTGTAGTATTCGGTCCGAAAGCTACCCTTGACACGACAACTCCCAACAAGAACGAAAGGATTATCACCAACAATAGAATGATCACTACCCTCTTCATGTATTCATTTAAATAGTAAAACGAAATAAAATAAATTATGTTGGTAAAGCAGGCCATGGTAAAGAACGTCCTCATGATAAACCCAGATGCTACGATAAGAGATGCAGCCAGGATAATGAGTCAACAGAGAGTGGGTAGTTTGGTTGTTCTAGAAAAAGGCAAATTAGTCGGAATAATAACAGAACTTGACATCATATGGAAGGTTGTTGCAGGTGAATTAGATCCTAAAGCCACGCTAGTCAGAGATGTTATGACGAAGAAAGTCGTGACGATACGTGCAGATCAAACGTTAGAAGATGCTACTCATCTGATGGTAGAGAATAACATCAAGAAACTTCCTGTTCTGGAAGACGATAAGATAGTTGGGATAATAACTGCGACAGATGTTATCTCCATTCAGCCGAAGTTGATAGAGTCTTTGGCTATGTTGATGTTGTTCAAAGAAAAAAAGCCCGTTGCTGGTTAGATGGTGAACATTGATTCTTATGAATTTGGATCGATAAAGATAGATGGCAAAACATACCATGAAGATGTGATAGTTTCTTGGGATGGAGAAGTGAGAGAAGTTAGGACTGCAATCAGACATGTTTTTGGTTTACCAGAGCTTCAAAAAGTCATGGAAAAGAAGCCGGAATTGGTCATCGTTGGAACTGGCGCTTCTGGATTATGTAGTGTATCGGATGAGATCAAGAAAGAAGTCGAGATGAAAGGATTTAAATTTATGGAACTAGTTTCTAAGGAAGCGATAAAAAAGTTTAACGAAGCCGTCAGACAAAGAAAGAGAGTATCAGCGTTCGTCCATCTTACTTGCTGAATATTAATCTTTCATTCTTGTAAATTCTTTTAAATTTTCTCCAAATTTTAAAAGCTATAAGTTTTCTTTTCAAAATCTACTTTTAAACTAAGTTTTGAAAGGGCATCGATACCGGTGATAATTTCTGGAGTCAAGACTGAGTAGTCTGAAAAAGAATTAACGTACATCTCAACTTTCGCTTTAATTTCGACATACATATTTTTTTGATTCGGTAGCAGTCAGGTGACGAGTTGAATCTTTATCTGCGATCATTCTCAATAAGCCTAAGAATCTTATCATGAATCTTTCCATTAGAAAAAACAAAGTCATCCTTCACAGGCTTCCAGGGCTTCCCATTAAAATCTGTAACTTTACCTTCAGCTTCGGTTACAAATATTACTCCAGCTGCCACATCCCAAGGATTGATCTTAGTCGTGATATATGCTTCAACCCTACCACAAGAAACCCAAGCAGATTCAATAGCTGCAGAACCTAACTTACGAAGATCTTTCACTCGTGGATGCAATTTGGCATTTATTCTACTTATTCGGATATTATCTTTTTCTCCCCCCTCACAACTCAATAGATAACTTTCCTTGAGTTTTTCAATCCTTGACACATGTAACCTCTCTTCATTCAATAGAGTACCTTTACCTTCTTCTGCTATGAACAACTCTTTCAAAAAAGGGGCATAAGCTACACCAAAGATAGGTTTATTAAGGTGTAATAGGGCAATGGACACAGAGAAAAATGGATTACCAACAGCAAAATTACTACTTCCATCTAGAGAATCGACGAACCAAGTGAAATCTGAATCTTTATTTATAAAACCACTCTCTTCTGTAATTATATTATAGCTTGGAAATTTTTTACTCAAACCTTTGACGATCATTTTATCTGACATCTTATCATACTTTGTAACAACCTCTTTAGCAACACCTCTTAAACTTAAGAGACGATAATCTTCTCGAAAATTTTTAAGAAGAAACTTACCAACTCTTTTAACTAACTCAATTGTAAATTTTTTCATAAAATCAAGTTTTCTTTTTGGTTTTGCATTCATTGCATTTGTATGTCCAGATGATATCGATGCCATGCTTTTTTATCATGTTTCCCACTATAACCTTTAAGTCTTTACGCTGGAATTTTCTCTTCGAGAGTGGCTTCCAGTCCTTACAGATCGAACAACGGACTTTGTTCTCAACAACATCCAATCCCATCTCTTTCAGTTTTCTGATGTTGAGTTCATTCATGGTTTTGAATAATCTTTCTTTCTCTTGTTTTATGAATTCTTCTTCTTCTTTAATTAACCGCTCTTGCTCGATGAGTTCACGTTCTTCCACGGGCAATTCTTCTACAATTTTAGGCACTTCCTTTTCAGATTTCTTTTCTTTGGTTTTTTTCTCATCGCTTGGAATTTTTTCATGCAATTTTCTCCACAGAAATCCTCTCAATTCGATTTTTTCGTTAACCCAAACTAAGAAGAAAGAAAAAAGAAACCATGATACATAAAAGATTAAAGAACTTGCGACTTGGGTGTTGATCGATTCAAAGCAGCAGGCATCGCTCTTACAAAGAAGGTTAGATTCGATGTAGCATGGGAAGTAGAAAACAATAAAATCGAGAGGAGTTTGTGTTATCTTCCACTCATCGGATTTAATTATGTTTAATACAGCATAAATGATGGATAGGAATATTATAGGCATTAAAAAAAGTATGATCTTCTTCATGTTTGGTTTGAAGAATTCCATCAGAAACTCTTTCAGCTTCACAATCTAATTTTCTCTTTAGTAGATAAAAATTTTATCTTACGTATGAAATGGACAGGTTCATCTCATTTGTTATAAATCCTATACACTTCAACCTTTAATGTCTATGCAGAAGAAGGAAATCAACTTGTAGGTATGGTACGTTTTATGGAAAAAGGCAGGGCTAAGAACCGACTTAAACAGCGATGGAAAAGTAAACATTGTCGACATAGCTGTTGTGGCGAGGGCTTTTGGTTGCAAACCAGGAGATGAAAAATGGAATGAAATAGCAGATTTAGACAAGAACGGCATTATAAATATAATTGATATTTCCATGGTTGCCAGAGATTTTGGAAAAGACTGCTAGAATCCAGAAAAATTGGACAAAAACATTTCTTAAATCTAACGTTTTCGAAAAGTAGCGCCAAAAAGGAAAAAAGGATTACGTTAAGATGTTAAGAGGATGATAGCCTATTGGATAATTACAATATTTGTATTTATTCTGACTCCATACTTATTTTTTATAGGATGTTCACACATTGTTTTTTGGTTTATTTTCTCTTTTATTTATTGGTATCTTTTATCTTGTCTGATAGTCACGACTTACGATAAGGTCAAAAAGTTAAAAATAACCAATCACCATAGAATCTTTGCCATAATCGCGTGCTATTATTCGGTCATGTTTCTTATTTTCCGCATTGTTTAAAGATTTTTCAGTTCTCACGTTGGAAGAACGTTCGTACTAAATGTAGGTATATTTCATCCATGAAAACCAAGCAAATACAGATATTTTCCGCTATTTTCCCCATATAACTAAAAATTAATCGTGAAGAAGATTATTGGAATAAACGGCAACCTACACATTCATAACCTTTTTTCCTTTTTCTTAATCATTACTTTTCATGAATTCACGGATAATCATCAACCCTGAGGTATTGTCACAATCGCATATTGCAGAGAAGCTTCTAAATCGAGAGAAGGAATTGAATGCAATTTCTACTTGCTTAAAAAACTCTATCAATTCTTTTGTTTATGGATCCTTAGGCTCTGGCAAGACACTGTTGACGAAGAAGGCCATTGAACTCTTTAACGCAAGTAAGGCGAAAGCAATCCACATCGACTGCTCGTTATATCAAACAACGAACGCAATCTTTCACGAGATTCTCTTGTCTTTAAACAGTGTTGTTGTAAGTAAGAGTAACTACGAACTGACGAAAAGATTGAAAGCAAGAACAAGGAACTTAGATTCACCACTGACAATATGCCTAGATCATTTTGAGCATCTGAAAGAGATTGAGACTCTGAACAGGATCTTGAGTCTTGGACTTAACTTGATAATCATTGCAGAAACATACGATTCCTACAGAAAACTGAATCAAACAATCAAAGCAAGCATAACAAGTTTGATAGAAATCCCAAGCTACACAACAGATCAAGTCTTTGACATACTGATAAATAGAGCTGAAGAAGCGCTTGAAAAATACACTTACAAGGAAGAGACTATAAGAAAGATAGCATCTTTAAATTTCAATAATAGATTCTTGTTGTTCTGTGAAAGAACGGAGTTCTGAACTCTAATAATAGCTCTTTCTAGGTTTCTTCTCCTGTTATGAATGTCGATTTCGTCCACGGTATAGCCTTGTGTCGTAAAGGCTTGAACAATACATCTGAGGATGTACACCCGAGAACTAACGCCGGGAGCGAGATTTGAACTCGCGAGCCCTTGTGGGCACTAGATATCCTTCAGTTCACCTCCTTGTCCATCACAATTCAGGGTCAAGCCATCTTCCACATCGGATTTGACTCAAGTTTCGCCTAGTTTTTGACTAACTAGCGCATTACCTGGTTCTGCCATCCCGGCCTGCAATATAATAAAATAGATTTTAAATAAGAAATCTTTAAACTTTTATTCATTTATTTGAGGCTTAAATATTGATTCTCTAATGCTTTTAACAATCTTATAAGAAGAGAGTTAACTGATGTTGGAATTCCATAAACTTCTCCATAGTGAGCTATTGCCCCACTCATAAAATCAACTTCGGTTGGTTTTTTATTTTCGACGTCAACAAGCATAGACGGTTTATGAGCGCCTTTCTCGAGATAGGAAGTGAACAGAGTAAGAGCTTCTTTCCCGAAGTCGTATCCATCTTTTTTGCTGCTTTTAATCCTTCTTTAAGTATTTCTGCTGCAAGATAACGACTATATGCAAATTCCATCGCTTCCTTCATTGTTTGTCCAGTCAAAGCACATACTGAACAGAGAGCAGAGTAGGTGGTTCTCTCCTATACATGTTTTTTAATATTAGGAGCTTCCCCTGTTCTTAATCCAGAAACGGTCATAACATTAGCAATATATTTGGTTGTTTCATCAGTAGTGTATTTTCCTTTCTGTAAGGCTCCGACATAGTTAGGTGGTCGAAACCAATTCATCCTCACATTTTCCGAGCTTATTCTATTTCCCGCATAATTGATGACTACACGATAAGTAGTGTCGATTCCCAATTTCTCAGCAATCAACCGCTCATTATCGAGTCCGTTCCAGAAGCTAACAATTCTTATCTCGGGTTTGTATATCTGCTTAAGTTCTAAGAGAATATTTTCCAAGGAGCAAGCTTTTGTTGCATATTATACCCGGTCAAACTTTGAGAGTTCAGACATAGAACTGGTGGTCTTATCTATCTTAGCAGTTAATTCCTTAATTCCGGATATACTCACAGTTTCAACTCATGCTTAAATTTGTTTTTTCTTGCTTTTTCTAAAGGCCAAGCATCCTCTATCAACATATCAGGAACATCTTCGTCCAACACAGGATAAGCTAATTCACATTTTTTACAAAGAATGAACATTCCTTTCTCTTCCACATCTCCCTTACATTTTGGGCATGCGAGAATATCCATTAAATCTCTAGGTACCGCCATGAAATACTTTTTGAGAATAGAATTTATAAACCTTATCAGCTTTGGTATGATAGCTTTTCCATCCTCTTGTTAGAATTGAAATTAACAGGGCTGATGCTTCAAAAAACTTTAATAGAACCACTCAATAGTTTTTGTATTAGGTCTTCAAACCCCTCTTTTGACAGAATTTCTGACACAATCTCTTCAACTTCACTCTTCCTGAGATTTTCGTTGGATATGTACTTTATTCCGACAAAAGGATCGCTTATAGGTCTACCTATCTCCGATAACAACTGAACTTGAACTTCTTTGACTCTAAAAATCTCGTTTATCTTGTTTGCTATCTCTTGTGCCTTCAAGTTGTAAATCTTACCAACGTGAGAAATAGGGTTTTTTCCTGCCACTGCTTCGAGAGACATAGACCGGCAAGGTGTAATCAAACCATTCGCTCTGTTGCCTCTTCCGACTTGACCGTTATCTCCACACTCACAAGACGTCCCTGTCACTGTTAAATAAACGCAATCATCCTTATCTGCAACATTGATACCTACGCTCAACTTCTTCTCAGTCTTGATGTTCTTCTCTACAAATTCCTTCGTCTTTTCTTTCTGCTCATAGTATTCCTCCAGATTAGGAACAAACTGACTGATGAAGGCTACTGCAATAGTTAAGTTGAGTTCGTTGTCGTTCCTTGATCCCATGATTTTAATATCCTCGCCCAGGAATGGAAATCTTTTCTTTGTTTTTTTTGAGTTCAATAAGCATTCTGTGTTGTAAACAATCTTCTCTAATTCAGACATGGGCGCAAAGCCGACTCCAAAAGAAGTATCGTTAGCAAGTGGCATTTCACCTTTTTTAAACCTCTCAAAAAGTCCCACTAGATCAGCAGAGCCAGGACGAATTTTTACGATTACCTGGGGGTTGAGTTTATCCGCAAACCTCAGCGTTTCATCAAGATACTTGTCAGTTTCCATGTATATCAATTTCTTGATATCATCTATGCTCTCAAAGACTGTTGCCTGTCCTGAAATTATGATGTCTGGAGGTTCTATTATTTCTCCGCCACCATAGACAGGATGGGAAACTCCTGCCATTATTAAGCCTTTGTCTAAATTATGATGACATATTAAACCTTTTTTCTCCACGTAGTACTGGGATAAAACTCTAGAAGAAGCTTCACACATGGCATCGATCAGAGAATCTGGGTGCCCTATTCCCTTTCTCTCGACGATCTCTATCTTCTGCTCAGAAACAGGAGTTTGGTTTAATCTTTCAATAAAAATTTCCATGGATTTTTTTTGTGAATAGTATTATATAAAATTATTTATAATTACTATGAATAAATATAACTGATAGTTATGATCACAGGAAGTTTGATAAAAAAGATGAGGGAAGAGGCAGGACTAACACAAGAAGAACTGGCAAAAGCTACTGACATAAGTCAAGCACATGTTGCGAAGATAGAGAACGAAAAGGTAAACCCAAGACTTTCCACTGTTAACAAGATCCTTTCAGTCCTACAAATGAACAAGAATAATTTGTGTAAATATTTCATCACCAAAAATTTGATCTCTGTCAAACCCGAAGATTCAGTTAATTATGCAGTCAAACTCATGAGAGAAAACGACATTTCCCAACTTCCAGTTATAGATGGAGATAAGTGTGTGGGTAGTATCAGTGAGAGGACGATAGTGAAAAACTTAGGCGGTATCTCTGGCTCGACAGAGATTCGAGAATTGATGGAAGAGCCATTTCCGATGATAAGTTGTAAAGATGGTGTTGAAGTTGCCAAAACCCTTTTAGATTATCATCAAGCAGTCCTTGTTTTGGATAGAGGAAAAATAATAGGCATAATCACAAAGTCTGATCTCTTGAATCTGTTAAAATAAGTTAAAGCATTTCTTTTATTTTTTCCGAGACGAAATCAACGACTTCCTTTGAGAGTGGGATCGTAAGGGATTTTCTGTATCTCTTTTCTTTGTTCAACATGTAAAAACCTCTTGAAAGGGAGATGAATTCATTCTCCCCCTCTGGCGTTTTGGCCTTCTTCCTTGCTACTTCTATGAAATTGCTGTTTCCAAACATTATCTCTTCAGATTTGATCGTCTCAAATTCAACCATTCCTATACCTCCTTTGTCTATATTAGAATAGAACGACAAATATATTAGTAATTATAAAAATATTATCGAGAGGAAAAATATGGGTATTTTCGATAGGATGAAAGGAGTTTTTGGCAGAAAGAAAAAAGAAGCTATCCCTGCAGAACCTTCTCCTGATTTGGAACCGATCCCTCTAACAAGGCCAGCTGGGACTCTAACTCCAGAAAGAGAACCATCGCTTCCAAGAGAACCTTTACCACCTAGAGAGCCATTGCCATTAGAACCAACATATAGACCTGAAGAAAGAGCAGAAATAACCAACGTTAGGGCAAAACTTGACCTTCTTTTAACTGAAATAGACAGCATTAAAACTCAAAATCAAATGATAAACGAAAGACTAAAAGCTATAGAGAAAGCTTTAGGAGAGATAAGAGGCATAAGATATTACTAAAATTAAGGTTGCAAGTATCAAGATTTGAATCACACCGAAAAGAGAGAATTCTTGTAGGATTATCGGTGAACCTGTTCTTATCTCAACACTCGTTATATGATAAACATTCGACTGAGTTTCTGATGTAACGTTGAAAGTTACGTTGCCGGTATCTATAGGACCTAGAATAGTTATCTTTGCAAAAGTATCACCAGTTTCATTCGTCTTCAACCTTTTGATCTTGTATGATGGCATAGAAACACTTATTAAGTGCGGTACTTCGATGCTTTGTTTCCAGGCTTGTTTTGTGTAAGTTATGTTGTAACTGTCATCTTCATCTCCTGTGTTTTGAACATAGATATTGACTGATTCTGTTCTACCCACAGTAAAAAGAACTGGAGCTGCCGACCATGCCTTAAAACTTATCGCAGCTTCAACTGTATCGATCATCAAAAAGAAAAGTATTAAAGAAAAGAGTATAATTTTATTTTTACTTTCCATTTTTTTCCACTCAAGTTATTTTTAAGAAAGGAAAAAAAATAAACCTATCCATTTTCCAAATTATTCTTGAGGAGGTCCCACTATCCTTTCTTTTGCTCTCAATAACATTATTGCCCTTTCTTTCTGTCTTTTTCTTTTATACAACACAAACGCGACGATGACCAAAATGATGAAGAATATCACCATTCCAGGCCAGAACACTAAACCTAACATGATAAACTTTCTTATCTTTAAGATTGGGTCGCATATTTCCTCATAATTTTTTTCTTCAAGATAAACTTCTGCTAGTTCAAATTGTCTTTCTGGCTTATAGAATGGTGGAATTAAAAATTTTGAAGTGTTGATCGTGTTCAATTCTGTCTTTACAGTTATGTCAGTCATGCTCACGACTTTTTTCTCGACCGGAATAACATACTCGAACCAGTTTATAGCATTTTCATAGTTTTCACTCTCATATTCCTTCATCCCATTCTCAAATGCTGACTCTGCATCTTCATGGAAAGTTTTTATTATTGTAATATCCAAACACTTTTTGATGAGTAATGCCCTCTCCGCTTCTGATTTTATTTTCTCCAGTTCCTCCAGCAACAGATCAGCAATCTCTTTAAGATTTCTTCCTATTATTAATGTCAAAATCACGGTATTGCTCTCAACTTTATCAGTAGCCTTAACCCTCAACTGGTAAACGCCAACGTCTGCACCACGAGGCACATCTATTACTACTAAGTATTTTTCTACATCTCCTGGAAAGATATCTTTCTCTGACGGAAACACGCTGATCCATTCTGATGGAATTCCATCGACTAAAATCTTCACTGATTCAACAGTCTCAGTCCCTGTGTTGTTGACTGTCGCGATAAAACTCGTCTTGTTACTTGTCGTTACAGTTAGTAGCTCATGGGATAAACTCAGTATAAGTTTGTACAATTCCGGAGATGGTAATTCTGGACCTGGAACTGGGCCAGGACCAGGGGGAGTGGGAGGTGGTGGTGGGCAGGATACGACTTGGAATGTATCGAACGCTTGTGTCAGAGATGAGTTATAGTCCAGCGTTGCTAGAAATATATAATTACCTTCTTTCACGGAAGAGGGAAGAGACAAAGAAGAAACTTTAAGAACAGATTCATTGCCCACGAAAACGTTATAATTTTTTTCTTCGTTGTACACTGTGTTGTTGATGTCGACTATCTGATAGGTCATGTTGACGTAAACATCATCTTCTGGCAAAATTTTTGTTATGTTTATTCTCGCAGAAACTGTTTCGCCTAAACAAACCTTTTTTTCTTGAACTTTCACATCAAGGACAAAGTCAACCATCTTAACGGTGATGTTTAGCCTGACATCGACTCTTTGATTGTCCGCGTAAGCGAAGATAGTTCCGTTATCGTATACGCCTTCTGGTATGAGTGGGAAAACAGTTATGTTCACGTTAGTCGAATTCACCACATCTGGCACTAGATAGACCAAATCTGGAGAGAGAGAAACCCATTCTCCTGGTATTCCTGCTGTCGTGTTTAGAGTAACGTTTGTGCTGTTACAAGCATCTTGAAGCCACAGTTGTATACCAGAAGGATAGGTCTTTGTTCTACCTGGTGGTATTGTATCGATAATCCAAGCAGGAAATCTATGAAGAGTTCCTATGCCTTTTTTTACTTTAAGCCTGCATCTAGAGCTCGTAAAATTCCCATCGTATGAATAATTGCTCTCGACGATGTAATCCCCAGCTTCATCTTTTTCTTGAACAGTATAATTTGTGGTGTAATTCTTTGTTTCTCCTGCTGAAACGTTCACTTGAGTCCAATCTTGACGGAAGATTTCTTGATTGGTGGTGTTGAGTATTCTGATGTATAGATTACCACTGGCGTTGAGGTTGCCAACATTATCCAACCTACTCGTAATGTTCACGGTCTGTCCAGGACAATAGCTTGTATATGGACAAACTTCCCCCTCTAACAATAGCGTGAGGTCCACTTTCAAGAAGGTTACAGTAACGATAATACGCTCTCTTGCCTCTTGAGAGATCCCACTAATCCTTGTTGAACATGAAAGGAATACAAAGGATAACAACGTAAATAAAAATAGTAGTCTGTAATTCGCCATACTTTATATTTTGCTTTCCCTACTTATTTTTGTTGAGTCAATCTTGGTTCTTGAGCTGCACTAGTTCTTTTCACCATCGTCGTCAACAAAAGAATTACTGGTATCACCATGAATCCTGCTAGGTATTGATAGTTCATCTCTGTCCAGCTCTTGAAGAATAGATATGTGGATAAAGGTGAGAATATTATCCCTAGGATTGCTGGAAGTTTTGAGCTTTTCAACGAGATGACCGATGTGACCAACAAGACTAGGTTTATTGCTAGAGCATACCATAGAGAGAGGTTGTATTCCATGATCTTAGCCTCGAACATCCCTGTGTAAAACTTGTATAGCAAGACTAATAACAAGCATAACAGAGCATAAATCCAGATGCCGTAAAATTGTGTTTTCTTCATTCCTTTCCCCTCTTGTAGAATATTGCAATCGAGATTATCAAAACCAATACAAGTATTGCTAACATCGCGTTAACGTAAACTGGGAATTCTGCTGTTGCCATGGTTCCGATTCTCAGATTAACGTTAATTCCTAACTGCACAGAGGTGGTTAAAACTCCACCAGCAGTAGGCATTTCCTTGAATAGAATCTTACCCGTGTAAATTGATTCTGGAACTTCTCTCGGTACTTTGAAAATGACTGTAACATATTGATATGGGCTGGCTAATTCAGAATGTGCACCTGGTCCTGCTGGTATATCGAATTCTTGAGGATCTAGAGTGATGAACTGTGCTACAGAACCAGAGACGCTACCAACGACATGAATAGGCTTATTATCAGAATTCAGGACTTGAACGTTACTCGTTATTTCCGTTTCCTTTCCTTTTTCTACTGTTATATCCAGACTTAATGGGCTTATATCCAGGGCTTTGACTGTTGGCACTAAACAAATGTCTATCAATGTTAAGCATACTATTATTTTTCTAAACAGGGCTAGTTCCTGCATCGACAGCAGTCGCAACTACATCTCCTCCATACCGTCCTCCGGGTACGACTGGAACACTTATGTTCCAGTAACTATAAACATCAGTCCTGTTGGGTATCATTCCCCAGTTCGCAAAATCTCCTCTGGTCGAAGTTGCTGGCCTTGTATTGTTTAAAACATGCCAGTATTCTGATCCTGGTGGTTGAGGTCCAGTTGAATTATAATTATTATGCGTTGAGTTAGCGTACGTTATATTCCAAGATTCTATTATCGTGAGTGGTGGACCTAAACAAGCTCCACTTAGACACGATAAATCAGTGCCGTTTATGTACATATCAACATACACGTTCGTCGCTGCCGCAACAGTTATGTTCGTCGGCCATCCTGTGTTTAAGGTAGCGTTTGCCGGAGAACCTGGGCTTACAGCGGCGAAATCTATGGGAGAAAGAGTCCAAACAATGCCTATTCGTTTTTTAACAGTTGCAGTAGTGTTGTTTGGACCATACCAAGTTTGATTGTTCAATCCTGATGCAGCTAGAGCACTGTAAGCGTAAATCCATATGTCTCCATTATAAGTGTTGTTGTACTGACCTGCTGGAACATCCAAGTAGAAATAGATACGTGCATAACCGCGAGGTTGTAAATTCTGACAGAGAGACTGAAGAGAATTACTGAGCTCTATCAACGTTGGATAATCAGTACAACCCCCATCACAACACGTGTAGTTAACCTTTATCTCGTTGACAGGAATCGAATGTATTCCATCACTCATGATAGTGGCATTTATGGATATGTTGTAGTTCACGTTCGTGTTAACTCCAGTAGTCACGTTTAGGAAAGGATTGTTTTGTTTTGGGTTGTTGTCTGTTCCTGGGGCAACACCATCGCCTACAGTGAAGTTAACTGGAAAGTAAGTGACGATGAGATTATCTAAATTACCCAAGACTGTGACATTAGCAGTAGTTTGAGCAGCTCCTGGTACTTGGGCTGTGGTTGTAATTGAATGGTACAATAAAAAGATAATGATACTGATGATTAATAAGAACAATACAAAAATTCTCTTATTCAACTCAACACCATCCTTTTTTTACTTAAGAGTTATCTCTTTTTCTTTCTCGATAGGCTGAGTGCTCGTTATGCTAGTTCTTTTCACCATCGTCGTCAACAAAAGAATTACTGGTATCACCATGAATCCTGCTAGGTATTGATAGTTCATCTCTGTCCAGCTCTTGAAGAATAGATATGTGGATAGAGGTGAGAATATTATCCCTAGGATTGCTGGAAGTTTTGAGCTTTTCAACGAGATGACCGATGTGACCAACAAGACTAGGTTTATTGCTAGAGCATACCATAGAGAGAGGTTGTATTCCATGATCTTAGCCTCGAACATCCCTGTGTAAAACCTGTATATCAGCACTAATACTAAGCACAACAAAGCATAGATCCAGATGCCGAAGAATTGTGTTTTCTTCATTCCTTTCCCCTCTTGTAGAATATTATTGAAATTATCAGTGATAAGATAAGTATTGCTAGCATCGCGTTAACGTAAACTGGAAATTCTGCTGCTGCCATAGTTCCAATAGTCAGTCTCACAGCAACGCCAAGCTGAGCAGCTGTTCCTATCATTCCACCTGCAACAGGCTGTTGAGTAAACAATATTTCACCAGTATATTTTGTCTCAGGGACTTCTCTGGGTATCTTAAAAGTCACGGTGACATACTGGTATGGTCTGGGATCTGGAGATTTTAGGCCAGGTCCTGCTGGTAGGTCAAATTCCTGAGGATCGAGAGTTATGAACTGCGCTACAGAACCAGAAACGCTTCCGACAATGTGTATTGGGTTCTCTGAAGGGTTACTCACTTGAATGTTTTGAACTACTTCTGTTTCCTTTCCTTTTTCTACTTGTATATTTAATTCCAATGGACTTAGACCTAGAGCATAAACTGTTGGCACTAAACAAATGCCTATCAATACTAGGTATATTACGATTTTATGGTGTTGGATCAGTTCCCGCATCAACAAGTTTTCCATTTACAGTCCCCACGTATGTTCCACCTGGCTGTCCACCAGGTATTGTTATATTCCACCAACTCATTTTGTCAGTCCTGTTGGGTACCATGCCCCAGTTTACAAAGTCACCTTTCGTTGAGCTGGGTGGTAAGTCATAACTCAGTGTACGTGTAGAATTAGGCCAGTATTGCAAAGCCGTTGCGTTCGAATATGATATGTTAGTAATTCCTATTATAAGAGTTGGATTAGTTTGTTCTATCAAATCAGTACCGTTTAAGTAGATGTCTACGTATACATTTGTAGCTGCTCCATTGCTTATATTTCCAGGCCAACCTGCACCCGGAGTAGCATTATACGGATAGCCTGGGTTTGTTGTTCCGAAACTTATTGGAGTGTCAACCCAGTCCCATTCGATGTATTTTTTTATCGCTGCAGTAGTGTTGTTTGGACCGTACCAAGTTCGGTTGTTCCAAGCTTGTGAAGAGTTGATGTAAATCCAAATATCGCCATAATAAGTGTTGTTGTACTGACCTGCTGGTACGTCCAAGTAGAAATAGACATTCGCGCTACCCCATTTGGATATGCCAGGATCATCACACACTTCTACAAGACCGGTTGAAAGAGTTTTTAGTGTTGGTTTCGGAGCTCCATCGCAAGTAGCATTGACCCTCAAGTTGTTCACAGGTATACTATGTCCTATACCATCTGTTAAGTCAGAAGCATTCATATAGATAGTGTAATTTACGTTTGTGTCAGTAGTAGTATTAATGGTGATATAAGGTAGATTATCTGCATTCCTTTTTACATTTAAAGCAGTAGCAGGTTGTAAGCCTGAAGTTCCAGGCACCGTGAAGTTGACTGGATTGTGTATGACTATGATTGCTCCTAAAAATCCAGAAACAGTTACGTTGGCAGTTGTCGACCTGTTCCATGCAACTTGAGCCTGCACAGGACTTAAGTCATGATATAACAATAGACCAAAAAAAAGTATAAACAAAAAGCAAACCATTAAGATTAAATTCTTCATCGACTTACAGCCTCTTTGTTCTTATGATACTATATTTCATTTCCTGATTTAAGTATCTTCACTCTATTTAAATTGTTATTACCATATCATCGTGAAATCTGAGCAAAAAAAGAAAAGGATAATACTTAAATACATCCCGCTACAATATAATTTTATGAAGTATAACTTGCTAGTTATATTTGTTATTGTCATATTAGTCATTCTATTCTTAGTTTCGTTGATAGAGATCATTCCTGCAAGAAGAGGAGAACCAGCCAGGTTGAGCATCGGTTTGAGAAGAGCCCAACCAACTCTTCCTTGTTCTGGTGATCTGACAGTAACCTCTCAGCTGACTGAAACTGGAAATTGCAAATTTCAAGCAGATGTTGTTATGAGGAACTGTGAAGGAAAGAGGTTCTACGTCTTCGAAGGCAGCTCTTGTTCAGGGATATACATTTGCACAAAAGAGATAGAAGAGCCAGAATCCAGATGGAGATGTGTTTGGGAGTATCCAAGAGCTAGTTATACTTTCACACTCTGTGCTGATGATGCTGCAAAAGATTCTACTATCGTGAGTTGTTGACTCAGTCAGAACAAACACCAGACTTTAACCCGCATACGTAGACTAAACCACCATAACTTTGAGGCCTAACAGGAGGGGTATTCAGTTTGTAATAGATCGGTTGATCATAGCCTGGCTGTAGACTTTTGTTGACGAGAGTGTAAGTGTTAGTGAGTGCTGAAAAGTATCCGCTCTCAGAAGTGTTCCATGTCATGTTTCTGATATCTATTCTTTCATTTGGATCAATCAGTCCAGTTAAGAAATCTTCTCCCCTCTGCGATAAGTTTATCGGTACGTTGCCGGATACTATTGCCAAGAGTGGCCAGCCTTTCCCAGTAATGGCGTTCACTACTTGTCCTGGGTTCACAGTCGAGAAGTTAATCGGTGTATTATCAAGATCTAAGGTATAAGTTTCGTCGATGATGAGAGTCGTGTTCGTACTGTTAGATGATCCAAAGTCATCATAAGCAGTCACTTTTATGTATGCAGTACCTGGCGGCATAGAAATATGTATAGCATAAGTCCAGTTGTGAGTGTAGTTGTTCGTTGGATAATAGGTTAAATTCTTGTAGACTTTAGTACCGTTAGGCCAAGTGAAGTTTCCTTCTACATAGTTTAGGTTGCTATCTGAAACGTTTACAGTAATATTCACAGCCACTCCTGTGCCAGTAGATGTTATTGGATTGCCATAGATATCCCTCACTACCAGATTCCAGATTCTTGGGGGAACGTTCATCTTGATTATCGCATCCTGAGTATCGTTCCAGAAGTTTAAATCTGAAGAAAAGTTGACATCTATTCTCCATGCTGAGCCTGGGTCTCCTGTTGCGTTGACGGTCCAGTTGAGATAACAGGTTTGGCCTTGAGTTAGAATACCACAAGAGATAGGATTTTCTGCTTGTCCCTCGCCAACTACATAGAATGGTTTATCTGGCGTTGTGTTTATCGCTTTCATCGTTGTCGTAGAATCATTATACCTTACGGTTCCGTTAACGTTCCCACAGTTTGTATTCCTGCATTCAACACTCGCGTTTATCCAGTAAACCTGATTACCCCACTCGCAAGGATTTGCCTCAGTGCAAGTAATGGGAGAAGGTGTTGATAGGTTAACTACCAACTTTGCTTCTTCTACTTTAATCTCATGCTCACTAGACAAGTAAATCGTGAAGCTGGGCAATTCTCCGTTTGAGTCAGTTTTCAGGGCTTGAACCGGAGAAGAATCGTTGTAAACAAAATAATACTTGTTTGGAGTTAAGCCTGTCAAGTTGTACCTTGCTGTCACAGCCACTGAAGATGAATCGTTCCATCGCATCAAGCTCTGATTCCAGTTAATAAGCTTTCTTGTTATCGTTGCTGCAGAAGAAAGGTTTGTCTTAAGCCAAATGCTGCTTAAAGTATCGTTTCGATAGTTGAACCAGCTTGTTGCATCGTCGAAATAAATCCTTCTTGAAGCAGTGAAGTTGGTTGCTTGGAATAGGTTCGTTGAGTCTGCACTTTGCAAGTAATAGTCTCTGGTAGTGGCAAAAGCTATAGAACCTCCTTCTATCGTGTTGTTTTGGGAAGAAACTATCCAAACGTTTTCAGAATTCTCATGGAGAGTGTTATTTATCAATGTATTATTATTAGAACCATCAATTTTTATTCCTCCTGAAATGGTGTTGAACCTCGCTGTGTTATTTATCAGGGTGTTGTAATTCGCCCAATTGGAGAGACAAATGCCAATGCTATTTGAGTTTGCTATGTTATCCCTCAAGGTGTTGTTAGATGAAAGCCACAAGTGAATACCCCTAGTGTTTGAAGTCAATACATTGTTGACCAGAGTATTGTTAGATGGATAGTTAATAAGATAAATTCCACCAGCGAAATCGGTTATGTTACAGTTTTTAATTGTGTTGTTTGTTTGGCTTTGAAATAAATAAACTCCAGTAGTACCAGAAGCATCATTCCCATCCAGATTATATCCCAAGCAATCTAGGGTAGAATTCTGCACGCCAGAGGAAAAGTTGATCGCATTCTTTCCTGATACCTGTTTGTTTCCTGACAAGCAATAATACTTGTTGTTTTGGTTAATAGTAAAAGTTGCATCGTCAGTCGGGATAGCAAGATCACAATAACTTGGGAGAGTGGTGAAACTGAATACATCAGAAGCATTCCAGTTATCATTAGTGTCGGTTGCATTAACTCTCCACTTTACAGTACAGAAAGCAGTACTGCTTATGACAAATGTTTCATTACTCCAGTTTCCTGTTCCTGCAAATGAGCGAGTAATGTCTTGAAAAGTGCCAGTGCAGTTGTCTAGAGAGAAGATGTACGAGCTTAACTGGAAATTGTCTGTCCATCTTAAGCTGAAGAGAGTGGGTTTGCCGGCGATAGTGTTGTTAGTGGAATTGTTAGACCATTTGGGTGATTCTACATCTGCTTGATTGCTTAAAGGTAGATAATCTGTGTTGTTTCCTGTTTGATCGGGATCTAATGTATAATTATAATCACAAAATCCATTCCTATCATTATCAACACAAGTATCTGAATAATCATTGCCGGTAGAGTTAGTCCAGTAATTTCCTCCTATGTATTTTCCAGGAGAGTACACCCTTTCTCCTATTTGTTTTGTGGTGTTCCAGTAGTTAGTGTAAATAGTCCTGCAAAAGTAAGTATTGTTGGTGTTGTTGAAAAAATTGTTGTAAATCCTGTTTGGAGGAGAGCCCGAATTCTGAATGTATAGGCCACTGATGCTATTGTTTTGTATCTTTGAGTTGTTTATTGTGCTATCGTGGAATAGGTAAAGAATGAATCCCCCATACTTATTATTGGAATTTGTGGTTACGTTTATTACTTGATTGTCAGAGGTAGGCCCACGAAAATAAATTCCAACGCGGTCATTGGAATTTGTGGTTACGTTTATTATTTTAATATCGGTCATAGAATATTTTGTGTATAACAATATCCCATACTTAAGCGAATTGTTACTAATCGTGTTTATTATTTGATTACTGGATGCATTATAAAAATATATACCAGTACTCCATTCGGTCACTATGCAATTCTTGATCGTTACATTCGTATTCTGGGATAAAGTCCTATAAACTTGTATCCCAACAGTACCGTCAGTACGAAGCCCATCTATGGTATGGCCCTGACAGTCCAAGACTATATCGTTAGCAGTAATGTTCATACATGTAGTCGCGCTGTTCATTATGTCGGCAGTCAGATAATAAGTTTCTCCAGGTTGAGTTAAATTAGAACAAGTATTTATGTTTATGACAGCTTTTGCTTCTTTTGCCAAAAAAATTAAAATGCTCAAAAAAATTAAAATCAATAAAATTTTTTTATTCATATTTTCAATTTAGTTTTCGATTAAATTAAAGTTCACTGAATCTGTCGATTATTTACATAAAACATTATCTCACGTGTGCTCAACAGAAATTCACTACCTGAAGGATATGAACGTAGAAAAATGATAAGCTTTTCTGCAAAGCTTTTTTAATCATGGTCCAAGCGAAATACATACACAATCGCTAGTGTTGCAAGTTTCATCTGGACCACAGTCTCCATCCGTAGCACAAGCTGCTCTGCAATTTTGCTTTGATTGGGCACAATTTCCCCTAACCCAATCTCCGTAGTAGCATTTATAATCGCTTCCACAACTTCCAATTTTTTGATAGAATATGCTACCTTCACATTTCGTTTGATCTGGACAATCCTCGTTATTAGCACACTCGACGATTGACTCTAAAGTAGTAGTTGTTACGTTCTCTGTTATCCCAGGTATTATCCCCAAGCGAGAAGGAGGAAGTTTCTCTCTCATGCTTTCCATGTAATAGGCAAGAACAATGATGAGAAATGTTAAAGTTAAAAAAACTACGATGAATCTTGCAGAAATTCCTTTCATCGTATCAAGGCCCACCCCTACATGTACAATCCCTAATGTCGCAAGTTTCCTCTGGAGCCACACAAGGCCCAGCAGCATAGGGAGGATCACAGCTACCCCATTTACAATCTATGCATGTTTGTGTACCTATACAACAATCCTTTTCAGTGCATTGTTGTGTTCCTGACGAACATTCATATCCACGACAAGCAGGGCTACAAACACATGTAGGAGGAGGACAGTCAGGTGGTGTACAATCACATACACAATTTGAGGTACACTTACGCGGACAGTATGTGAAATCGAGTGGATAATCGCAAAACTTTGGTCCATCACAATCATCTTTGCACTCCTTCCTATTTTCTCCAGGGCATGGGTCCCCGACTTTTTTTCCGTCACAATCTTCAGAACCCATATAACCATAACAATCACGCTCACAGATGTCCGTGCATCTGCCATCTTGACAGAGGTATGGACTACATGTGATTAAATCTTCCCATATATCCAATAAAACATTACACTTCCCAGAACCATCGCAAGCTTTCCATTGGTTTCCTGCAGTGCATGTACCCTTACAGCCTCGTTCATAAGAGCAGTTTCCTAATACTGAATTGCAGTTGATGTCGAAGACTTCTCCTCTAGATGCGTTTATTTGTTCAGATTTTTCGAAGAATTTCTTCGCATCTTCATCACAATTCCCATAACCATCGCATTCTGCGTAATACCAATAACCTGAGCATGAATTTTCAGAACATTTAGGAACTCGGGTATAGTCACCTTTACAATTATAAGCATAGGTGGCATTGACTTCTAGTCCATTAGAAATGCATACTTTACCCTCACTTACGTCAACTGAATACGGTATTTCTTTGGGATCACAAAACCCAGTAGTTGTATTGCACTCCCAATGCCAGTAATATCCTTCTCTTACACATCTGTTCTTAGAACATCCTGTGAATATAGCTGAATCAGTTGGACAATCTAAATTACTTTTACACGGGACGCATGCTCCATCCTCACAATGCCATCCGGGCCCGATCACATCCGAACAGTCTATAAGTTTATTATAACAATCGTCACGAAAAGCATAATATTCGATGAGATATCCTCCTCCCACAGAATTTCCGAATTCTTTGGCAACCTTGGCTATGTCAATTATGTTGACGATGCTATTATTGTCTAAGTCAGCATCTGGGTCCCAGTTTGTATCTCCTGGTTTTGATCCAAATGCCCTTGCAACTATAGCGATATCCTTGATGTCGATTTTTCCGTTAGGGTCTAAATCAACCTCACTGGGTGCACCACTTTTACATTTGTCATTAAAGGTTTCTTGCTTACATTCTCCATCTTCACAGCTTTTAATCCTGATGCAAGTACCGTTAGTCGTGTAATTTTCGCCGCCATCTGTATCACTAGCACCCTCGCACTTTTGTATCTCTGAGTACCTACAACCTTCATACTCATTGCAAGAATAAGGTCCGTTTGGATCCACATTGGAAACTTTGTATTGGTTCCCATTTTCAGTGTAACAGGACTTCTGAGGGCAGATTCTCCAGCAAGGGATTAGAGGAAGATTATCTTTATTTTCATCCCCTACAACAGAATAAGGCTCTTTACAGAAACAATCGCCATCATCAGTGCAACTATCAGAATGGCCTGGACCTCCAGGAGTCGTCCAGTAATTTCCCCCAATGTATTTCCCTGGTCCGTAGACTCTCTTTCCTTGTGTTTTAGTAGTGTTCCAATAATTTCGGGTTTTCCACCCTTCTTGCCAATGACTCGCTTTTGCATTTTGGGTGTTATTGAAAAAATTGTTGTAGATTCTATTGCCATCTGAAGCAAAAATTTCAATACCAGTACCAGAAGAACTACTAATTATGTTGTTTATTATTATGTTGTTACCGCCGCCTTCAAGGCGAA
>JASEGC010000002.1:46820-147057 GCA_030018415.1 Candidatus Aenigmatarchaeota archaeon
ATGCCGTAGATGTTGTTTTCAAGCTGATTTCCTTCTATCGTATTGGAAGAACTATCCTCAAGGCGAATGCCGTAGTTGTTGTTTTCAAGCTGATTTCCTTCTATCGTATTGGAAGAACTATCTTCAAGGCGAATGCCGTAGATGTTGTTTTCAAGCTGATTTCCTTCTATCGTATTGGAAGAACTATACATAAGGTGAATGCCGTAGATGTTGTTTTCAAGCTGATTTCCTTCTATCTTTGATCCTGATGATCCATTAAAATAAATACCCATAGACCAACGAGTTATGGTACAATTCTTTATGCTTACATTGGAAGTACCTATATCGATTCCATAACTAGAGTGTGGACCACCAACTCCCTCTATCTTATGGCCTTGACAGTCCAGAGTTACATTACTAGCTACAATTTCGATGCAGGTTTTACCAGAAGAAAAAATATTATTCTTTAAAACATAAATGGTATTCCCTTTTCCCAAAATTCCGCAATTATAGATGTCCAGACTCAACACAGTATTAAAACTCAACAAGATTATCAACAGGAACAAAAACTTCTTCATGATTATTAATTTCTCTTCCTGGTTTAAAAAATTAACACTATCGTGGATTTAACAACTTTAAGAGTGAACAAATAAAGTACAGTACGTCCCATGGACAAGACTAAAGAATTATTATCATAGAAGATTCAGAGTGACAAACTGACTCTACTGTTAAAAGATAAGCTCCTAAAGCAGATGAAAGCCATAAAAGTCGGATTCGTAGATCTCTCCAGAACTCATCAAAACTGTAACAGACATGTATGATGCTATGGTAGTCATTTTTTAAATGTAATTTGAGTAGTTCACACGAGTGGCTTCTTCAATTCTACACCTATGATCTTAGGCAAGAGCATACGTACTTTGACTCTCATCCCTTTGCGGACACCATAAGCCTCTAATTTCTTCGGAAAACTGACTCCTATTGAATTTCCAATTGTAGTTATCGAAACAAGAACTTCTTCATGTTTTTTAAATCCCAGGCTTTTTTTTATTCATCAGAATCGAGTTTTTTAGACATGATCTTGCCAAATTGGAAAAGTGAAACCATAAATATCCTAACCAATACATCATTGACATGTCAAGAGAATTTAGCGTAAATAGAAGAAGGAGTGGATGGTTACTTAATCTCAGAGGTAGTTGAATTATCAGGTTGTCATACCCAAGCCAAAACTTTGGATGAGCTTATGAAGAGAACTAGAGAAGTTATATCCTTATATCTAAAGTGCGAAAAAGAGATAGCCAGAGAGAAATTCTTAGGCATACAAAGGCTTGCGGTATGATTAAATGCCTAAATTATCCATTCTTACTGGTAGAGAATTAATTAAAGGAATACCGAACTATTCTGCATACAAACTCAAATAAATATTAATGGTTTTTATTGATTTATTTCTTCCTTCCAAAAATCTTGAACGCGCCGAAGAACAAGACCATTACTATTGCCGTGATTAAGATTACTACTACATTATAATACCCCAACCCTAATGACACAGGACCTGACTCAGGTACATCTTTTTTTTCTATATTACAATCTTTTCCGATCTTTAATGCTACTTTAAATATGTCCATTATATCGATCTTTCCGTTAAGATCCAAATCTGCTCTTGGGTCCCATTTTTTAGTATTGACTACTGAATCTGAACCATATGCTCTCGCTACTTTGGCTATGTCTAAGATGTTAACTTTCTTGTCGTCGTTAAGGTCGCTCACACAATAGCATTTGCCATCCCCACATTCTGTGTTAACCCAATGGTTACAATTGATAATCTTGTATTCACAGTAATCAGTCGAAGTACAGTAAAATTCTTTTAACCTTTCTTTATCTAAGCACTCGTCTTTAAATTCTCTTCCAGGACAAGTAGTAATTCCCTTCATGAATATATCATTCCCTAAAGGATATTCTGATGAGGTATCAGTTGATATACATCCTTTAACTGTAAGAATAGCTTCTCTAGCCTCACCAGGAATGTTTCCAACTATACCATCTCCATTCTTGTCTACGCATGCCACATAATTATAATTCCCTGCTTCACTCGGAGCAGAAAATGGAGATCCCACGCAACTACATGTATTAGCTTGAATAACACAAGAACTGAGTGGAGAAAAAATATCACACTCACCTTCTGAAAAATATACTCTTGCTGGAGCATCGCAACAAATGGTAGCTGATGGTGTAACAGAACCTCCTGATATGATTGTACTGGGTTCAAGTTTTAGAGAAACTTCGTAATGACATATCGCGAGGACAGTGTTCAAGCTTAACGTCGAGGTTAAAATCATGACTAAAATCAACTTCTTCAACATAATATATTGTTCGTTCTTTTAATTAAAGCTGTTTTCCATTCTTGAAACAAGAAAACTATTTTCTTTTTTTCTTAATCGGCTTGTACTTCTTCACTCTTCTCTTTTTTCTCAGTTTATAAATGATCAGAATCAAAACTAAAATCGCGAAGATAATGAGGATTAATAAAACATAAAGCGTGGGTATTCTGAATTTCATCTTCTCTATCACTCGGAACATATCACTACCAGTGCCTATCACATGGTTATAATTCACTACACTGTAGAACACATAATCATCTGGTTTGATAGTAGATGGTAAGTTTATCGTCTTAACGACAGAAACTTGTGTTTCTACAGCAAGAATCTCATTCCCACTTATTATGACACTCCCACTCAAATCTTTCACTCCATACTCCACGTTCACGTCAACTCTTCCTATCCTTCCTAAGTTGTATATCGTTAATTGTGCCAAAACTTTATCTCCAGGATAGACAATTCTGTATTCTGGCAATACTTCAACCTTTACATCGAACAAAGGCTTTTCTGACTCGACTTCAACCACTATCAGAACAATCCTTTCGATGGGACCTCCAGTGAAGACTATCTTGCCCGGATATACTCCAGGCTCTTGATCTTTCTTTGCGAAGAAATTGATTCCTACTTCTTTCGTTTCGTTTAAATCGAGCTCAAATTCGTATTCTGTTCCCCCAGCCTTGAAGAATAAAAATTGCTCTAAGTAGTATATTTTTGCAGTTATATCTAGCTTACCCCTTCCAATGTTCGTAACTTTTATCGATCTATTTTCGGTCTCCCCCGGTGTTAGCAAAACTTTTATCATATCCCAATCTATCATGAAGTTAACAATTCTAGGAGGTACTGTTGTTGGTCTACGCTCTGGAGGTGGCGGAGGAGGCCCTTCGCATCCTTTGGAGCACCAGTTACTTCATAACCTTTAATTTCTTCAAGAGAAAGGCTTTTGACGACTAACTCCTTCCTCCACTTAACTGGTTTTCCTATTTCTGTTTCTTCTTGTTCCTCCTTAACAGAAAAAGTTTCTATTTCTTCTGGGACAAGAGGTATCTCCTCTTCTGTTGGAGGTGTTATTCCTAACCTAGAAAAGGTTCTTGAGATATTTCTCGGTATTTCTGGAAACAATAATATTGACAATAAGAATATTAAGACAATCAAACCGAGAAATGGTAATATTATCGTCGATATACCCCTTACTTTCATCGAGATGAATGTGGCAGAAGTGAACGGAATGAAAAATACAAAAACCAGGAATGAACTTAGATTAATAGCCTCTAGTTGTGTGAACGTAGTACCATTGGCCCCTGTGTAATTCATCGATTGGCTTGATACAAGTGGAATTACGGATATAATGGCGAGTATCATAGCAACTTTAGTTAAGAATGAAGATATTCCCTTCATGTTTTTCTAAGAATTATTTTATTTCCTTTTCTTAAGTTTCTTCATTTTTCTCTTGATGCCACTCTCTATTTCTCTTCTCATCGAACGTCTCTCTATTTCCCCTCTTATGTCCAGAAGTTTATTTTTGATCTCTCTCCTCTCGAAGGTTTTTTTGAATTTTCTCCTCTTGAACAAGACAGATAGAGAGAATACTAGGACTGCAATCAGCATTATCGACAGGCTATCTAATCCTAAATTGGGCAGAACAATCTTTCCAGTAAAGTTTGGAAACTTGAAACCTTCGATAGCCGATGTAGTCTCAATTTCATTAATCTCTGGACTCGAAACAGTCAGGACGAATTGCTCTTCTAGAGAATTGTTACCGTAGATAACTTTAAAACCACACGTGTGACTGGATATGCCTGCATTCTCTGGTATTTGGAAATCTATGTATATATTCTTCTCCTCGCCTGCTTTTAACTCTTCTATCTCAGAAGGCATGCTATAATAGCTGTCAGGAATGCCAGACAAAGACAGAGTTAAACGTGAAAAATCTCTCTGTCCTATGTTGATGATCGAAACAGACATCGAGGAACTTTCTCCCTTATTGATCCTGAAACTTTTGGGAATCAAGATCGAGATTTTTTCACTCCTAAAGACTTTTATCGACGAAGATTTGTTCACGCTCGTGAATGGGGATTTTTCTGCCTTAACCATGACTGTAAAATCGCCTTCTTTGTCAGGACTCAGAAATTCTAAAGAAAAAACCCCACTCTTATCCGACTTAGTAGTAGCAGTTATTCCTGTGTTCAAGATGATTGCTGTTATCTGAACGTCTGATATCGGATTAGAATCCTCGTCTTGAGTGATGCCTGATATCCTTATTATATCCTTCAAAAAGTATTCATCCCTATCAGCATCAAAATCCAAGAACATATCCTTTTTGTAGCCTACCATGAAAGCAGAAAGTTTAGTCGTATTTATTTTCACTATGTTCCTCACTGTATCGATCTCTCCGCTGATAATTTTCCAGTCAGAGTTGCATAACTTTCTTCCAAAATTCCAGTTTTCACACTTATATATGATCATCCTGGTTTCATCGAGAATCTTACTATCATCATACATCAACTCAAGGTATGCATTGGAATAAGCCAAAGCTATCTCATAGACGTAAATTCCTTCTACTCCTATACCTGGCATATTAATCTCTAAAGTTGGTCTATCGTACCTTATCGGATTTTTGAATTCGTTTATCATTACTCTCGTGAGAGTGAGTTTTGAATTCGAGAAAGTCAACTCTACATCGTATATGCCAGGAGGTATGCTACCAGAGTAAGAACCACTGCTGTCCGTGATAATTGTCGTTTGAGCTTCGTTACCCATAAATTTCAACTGCATGTGTACAGGCTTGTTACTACTATCTATCATACTTCCGGAAATCGGCACAACATAATTAATCTTTCTACTTATATCCTTGACGAAATCCATGTAAGTAAACCTTATGTTCAAGTCGTAGCTTCCAGGCAGTAAATTGGGTACAGATATTTTAACGTAAGAGTATTCTCCACTCCTATAGATTTCTAATATATTAGAGTCAACAGAATTGATGAGGAAATTCAAATATTCATCCCTCAAATCTATGGCATTTCCTTTGAACATCGCTTTGAAAGTGAATGTTACGTTATCACCTGGCTTAACCCAAGTCTTATCTATACTAACAAGATCGAACTCCAACGGTTGTTTTACTTCAATAGTGGAACTGCTCACAACTTTCGCTCCTTTGTATTCTGCATTCACATCAACACCGAAAGTGCCTGTAGTAGATGGAACATCTATCCTTAAAACCCAACCTTTTACTGAATCGTAGATCGGAGGGTCTTGTTTAAGATTCTTCTTCTCTCCATTCAAATAAACGTTAAAGCCTACGCCTGAATTCAAGTTCATTCCATCCTTCTTTACAAAAACATTTATCTCTATCACGTCTCCTATGTATGCAGGACTTGGAATGATGCTGGTAATGGTACTCGTCAAGTTGGATACTGTGAAAGTTCCTGTTCCCGTGACAGTTTCGGATGCATTGTTCACACAGTAGAAAGTCACCACATATTGACCAGTTCTGTAGAGGTATGAATGATCTATGGTATCAGAATAACTACCATTTACTTTATTGAGATTCCATTCTGAGATTGTTATGTTAGGACCGTTGATATCAACATAAACATAGCTTATAGTATAATTCTCATCACTGCAATCGCATGAAACGAACACATCTTGATTAAACCACGGGTTGCTGGGTTCAATTTTAATGTTTGAAATGACGGGAATAGCCTCAACTGAATAAAAAGAGCTAATGGCTATGATCAAGATAAAGAGCAACAATTTCTTCATTTTTTTAACCCTCTGAATAATCTTTTCAACATTAAGTATCTGGGTGGCTTGTACTGTTCACCAACCAGATGAGCAGCTATCTTCTTGTATGCTATCGATGCCGAGGAATAAGGATTGAATAGGACGCATGACATTCCCTTGAATATGCCTCTCTTTATATCCCTGTCCTCAGGAACAACACCGATAACAGGTAGTTCGAAAGTTGATTCAATCTCTTTGGTACTTATTTGGTTTACCTCTCTGTTTTTATACATGTTCACGATGATACCGATGATTTTTGTGTTAGTTCCTCTACATACAGAAATAACCTTTAAGGCATCTACGATTGCAGGCATTTCTGGTATCGTAACTATCAAGACCTCTGGGCAAACTCTCAAGGTTGCTATGGCATTCTTTTCCAGACCAGGGGGGCCGTCAACCAGAACGATGTTATCCTCTAAGAATTGGTCTTGCAAAACTTCTTTCATTCTGTAGATATTGACATCTTCTGAAGAAAGGGATGCAGGAATTATCCTCAAGCCTGAGGAATGGATGTACAATGCCTCAAACAATTTTCCTTTACCCATCAAAACATCGTTTAAAGTGAATGGGAAATGATACATCCCAAGCTGCAAACCAAGGCCAGACATTTTTACATCTGCGTCTAACGCGATCACTTTCTTGTTGAACTCCATCAAAGCTGTGGAAAGGTTGATGACAGTAGTTGTCTTTCCTACTCCACCCTTACCAGAGACGATGCCAATAACTCTAGTCATTCTTCCACCTCTCTGATGTAGTGTAGACATGAGATTTCCCAACCTTGAAGAAATTCAGTTTTCCTTGATTTTTTAAGGCCTCTAAATATCCGGCAGCAACGTCCCTTCTCATCCCCAATTCCTTGGCAAGTTGGGAAGTGGACATTATTTTTTTGCTCAATAAATTCAAGATTCGTTCCTCTAAGTTTTCGTTTGATGTAGAATTTCTTGACATCCTTTCTACCAACGATCCTTAACTATATAATATTATTTATCATTATATTTAAAACTTATTGTTAAATACTATGTTCAGGAAATGAGTGTTATATAAGAGCAATATCACAGAAATATAGAAAAATATCCAAATAATTTTGAAAAATCGTGAAGAAATTGCCTCAGAATACCAACCCTTCTCATCATGAAAGCTTCGGTCATACCATATTTTCCATCCTCTGTGAAGACGTTAATCGTGATCCCACTCTCTTTCCATAGACTCGGTTCATAAAACAGTGTAATTTTCTTTGTTTCATTCCCTTTAATCCTATCCAACTTCTTCTGCTCACATACCCAACCAGTTGGACAAACAGGAACGATCAATACATTCTCAAGAGTTTTATTGCTCTTCAACATAAACTCTACTTCCTCTTTGTAAGTCCTAAAACTCATTATATCAAACGATTTTTCAGGAACGATCACTTTTTTGACATGAAAATCGAATGATTTTATCTCTTCTATTTCGTTTGCAAAGTATACTCTTACTTTTGCTTTAAATTTACCTTCTGAATGGATAGGATAATACACATTGAAACGGTAGCCAGTGCCGGGCGGAAAATTTTCTTCACCACTCCACACAGTCTGCAAGAGGTTGCTTTGGTTAAAAATATCCAACCTTACTCTTGCTCTGAAGCCAACGCTACCCGTGTTTGAAAGTTCAAAACTCACTTTCAGAGGCTCCCCGTTTTCTATCAAGGAATTATACTCCAAACCTAGAACCTCGGTTTTCAGGACTTCTTGTATCCCAACTCTTATAACTTGTGCATACGCTACAGATGGTAAAAGTAGTATTACGATGGCTAAAGATAAAATCTTCATAGGATCACGTTTAAAAATGGTATTCTAGCCCTCTTTGAAACTATATCTATTTCTCCCATGAATTTTCCTGCTCCTTTGGAAAGAGTAGAATTCAACAAAGCAGTGACTTTCACTTCATCACCTTTGCGTAGGATGAAGTTGTTCCTATCAAAACTGACCATTGGGCTGATATTACCATAAACATAAATTTCAACTTTATAAATTTCTTCTTTTTTGTTGGCTAAGTTCATGAACCTCCTACTTTCTGTGCCAATCGGAATAATCCCAAAATTCAAATTCCAGGGGTCACCTGTCATCCCCAACGTGATGTTGGACTTTTTTTCCGATTCGATAATTTCTACGTTACTTGGATACTTTACTATTTCATACACAAAAAACAGGTCGACTTTCTTTTCAGTACTCATGTTCGCGACAAAATCAGGTTTAACTTTGGTTTTATTGTAAAAATACATTCCAGATATAATCAGAAATATCAGAATAAAACCTATGATTATTTTTTTCATCGATAAATCATCTCTTGTAATAGACGTATGCTAAGATAATGATAACTAATATTACAAAAACCCACCATGAAAAGATAATCTCTTTTTCAACGACTTTCGCTGGGAGGATTTCTGGTTTTTCATACACTTCTATAGTCGATTCTTTGGAGGCATAGCCAGTGGTATAATGAATCTTTACTGTCACGTTATACTTACCAAACTCTACATCCTTCATGTCCCAAAAGGCTGTCAAATGTTTTAATTCTCCCGGTTTTGTATATATGAAATTTGATAATGCTGTTCCTATCAAATTTTTCTTACTATCAAAAATTTTAATATCAGCAGGAGACGCCATCATACTCACAGTGCCGGTATTCTGGAAAAAAATGTCAAGAATCAATCCATTGTTGTAATAACTACCTGAGCTAACTTCAAGTATCCTTCCCTCTCTTATCGCCTTTCCTGGAACTTTGAAGATGAAAATCAAGGGTACGATCGCTTTAATAGTGAACATCCTGCCTGACTCGGGAGCTAAAGGATCAAAAGTTATCATACCCATGTGATACCCCGGCTCAGCATCCCTAGGAACGTTGACAATAAAATTAACTTCTTTAGCACCTCTTATCTTAGTAACCGTCCTAGTTTTTAACGTGCCTTCAGTCTTTTTAAGCTCGACTGGGTTGTTTATGAACTCTATCCACGGTAGAATATCTTCCTCGGAATAGTTCGAGAGTTTGTCCTTATATTCATCTTTCATGAGGAAGTCTATGTTGCTTTTTGTTTTTATCAACTGAACTAAAGAAACGTTTTCGGAAACTGTCACAAGATAAAAAGTGGCTATCTTTGATTCGCCAGGTTGAATTTCTCCCAAGTCTAAAAAAGGCGGTGATACGCCGATAGATTGGGCATAAATTCCTGTCATGGAGAAAGTTAAAAAAATTGCGATGAATAAACACTTTCTATTAACCATAATCAATAATTATCAAGATGAATTAAAAACCTTGCTTAACATCAGAACATGCCTAAGAGTTATTTAAATTTTGTTATGACATTTTACAGAGAGTTACTAGACACACTACTTAACACTGCTTTTTATCAATAGATATAAGTATCTTAAAAACATATTTTAATTGAGATGAAGATGGATTTAAGAAGGCCTTTAAAGGCAAAAAATTTGAAGGTTATTGACTACATCAATAGGTTGTACGCCACCTTTGATGGTAGCTCTTTATGGGAAATAGACAAGTCGAGTTTTGAAGTCCTGAAAATGTGCGACGGTACAAGGACTGTCGATGAGATTGCCAGGATAATCGCGAAGAAAATTGACATGAAGGTAGAAGATGTCAAACCAACCCTTTTAGAGATCTTAAAAGAATTAGAGGACCTTAAATTCATCGAGTATGTGTCACTTTAACTTCTTCCTGAGCTTCTCGATCACTTCTTCTTGCTTGACTAGCTGAACAAACCTTTCTTTGAGGTAGCACAGCTTTGCCATTCCTACTCCTCTCTGGTAGATTCTACCTTCCCCTATCAATTCGTGTACGTATTTTGTAGCTGTGAGCCTGTTCATTCCTGTTAATTTTGCGATCTTCTGTAGAGTCAAGCCTTCAGGATGCTTTTTTAACACTTCTATGATGGCTTTCTTCGGTTGAACTTTAGAGACCATAACCTTTACCTATATATTATTGATATGTTTTGATATAAATAATTATTGATTATCAACAGTATTTAAATACGCGTATTAACATTAATTATATTGAGAGAATGAAACACGGAATTATCTTTGTATTTTTGATAACACTAACTCTGACTACGGGGGTATTGTCAGTAATATTTTTCTCAAAAATCAGCCTTGCAGACACAGGTACTGTAGAGATAGCTGTTAACGTATCGACTGTATCAGCACTTTCAGTACAACCAACTTACCTCGAATGGATACAGGTAGCTCCTGGAAGCAACGGTACAGATCAAACCATAACGATAACGAACACAGGTTCTCAACCTTTTTCAACGGGCATTTATGCTTCTGTGGATTCGTTTGCAGAGGAAACTTCTAACCCATTAGGTTCAAGTGACCCAGCCAGTTATGCAGCAGGTGGATTCCTTGTACTCACGAATCATACTGATACAAACATATACTATTTCGTCAACAGACTAGAATGGAATGATACTTCGATAGCAAGCAGTGTGACAGGTAAAAGTGCTGCAGGAGTTTCTTGGGGCTTCTTCCGTAACAAGACGCAGAGATTCCTCTGGGAAATAGCAAAGGATAACAACAACGAATGCCTGAACACTACTTCTGGGGCGCCAAACACGATGGCATTCAAGATAAAGACGACGGCATTTGATGGGACAGATTATGACATTGGAACTGGGACAGTGTCAGCCACAGGTTACGCAAACACAACTGAGTGGTCATCATGGAACTTCACCTCAGGTCCATTAGCATCATACTGTATAGCCATAGCTAAGAATTGCCAGAAGTTCATGCTCTACAGATATGATAAGAACTCATCCTTGCCAGCCTGTGCCACCACAAAATACCTAAACAGCACGTTGGCTCCATCAGGGCAACTCCTTATTACAGCAAACGTCTGGCTACCGGAAGGTATTCCCGCGGGTAACGCCACGCAAAGCACATTAACTATAACAGCAACCTAAGCTAATCATCGCACAGTCTTTAACCTTAACTTAGGTAGAATGAGTTCTTCTATCCTTTTCTTCTTCCTCCTCAGTACGATTAATTATCAGAATCAGGACGATGAGTAAGGCTATCAAAACCCAGAACACTAAAGCTGCCTTTATAAGGCTTTTCATCTTTAGTATCGGTTCACAGATTATCACATACTGTTTCGCATCTAGATAATTCATCACTAAGTACAACTGTTTATAGAACTCATGCCTCATGGGAAATATTATTTGGGATTTGCCCAATGTTTCGATCTCTACCCTGATGTTGATTTCTACTAGGCTAATAACTTTCTTTTCTATCGCTATTGCATACTCAAACCAGCTTATCGCTTTTTCATAGTTTTTGCTCTCATATTCTTTCATCCCATTCTCAAATGCTAACTCTGCATCCTCATGCAACATCTTCATGAGAGTTATGTTCATGCAATCTTCAGTTAAAAAAGATTCTCTTGCTTCAGTCCTCACTTTCTTTAGTTCCCCCAGCAACAAATCAGCCACTTCTTTCAAGTCTCTGCCCACTATTAGCGTTGAGGTTTCCGTGTTACTCTCGACTTCATCAATAGCCTTTACTCCAAGCTTATAAACTCTTGTTGAGGCATTTTTTGGTACACTAATCACCACAACATAAGTTTGTGTTTCTCCTGGAGAAATATCGCTGTATGATGGAGAAACACGAACCCAGTCCGGAGGAATCCTCCCCACAGATATTCTAACTGATCTAACAGTTTCTGTTCCTATATTCTTAACATGAGCGAAGAAACTCGTTTCATTCCCTAAAAAGACCGTTAATATATTCGTAGATAGGCTTAACGTGAGATTATAAACTGGTTTAACGACTGGAATTGCAGGCACTTCTCTAGGAACGCCGGGAACTGCTGGTATTATAGGCACACATGAAATCGCTTTAAAAGTCAAGGAAGATTGATCTATTACTGAACCGTACTTTACAATGACCATGAAAGTATAATAGCCTTCTGGACCATCTAGAGGAAGAGTAAAAGTAACGTTTTTTTGCAAGGTTCTGTTGACTTCCAGGATTTCATTCCACTCAGTCACGACTTTCGAAGAAGGGTCTAAGAGTCGATAAGTTACGTTCGTTTCTACGACTCCAGGATAATTTGTTACTATAGTTACGTTGACTAAGAGTGTATCTCCCAGACAAATGTCTCCTGGGGGACCTGGAAAGAATTCAACGCTAGAAGTAATGTTAAAAATTCCGACATGTATGATCAGAGGTATTTCTTTGTGTTGCTTCTCTGTGTCTATGTATACGGTTCCAGAATAGGTGCCCTCTTCTGTTTCGATAGGAACGCTTATGTTCAGGACCGTCGTGTTGAGATAACCATTTGCTCCCAAGAATAATTCATCCTTAGAAAAAGTAACCCAATCTCCCGGAGGCCCAGAAGATTTGTTGATTTTTGCTATAGTGTCGACACAAGCATAATCCAACCACATGTGTAGGTTCTGCAGAGCTGATTGACCTGAATAGATTGTTTTTGCTATCGAAGAAGGCGATGTTAAAAGGATTCCTTCACCATTCTTAATCCTGATAGTAACAGAAGAGGAGTTGTAGTGTCCATCGTACATGAAATCACTCTTTGCCTTATAGTCGCCTATTCTATCAGTATCTTGGACCGTGTAATTCATGAAATAATACTTGGTCTCGTTTGCAGAAAGGTCGATGTTCAGCCAATTTTCTTCTTTCTTTATGTTTTTCCATGGGTCTACAACCTTAGAAGAGAGGTTCCCAGTGGCGTTGAAATAACCGATATTCTCCAATTTAGTCGTCATGTTAATAGTTTCATTTGGACAATAAGCGTTGCGATCAGTTGAAACAGTTACTCTAACGTTCAAGCCATAGATGACGTCAAAAGTCTTATTCTCAGCTGTAGTCTTAGTTTCGACCGTCGAATTGTAGGTTGCATTAGCTATAACCCAGTACTTTCCTGTTCTGTTCGGTAGAAAAGTTGCAGAGAAGTTCTTTGTATCGAGTGGAGATAAGTAAAAGTAATCGTCATGATAAGTCCCGAGAGTGTGCAGAGTTGAATTCTTCACGTAGATTACTATCCTTCCGCTTATGTTTAAGTTCCCAGTGTTCATGAATATCACGTTAAAAGTCGCGTTTTGGCTGAGTATGACCTCTCCGTCCTTGTACCTCAAGTAGATTACATAGGGATATGAGAAATAGATGAACTTACCATCTGTGAGACTACTCACGTTCAGGCTCAAGCTTATGAACCTTGTTATAAAACCTGTGATGCTTTCGTATACAAACCAAGAGTAAACGAGAAGAATGAACAATACTAAGAACAAAAGAATGAATTTTTTATCCATGTTTATAAATTATCCAGAGAACAAATAAAATAGCTATTACTAGCAAAGCAATGAATATCGTGCGTGGATTGGAAAAGGTTTTTATTACCAAACCAGTTATCTTCTCTATGGGAATTGGTTTTTCTTCTATCTTAATCGTTGTCGTTGTTAACTCTGGCCTGTAAGCAATGACCTTCACGGTAAATTTTAAAGTCTTTTCCAACAAAGTTGAAATCCCAGTCGTTATTTCACCTGCAACTAGGTTAACATAAACATCATACTCTCCAGGTTCGAATGTTCTTGGAACTTTCACTAAAACATCGATAGGAGTTGTTGTCATGAGACCTTGTTTTGTTTGGACATAATGTCTTCCGCCCTCAGCAGGAAAAGTATTTACTCTTGAACAATTTAGCTTGAGTTCTTTCGGGTTGGTTATCACTGTCAAACCCTTTGGAGCTTTAACTACATTAAATTTCACAGGAAAAGAAGTATTCTCGGGATTCCAGAGAAGAATCGTGAACTTAGCAGTTTCTCCCCTGAGTACTTCAGAAAAAGTGCCTTCTGTTGTCGTGCCTAAACTTATAGCTTGAACACTACTCTGTAACAACATGATAATTAAAAATATTAAAAGACAGACACTTGAATTATTTTTCATTCTTCAACCTCGTTTAATGCAAGTATTTGTACACAAACTCATAGTTTTGTTGTACCTGAACACACAGACAGATTACCGATAACAAATAATAGGTTGTTGTGTTTTTTATAATTGGAGTGAAGCTGGAAATGTTTATGCATACTTATTATTTTATAAAAGTTCCAAAAATAGGTGTCTTCGAATGAAAGTTCAGCTTAAAGGTTGAATTAAATCATTTCCACACGATTCTAAGTTCTTTACCTTCAACAAAATTCGCATCGAACAAATCTAAACCATTAACCCTTCCTAGTATAGAAGGGACATTGTTGGATTCGGCTAAAGCTATTGGTAATTCAAATTCTTTACCCTTGACTTTCATCTTTAATTCATGGATGAATGCAATCAAAACCGCAGAAGGCTCTATCCCTTTTATTTCAACATATTTTCCTGTTGTTATATCGTCTACTAGTAGCTTACCTATAAATGCAGGAAGAACGGATATATCCGCCCCGGTGTCAGCTAGTAAATCAACAACCAGAATCCAATCTTTTCTAACTTTAGAAAAAATTTCAACATTAATTCTTGGTCTTTTAATTTTTCCAAATATTCTACTTTCTTCATCTTTGTAAGGAAGTTTTATTTCAGGCAATCAAATCACTACACAAACTAAAATATCTTCTTTAGTTCTCCATGCAATTCCAACTTTTTTTCTAGGATTCTTTTTTCTAATTTCCTCATAAGCTTTTTCTGGGTTCAACCCCCTCCACACAACCTTATTTTCTACAATTATCTCATATTCATATTTTGGTTTCATGTCATCCACCATAAAGAATATTTCATTAATTCTTTATAAAATTATAACTTTATCTCTTCTTTCTTCATTCTTTAATCTAAACACAAGTAGAAGCAACTCCACTCTGCTGTGAGGTGTTCGTGCATATACTCATGGTTCCGTTGTACCTGCCTGCGTAGACTGCTGGGACAGACAACCAGTAATAGGTTGTTATGTTTTTTATAGTTGGAGTAAAGGTTGAGTTGAGAATGACATAGTTCTCGCCTTTTTCTTCTTTCATGCCAAAACGGCTCTGTTAACTTAAGGTAAGCAGATGCAACTACTTTTTTATTAAGAGTTGCCCTTGAAAATATCGATTTCTTCTCTTTTTTCTAAAAATCAAAAAGAAAAAACCAGATATTTTGTGTAAAAAAACTACTTTTTCACTTCGACTAAGAATCCTTTTTTATCCATCGGCATGATCTTGACTCTCTGCCCTTTTTCTATTTTCAGGTGAGATGCCAAGTCTTCCGGGATAGTTATTATCAGACTTTTACCAGAGTAACTGATTTTTCTCACGAATATAAACATCTCTTCTTTCTGTTTTTCAGTCATTTCCTCCATTTTATCCGCTTGTTCTTCTGTGAAGAATAATTCATCACATTTAGGGCATTTATAACATTCAACGTTGTGAATTGGTATCCCCTCGACATACTCATAGCTATCCAAAATAGATTTTTTCATCTCAACTTTACATTTTACGCAGTACAATATCTCTTCTTTCATATCAATCCCCTCTTTTTTATGGGATAACATGTTATTATCCTATCCTCACCATTTTTATCGATCGTGTAGATAACGACTAATTTCTTGTCCTTCAGTTCAACTATCTTGCCATATCTTATCTCACCTTTGACCATCTGTTGGATTGTTAGCTTCCCATCGATCAAACATGTTTTGATTTCCTCCTCAGTTATACCTTTTTTCTTCATCCTATCTCTTGCATGAGGTGAGATAATCATTTTTATCTTTCCCTTATTTGATATATATTTAATATTAATATTTATAAAGATTTTGAGTTTGAGATATTCGTTGAATCGATGAATAAGGTGGTAATCATGTTAACAGACCAACTAAAACTTTCTTAATCTAAACACAAGTAGAAGCAACTCCACTCTGTTGTGAGGTGTTCGTGCATATACTCATGGTTCCGTTGTACCTGCCTGCGTAGACTGCTGGGACAGACAACCAGTAATAGGTTGTTATGTTTTTTATAGTTGGAGTGAAGGTTGAGTTGAGAATGACATAGTTTTTAGTCATGTTATAAGCACTCGTTGAAACATTCGTAGTGTTACTCCATGAAAAGTTACCAACTCCTATTATATTAGGATAGGGCAAAGTCGTGTTTTGTAAGTCCGTTCCCTTAATCCATACCTTCAGAGTACAAGTCCCCGTATTTGTTATGTTGTACAGTTTGTTATCATTACCTGGAGCTTCGTTATAGTTAGTGCTGGGATTGAGAGTTCCGAAATCGATCGAACTCCATGACAGAGACGTACTCTCCAGACATTCTACTATTCTTTTTGTAGCATTGCCTGTGTGATTCTGCGTAACATCTGCTCGAGAAGAGTTGAACAATACCCCTATCTTCCATGAGTTGATGTAATTACCAGTTGCGTTTATTGTCCAGGTTATGTTACAGAATTCGTCTTTTGATAAAGGATTTGTTGGACATTCCTTCATAGCTTTGGAAGGATAAGGAGGTTCATTCACGAAGAAAGGTTTATCTCCTTGTGTCGTGTTTATGGGAGTGTCTGGATCTGGTGAAGAAGCGTTGTACCTTACTGTCCCGTTTACGCTACCACAATCACCGACTCTACAATAGACTGTTGCATTGACTGTAAAAGTAGAATTCTGATCGATATCAGTAATCGTACCTTCGGATGGATCGACGAGACTAACTTCCAAGTAAGAGCTTTGGACAGTGAAAGTCATTTCACCCGTTACATTCACATTTCCAGCGCTATCGTTTGCATATATTTTCCATGCCACTACAGTTCCTCCTGTCACAGAAGAGTTTTGCCATGTGAAGTTTGACCAGGTTTGATCTTCAGTCAAGTTTATATCAATCGGTCCATAGGAACCTGAAGTCCAATTCTTTCCTGTTCCAGTCTCATTAGTCCAAAGCCATGCCCAATCTAAATCAACGTCATCAGTCCAGTTTGCATACAATAATACAGCATCTCCTACACCTGGAGTTGTCGTGTTAGAGTTGTTTAAAGAGTATTGAGGTGACGTACAATCATTCCCACATAAACTATTCCCTTGACAACAACCAGAAAAACACTCTATATTCTGAGTACAAGAGCAACCGTTATTCTTTGTATAGGTAAAAATCTGTTCTGAAGTTTGATTGCATGCCCATGGAAGAGCATATTGCCAAGCACACACTCTGCCCCAATAACTCCTAGTTCCATAATTACAAGTGGAAGAGTTCGTGTAAGTGCACCAAGGATCGCCAGAAACAGAAGAAGAATTGCACCAACAGTTAGAAGTAAGATCTTCTTGAACTCTGGCATAATCAACACGAAGAGTCACGTTAGCAACAGAAGTAGTGTTGGAATAAAGGTTAACTCTTATATACCTGTAATTTCCGTATATCGTGTCATTAAAGTAATCAGTATAGTTTGTGGTGGGGTATATGAGAGTGGCTGATCCCACAGTCGTCCAAGTAGTTCCATCAAGAGAGACTGAAGAGTTAAGTTGAACATTATATTCATAAGGTCCTGCGGCCGTAAATGGTTCAAGTCTTCCGTACCATTTCACGCTGAAGTTTCCAGTCCTAGGACCGAAATCCCATGTCCAGTTCGCCTCTTCTGCAATTGCATCAGAATCATCGGTTGTTAACAAATAACCTTCATTACTATCATGAGCAAGCGTATTCTCCGGTGAAACTTCTATACTTTTGGCAGAAGAATTCCCATAAGTTGGGTTTGAAGTTGGGTAGGTATTATTCAGGGTACAACCAGTACAAGAAGAAGTGTTGCACACATAAAGCTTGATAAGTTCTCCTGCTACCCCAGGACTACATCCATTACAAGTGAAGTTGATAGGTAGAGTACTGTTCTGAGGATCTGGAGTGTCATCAACGGGTAAAACTGACGGGGTTGGCGTAGCAGCAAATATTATTACTCTCGGCAACAAGAAGAGTAGGATAAAGAAGATCGTAAACATTATAATTAAACTTGTACTCTCTCCTCGTGAAAGAGTTCTACCTCTCTCACAATCAAGAAACTTCAATTTTAACTTTTTTCCTTTCATCATGAAACTTCATTACCTCTTCCTTAAATTTTTTCTTTTCGCTTCACTTAGAAACCTTTTCTTAAGATAACATAATTTAAGAGTTCCAAGATCCCTAACAAAAATGATACCAGAACCTTTCAACTCATAAATGTACTTCGTGAGCGTATGCCTGTGTACGTTCAACTCCCTTGCAATTCCAGCAAAAGTCAAACCTTCAGGATGCTTATCGAGAACTTTTATTATTTCTTCTTTTATCGCTTCGTTTTCTCTCATTTATTACACAACGATGCATAGTATACTATATTATTATACAACGTTGGTACATATTATTATTGTACAACGTTTTAAAAATAACGCCCTGTTATCTATAAACAATGTGAATTGAGTAAATAAAGGTTTAGCTAACACTCTCTTAATCGATATCAACTGACTCTACTATAAACAGAATATTCCGGGGTTCCGGGCACTATTATCTTTAAATTATAGTTGTTTATGATATAATTCCTAAAATAAGGATTTACCATGTAATAGTTTTCCATCTCAATGATAAATTTTGGTTTTTCCTTATCCAAACTTTGAATAATTCTGTTTTCACCCTCGAACATCAAATGCTGAAGGTAAGAATCAAGATAACCAGAAGAGATTTTTCTTCCTGTAACGAAAGAAACGTAGTTTGTAACTACTGGTTCTCCGAATATTTTATCGTGCTCAGAAGTGTTGTTTTGAATGAATTCGCCTATAGAGTAGTATTTTTTTGCATAAGAAGGGTTCAAGTAAAAATCTAATGTTGCAGTATTAGAAACGATCGACAAAAAAAGAATTATCGGAATCATTATTCTAACGATTCGATCCCTAGAAAGAGTCAAAGTCCTCCCAGTTGCGATAACACAAAAAGCTAAGGATATGAAAAAATAATGGTAGAAAATGAGTTTTAGTCCCAATAAGATTAGTATATCTGCGATTAATGGCGTGAGAGAAAAGAGCAAAACTAATTTATCTTTTTTAGTATAGGCGAAAAATCCAGAGATTAACGACAAAAACAGGAAAAAATATCCCATGCCCCAGTACTGCATACCTTGACTTTTTGGAGTAGATACGGCAACTTTTGAGAATACATGATAAGAAATGGTTTGATTTACATAGTCAGAACCAAAAATAGATAGAATTAACGTAATAAGTACAAAAAATGCCAAAATAAATGAGATTAAGAATCGCTTAGATTTATTTTTTCTCAGGTATAAAAGCACGATAAAGAAAGGAAAATAGATTACAGCCAAGTATCGAAAAAAAATCGCAACTACAAGACTGATCCCTGATAGAAACGATTTATTCTTTATCAGAAGATAAGTCGAAAGTAAGACTAACACGGTTGTTTCCCACATACCATGCCCCATCGTTGAGAAGGCGAGAAAAGCAGGTGTTATCAGGAAAATCAAACCAGTTATTAATGCTGTCTTTTCATCGAACAGCTCTCCCAATATTAAGAAAGTTAATACCACACAGAGTGAACTCATGATCAAGGTTAACATCTTACCGATTATGAATGAAGTACCAAAAACTTTGAAGAGTAAGGCAAGGGCGTAAACTTGTAACGGTGGATGAGCGAAGAAGAAGTCTTTGTATGGAGCTTTTCCTTCTAATATGGTTTTGCCGACGTTAAAATAAAAGTTCTCATCAGAAAACGTAGGATGTAAGAAGAATGTCCTCAATACTATGGATATGATAATTATTACAACTAAGATCCATTTTAACTTCATTTTTATTCCTTAAAAGATTTTTTTACGAAATTTATCACTTCTTCTCCCCAGACAAACACTAAGATCAGAAAAATCGGAATTAAGCAAAGAAACGGTACATGAAAAGCAGAAAAAGGGAAGTTTGCACCCTTAGAAATGGGGTTAACACGAATGTCTACAGAAATTTGACCGTTAACAAGATTTTCAAAAACCCAACTCCTCGGCCCATTGGTCAAAAACAGTGGTAAATAATGTGTCAACAATGGGTTGCCCAGGATTTGGAAACTGTTCAACTCATTCGAGTACATCGGTCTCATAAAATTCCAATCGTACATATCATCTTCAGCTGGCTGTAGCCCAAGAGAGTTAATAAAAATTGAGAGAAAAACTAACGGCAAAACAAGTTTTAAACCTATTTTATTAAACGTGTAAATCATAGGCAATGTAAGAAATGGTACTATAGGCATCAAATGTCTGTTTCCAAAACAATAACCCCCCCACCAGTTGCTGCGCATGGATAAAAAACAAAGAAAGAGAAAAAGAATAGATAATATCAATATCATCTCCACTCTGTACTCTCTTAACATCAATATCATACTGATTATAGACAACAAAAGAATCGGTGAGTAGAAGAATAAACCCCTATAAGGGTATACCAACAAACGCAAAATTATGTAAGGATTGGGATTGGGTATGAAGTGAAAATGCTTTAACAAATCTTCTATCGGAAAAAAAGAACTTCGTATAATTTTTTCTTGGTACTCAACATCCCCTGAACTGAAGAATAGTCCAGTCTCAGGATTAGCAGTTCTATAGATTTGACGATCTATGTGTGAACTTGTCATATCGAATGGGTTACCGAGGATGAAGAAATTGTATAAGAGAAGTGGAACGATTCCAACCAATAACGCCGATAAAAAAATCAAAGATTTGTGTTTGTCTATGGTGAAGGAATAAACTAATAGCATGATCGCTATTAAAACGATTGAATATTCAACTACAATACCAAACCCAACAGCGATGCCTGCTAAGATGAATAACTCTTTTTTTGGCATTTCTTTCTTTGATTTAAATAACAAGAAAAAACTCAGGAAAGCGAAGAAAGTTCCCATGGCATGACTCATGAAATGTAAAGCATTGACAAATGCTAAAGTTCCGAATGCATAAACTACCGTAACCAAAATGCGATGCCTCTCATTCTTAGTAAAATATCGTGATATTTTATAGATTAGTATAGCTGTTAAAGATGAGAACAAAGAAGATGTAAAAATCGTCACTAAAATCATGGATGTGAAAACAAAAAATCCAGGGTCTAAATAACTGACTATAAAAACATCTCCCTCAGATTGCGATACGAACTTGTTATTTCCAGAATATTTTTGAATGAAACTTAGAGGAAAAAAATTGTAGTATAAAAATCTCCAAGTCGCATAAATAGGAACGGTAAAAAAAGAAAGACCTGGAGTTTTGTCTGAATAATAATGATTATTATAATGAGATCTATCACCTGTTTGATTGTAAAAAGAGTCTATTTCAAACTTCTCTTCTTCTGCAATAGCTCTCGTCAATGAAAAGTGGGATTGTTCATTCCATCCATACCATTGAACAAAGAAAAAATAAATTATCAAAAAAGTTAAAAAGAGCTTGCATTCTGTTTTGCTTAAAAACATGTTTGATACCCAAATTAAAGTATTTGACTCTTTAATTAAATATGTAAAACATGTCTAGTCCATTGGAAGAAGTGAAGAAAGTATACAAATATAAAGATAGTATTTGGAGGATTGGATTAACGGACTTAAAGTTAAAGTATGCCGGTTCCGCCCTAGGTTTCTTTTGGTCTGTTCTTGAGCCATTGCTGATAATAATAGTTTATTCTTTAGTCTTTCCTCTAATACTCAAAGCGAAATTCATCGATTGGGTTCTTTTCTTCATATGTGGCCTCATCCCCTATAGATTCCTGAAAAGAGGGATAGTTGATTTAACAACATGCTTGGTTGATCAACGCGATATATTCAATAAAGTGAAGATATTACCCGACGTAATCCCTTTATCTAAGGCGTTATCAGATTCGATTTCTTTCTTGTTAGAATCGTCTATCCTCGTTTTTGTCGTTTTATTCTTCGTAAAGCCCAGTTCTTACATATTACTTTTTTCATTCTTGTTCTTGATAGAGTTATTCATTGTTCTTGGTATTGGTTTTTGGCTTTCTTGTTCCTATCCTAAATTCAGAGACTTGAATTATATACTGAACGTCGTCTTTGAAGCTTTATTCTTCCTGACTCCAGTAGTTTATCGTCTCAGTTACATACCAGAATTGTATCGTCGTGTATACATGCTGAACCCGTTCGCGAGACTTGTTTACTTGTGGCAAAGTATAATTCTTTATTCATCAGAAGAGTTCATTGAATACTTTCCAATAATCGAAAACATGCTCATATTATTCATCATATCACTCATAATCCTCTTGATAGGTTATCGAAGATTCAACAAACTCAAGTTTAAAGTTATCGGTGAGGTCTGATGGTTAGAGTGAAGTTGAAGAATGTAAGTAAACTTTTTGAAATGGAGCATGAAAGTGTAAGTACTCTCAAGGAAAAATTCGTGGCCACTCTGGAAAGGAAGCGTAAGAGAAAAGAAAAAATATGGGCACTTAAGGATATAACTTTTGAAGCTAAAGGTGGTGAATGTATAGGTGTAATTGGGGAGAACGCTTCTGGAAAAACTACTCTTCTGAAGATCATAGGTAAAATGCTAGAGCCAACTAGGGGTAAAATAATCATCGATGGAAAAGTTGCAACTCTCTTAACGCTAGGAATTGGGTTTAACACAGAACTCACGGCAAGAGAAAACGTTTATCTATACGGTTCGATAATGGGTTTCACCAAGAGTGAAATCGATTCAAAATACAATGACATTGTCGAGTTCTCAGAGCTTGGAGACTTTATGGATGTGAAGTTGAAGAGTTTCTCTGATGGTATGAAAGTAAGACTGGGTTTTGCTACAGCCATTAGCATAGATGCCAACATACTTCTAGTCGACGAAGTACTAGCCGTAGGAGATGGCGCCTTCCAGATGAAATGCCTGAACAAATTTGAAGAATTGAAAAGACAGGGAAAAATAATAATATTCGTTTCTCATGGGCTGGAAACTATCCGAAAATATTCTGATAAAGTTATTTTCATTCATAAAGGGAAGATAAAAGAATTTGGGGAACCAGATAAAGTTGTTGAAAGCTATGAAACTTACTTAAAAAGTAAAGAACTTAAAGCCTATAACTCTGGAATTCTTGAAAAAATTAGAAATCAGGGAATCATGGATGTAAAGTTTTTAAAAAATGATGAAGAATTTTGGGTTTTTAACTCTGGTGAACCATTCAAAACTATTGTAAAATTCAAATTAAAGAAGAGGCCTTCCACATTCTTCTTATCGTTCGTCGATGGAAGAGAAATTAGATTTTACAGCAAAAACATAAAGGACAACCTAGTTGAATTCGATGTTAATTCTTTACCCCTAGAAGAAGGAAGGTACAGGTTTTTCGTGGGCTATGATGGAATTAAGATGTTGAATTATTTTGAACTGATAGTTAAAAGAGGGGAAGCAAAGAAAGATACAAGAATATTCTCAGAAGATCTTTCATTGGATAAGGAAGTGTATGCTTTCGATAAGGATTGCGAAAAGATCTTTGAGAATTTTGAAAAGAGAAAGACATTAGTAGTTTTTTCTAACATAGAAGATGCTGCAAGAGATTCTGAGAATGGTACAATCTTTAACAATAAAAAAATTTTGTTTAAAGGAAAAACTGAAGAAGTAGTCGATAAATATAAAGAAAAATTCTGTAAAGAAATCATCAAAAAATATGGAAACGAGCTTGAATTAAAATGAATGAAAAAATCGATAGACTGGTCAGCTGGATGAATGGGAAGAAAACTGGTCCCCTATCTCTTGAAATCTGGCCAACCAACAGATGCAATTTAAGATGTAAGATGTGTGGGACATGGGCATCCAGAAGGAAAGCCGAAGAAAAGGGTTTAATTTATAATCCTGAAGAAGAACGTAAAAGAGAACTTCCTGATGAAATATGGTTGAAGATTATAGATGATGCCATAGAACTCGGGGTAAAGGAGTTCCTCATTACAGGCGGGGGAGAATCGTTAATAAGGAAAGAAACTACACTCAAGTTAATTAAAAAAATTAAAGAGTGTGGAGCTTATGGTACTTTAAACACGAATGGAACATTATTTTCTACTCAAGATGTTCCAGAAGTAATTTCCACAGAATGGGATATGATTATTTTCAGTATAGATGGGCCAGATGCAGAAACACATGATTTTATACGTAACGTAAAAGGTACATTTAATAGAGTTAAAAAAGTTCTTTTAGAATTCAAAAAACAGAAGAAAAAATTGAGAGTCGACAAACCTAAAATTGTATTCAACACTGTTGTGTTAAATAAAAATTTTAAGAAGTTTTTACAATTGATGAAATTCGCAAAAACGGTTGACTGTGAAGACATAACTTTCATACCACTCATTGCGTTCGATAAATCTATAGAAGAATTCAAACTTAACCCGATAGAAAAATTTAAACTCAGTAAAATGATATCCAAAATTGACATTTTATCTGAACGGTTCGGGATTCATACAAACATTCACGAATTCAAAGAAAAACAAATTAGTGATATTCAAAGAATAGATAAAGCTATAAAAGGCGAAATAGAATTGTTCCCTCAAGGATTTACATCACTCCCTTGCTACGAACCCTTTCTTCATTTGTTGATAAATCCAGAAGGAAGAACAAGCTGTTGTTGTATGCTAGCAGGTAAAAGCATTAAAGGAGATTTTTTGGTTAGAAGTTTAAAAGATATTTGGTTTGGTGAATGGTTTAACAGTTTACGTGAACAATTTTTAAGAAAGGAACTGCCAGAAGACTGTAGTACTTGTGTTTTCTCTCAATTTATAAGAAACAAACAGATCAGAGAAGAACTAAAAAGAAATCTTTTCAAAGAACCAATTTAGGTTTATGGAAAATCTAAGAATAAATTTTTTCATCTATTGTATTGCGAATTTCATCTGGTCTGCAGTATTTAATCTCTGGTACAGTTTTCTTCCAAAATATTATGAAGTATTGGGAGCTTCAACGATAGTTATTGGTTTTCTTTTTTCGTTAGAAAGAGTATCTGAAGGATTTTCGAATATTTTTGGAGGACATTTTGCTGATAAGGCTGGAAGAAAAAAAGTGATAATTATAGGTTCTTTTTTAGGAAACATTTCTCTTTTGATTTTATACTTAGCGATTGATTGGATAGGATTAATTCCAGCTATAGCTCTCTTCTGGGTTACAGTCGGTATCCAGTTCCCTACGATCACGGCTTTAATCAATGAATCACTTCCCAAAAAAAGGAGAGCTTCTGCCCTTTCTGTTCTTTCTATAATGAGTTATATTCCAGGAATTTTTACAGTATCTCTCGGTGGTCTACTCATGGAAAAAATGGGGTTATTGAATGGGCTAAGAACTTCGCTGCTTATCTCATTTGTGATTGGAATACTTTCAACATTTGCCTACATATTTTTCTTGAAAGAGACCTTAACCACACCGAAAAAGTTCAAAATAAAGTTAAAATGGGGAGCGTCGAGAAGGATATGGTGTTTTGTACCCAGTTACAGTTTACTCATGTTCAGTGTATCTTTAATCAGTCCGTTTGTTATCTTCTACTCTCAAGATATTAAAGGAATAGGTATGCTTGATTGGGGAATCGCAAGAAGTTTTTTTACGGCGTTCACTCTTATCGCGACGATTGCAGGTGGTTTACTCTCAGATAGGTTTGGTAGGAAAACAGCACTTCTGCTATCGTTTATTTCTATTTTGTTCCCATTTTCCATGATCCTATCTAGAAACTTAACACATATTATCATAGCTCATATATTTGCTAGTGCTTTATTTCTGGGATCATCGACAATACCTGTCTATGTCTTTGAAAAGTCAAAATCAGCAAAATCGATAGGAATGGTTAATTTTTGTTTAGCTATAGCTATGGTTCTCGGTTATCCTGTAGGTGGTTTTCTCTATTCTTTATCTCCAGAATATCCTTTCATGATTTCAGGTTTGATTAGAATTCTCGGTTTAATAATCGGAGTTTTTCTTATCTGAACTACAAAATTTTTCTCAATTCTCTCCTGATTTCGCTCATTTTCGGTAAGTTCCATGGGTTGCATTTTGAACAATCATCGCTGAGCGTATTATTCATTAAATCTTTCCTGAAGTTCTCAAAAAATTCTCCGGACCAAATTTCCTCTAAACTTTTTTCTAAAACATTTTCACCTTTCTCTTTAGGTATAAAACACGGCTGAGTTATACCATTCGAAAAAATAGAGATGTTGTACCAAGGATAGTAGCACGGTATCAAAAGAAATGGATTTATCTTATCATCATTTTTTTCAACCTCTTCAGTCATGGCTCTATCCATCACATTCACTTTTTCAAAGAGCTCAGACGAAAGAAAATCAGGAATGTTTGTGTTAACACCATTTTTTTCTGCTAATTCCAAAGATTCTTCTAATATTCCTTGTAGTTCTTTTTCTTCCTTTTCATTCAATTTAAAAGATTCAATTTCAGGTGCCCAAATATTCAAAGCATTTATCAAAACGTCTTGTACATTCAACTTTCTCGCCAGAATAATAATGTCTGGAACTTCTTTATAGTTTTTATTACAAACAACCATGTGAAAACATAGTCTCGGTTTATCAGTTTTTAATTTTCTTTTCCAATGATCGAACAGCTCGATATTTTCTATGATTTTATCGAAGCATTTGACGCCTCTTATGTCGTCATGTATTTCTGCTATAGGAGCATCCAAACTGAAGAATATCTTATCCCATCCAATCTCAACAAGATTCTTTATAGCATCTCCATCGAACAAAGTACCATTAGTTATCATTTCCCCATGCTTTCCATACTCTTTAATCATATTCATAACTGCTAGCGCTGTATCTTCATAGAACATTGGCTCTCCTCCCCCGCACAAGTGCCAATCGATTACCCCCAACTCGGTAGCTTGATCTATAATGTTTAACCAATCTTCAGTCTTCAGTTCTTTCTTCCTGTCTATTTCCTCATTTGACAACAAAGCCCTTGTGGGACAGAATGAACATTTAAGGTTACAGTAATTCGTTAGATGAATCTGTGCTTGAGTTGGGTATCCTTTTTTTCCTTTTGCCCATCTAGATAAACTCTTTATTATATCGTCCACGTCTACACACCATTTAGAACTTGGATCAATTCTCTTCTAAATCTTCTTCTCTGAGTAAAATCACTCGGAACGCACTTATGACAATGTGAAAATAGATTTTTTTCGATCATCCTTTTCCTGGCATTCTCGAAGAATTTTCCAAACCATATATTTCTCAGAGATTTTTCTTTCACATCCTCTCCTTCCTCAATGTAACCACAATGACCAGTTAATCCTTGATACCTTATGGCTATCCTATCCCACGGCTTAAAACAAGGAGCTGAAATTAAACTGTTATCCATATTCTTGACATCTTTGAGTAGAATGAATTCCATATCGCTCGTATTTTGGACTATTTCTTCTTCTAGATTTTTATCTTGAGTTGCAAAGTTGTTATCTATTCCATACTTTTGAGCCAATTTATTTGCTTCTTGGATTAAAGTTGTAAGTTCACTCAGATCATCAGAATTTAACTTTAGATTTCTTCCCGCCTCAGAATAAACCATCAAAGGCTCAGTAAAGATATAATCCGCTTTTAGTTCATGGGATAGTTTCACCATTTCTGGTAATTTTTCATAATTCAACTTGTTTACGCATATGTTTATGTTAAGCATTGGCCTAGAGCTTTCTAACTTTTCTTTCCACTCATTCAACAATTTGATGCTATTGATAGTTTTTTTCCAAGCCCCATTCATTTCAACTAAATAATCATGGATTTTTGGTATAGGAGAATGTAGACTGAAATGAATCCTATCCCATCCTATCTCAATCAAATTTCTCAATTGTTCTTCGTTCCATAAAGTTCCATTAGTTGTTACGATTCCATACATACCAACTTCTTTTACTTTGTTTATAACAGGGAAGAATAGTTCTGGGATAGCAGGGGGTTCGTTAATCCCTTCTATGTTGAAAACTAATGTATTTAGCTTTGTAGCTTCTTCGACTATCTCTAGCCATCTTTCAACTGTAATCCCATTTTTTTCGTTTATCTCATGGTTATACTTTGCACAAAAAATACAGTTGAGATTACATACTTTGTGTAATTCAGCATCTATCTGAACAGGACCTTCCTTTTTTCCTTTAAACCAGTTTGCTAATCTTCTGATTCTTTCTTTGTTAACTCTCTCCTCTCTATCAAAATTAAACATAAAGCTAGCCAGCAAACTCCCCTTTCAGGTATCTATCTATACCTTCTCTAAATCTTCTGTTGTTAAAAACCTCCCAAACACAACATTTTTTGCAGTTTTCAGGAAGCTTTCTCTCCAGGATGATATTCCTGAACTTATCAAAATAATCTCCAAACCAGAGTTCTTTTAAAGAATGATTCTTAACAGATTTTTCGGCCTCCCAAACCCAAGGACTGAAGCAAGGGGCAATGTTTCCATTCGGGAGAATGGTAATATGAATCCAAGGAGCGTAACAAGGCAAGAACTTGAAATTTTCAATCGGATCATCAAATCCGGGATATTCTTCTTTTATCTTTAACCCTATATCTTCCATCATAACCTCATCCATGTTTTCAGTCTTTTCTATATATTTAGGATCAAGGAAATCTGCAAAGTTATTTTCGATTCCTGATTCCTTTGCCAACTTTATCGATGACATTAGAATCGATTTGAATTCTCGAATGTTGTCTTCAGTTAGTTTAAGATTCCTCATAGATTCATCAAACACTGTCAACGGTAACAACCATATCCCGTTTACGCCAATTTCACTAGAAAGTTCAACTAAATCTGGGAGAAGTTTGTAATTTCTTTTTGAGATCACAGTGTTTAAAAGAAGTCTTGGTTTCTCTGCTTTGAGTTTCTTTTTTAACTTAAGAAAGGATTTAATATTTTTTATAGCAGTTTTAAAAGCCCCTTTCTTTCCCCTTAAATAGTCATGAATTTTTGGATCAGGGCTATCGATACTGAATTTTAGTCTATCCCAGCCAATTCTCACTAAAAGTTCTATTATCTTTTCGTTGAACAATGTGCCGTTAGTGACTAAATCTCCTTCCATCTTATTTGTTTTTATCTCTTTCATGATCCTTGGAGTCACACTCCTCATTAAGGGTTCTCCTCCACCGACAAAAGCTACTTCCTTTAACCCAATTTCAGCACCCTCTTCTATCAGTTTCAAAATTCTTTTATCTGACATCTCTTGTTCGTATCTTTTTCGAAGTTGTTTCTCTGCCCATCCTCTTCTCCAACAACTTTTACAATTAAGGTTGCATCTTTCCGTCGGAATCAGTTCTATAGTTACCGGTGGCATTTTCTCTCCTTTTGCCCATCTAACTAATCTTTCTACTCTAGTTTCATACAATCCCATAAGCTCACTCTACGAAAAATACTACGGAAAATATAATTTCATTATATCATACATACTTTCTCAACACTTTCTTTAACCATCCACCAATTCGAGTTTCGGCAATCCATCTACCGAGTCTATAACTGATGGATGCATGAATTTCATTCAGTTCCTTTCTCAAATCTTCGATCTCACTATTCTTTGCCTTAATCTGGAGTTTTAAAATCTCGATTTCTTCTCTCAATTCTTCTTTAGTTTCTTTTTTTGCCAAAAAATCACCATTTATCTAAATTTTTTCAATTCAGTCCTTATCTTTCTATTCTCGATTATTTGACTAAGATTACATTTTGAACAAAAATCTGGAAGTTTGTTTTTTGCCAACAACTTTCTCATGTTCTCGAAAAAATCTCCGAACCATATCTCTTCTAAACTTTTTTCTATTATACTTTCTCCGCCATCAAACATGCAACATGGGCCAACTTCTCCCCAAGGTCTTATTATCATACTATACCATGGTTGATAGCAAGGAGTTAATAAGAAGTTCTCTTTCCCTCCCTCTTTTTTTACGACTTCTTGCATCTTGTTTACATTCTCGATAAATTTCATCTCAAGTTTATCAACGTTCGTCTCACAGTTATGTTTGTAAGCGACCTCTGTGGCCTCTTTCAAGTATCTTAGTAAAAGTTTTTCATGTTTTTTCTCTAAGAGCAATTCTTTCCCGGCTCCTGTTTTTTCAGCAAGTAATACGATAGGCTCCACAAGCAAATTTTTACAACCAAAAGAATAAATAAATTCAAACGTCTCTGGGAGCAAATGTATGTTCTTGTTGCAAAGGACCATATGAATGCTCAATTTTGGTTTTTCGGAATCGGAAGTGTTTTTCATAATCTGAAGAGTTTTTATCGCTTTAGTTGCTCTCTCAAAAGAACCCCTTCCTCTGAGGTAATCGTTTATTTCTTTGTTGGGAGCATCTAAACTGATAACTATTTCATCCCATCCTATTGTGATTAAGTTCTTTATGATCTTTTCATTCAACAGTGTTCCATTTGTTATCAACCTGCCTCTCATTTCGTGGTTTTTTATACTTTCCATGATCGTTAAGATGTCTCTCCTCATTGTTGGCTCTCCCCCGCCTGTTATCTCAATTTCTTTTACATCCAAATCATAAGCCTCTTCTATTATCTCTCTGTATTTTTTCTCTGAGATTTCATCTAAGTTGAGATTCCCTGAATCAAAATCCCTCAACCAGCAGAATTTGCATTTGAGATTACATCTGTTAGTCGGATTGAGTTGAAGTTTGAAGGGTCCTACTTTTTCACCTTTTGACCAAAGGAATATTTTTTTGGCTATCTCTTTTTCCATATCATTTCAGCCTCTCAATTAACTCAAACCTGATTCTTCTATTCTCTAAAAATTCGTTAGAGCCGCACTTAGAACAAAAATCTTGAGGTTTTCCATGCATCAGTATCTTTCTTGCATGGTTAAAATACTCTCCAAACCATATCTCCTTTAAAGTTTTATTGTGGATATTATCTCCATGATCTCCAAACAAACGACATGAACCAACAATACCGTTTGCCCTGATAGTTATGAGATAGAAGGGTTCGAAACAAAAAGTATGAACGAATTCATTTTTATGTTCGATTTTTTCAAGCTCAGAAAAAACTAAATCTTCCATCTTTTCCATTTCTGTAGAATCCTCCATAACTTCTTCTTCAAGGTAATTTTCAAGGTTCGTTCTTATCCCATGTTTATTAGCAATCTTCAAGGCTTTCTTTATGTATTTTTGTGAATCTTTTCTTTGTTCTTCATTTAACGACCATTTCTTTTCTTTATCTGAGTAAAGGATTATAGTTTGAGTGTTCAGGATTTTTCCATCTAATTCGTTCAAGAGCTCGACTATCTCAGGAAACATGAAGTAATTCTTGCTTTGAATGACAGTGTTGAAACCTATCACTGGTTTATCTTTTCTCAATTCTTCCTTCAATTCGTTAATTTTTTTTATGTTTTTTACAGCTCTTTTGAAAGCACCTTTTGTATTAACTATGAAATCGTGCTCTTCAGCACTAGGAGCATTTATACTAACCCTGAAAGTATCCCATCCACATTTAACGATCTCTCTAAAATGCTTTTCTGTACCCAATGTCCCGTTCGTTATTATGTCACCAACCATTCCATATTTTTTAATCTCCTTCATAATTTTTATAGTAATACCAGTTCTCACAAGTGGCTCACCACCTCCAGAAATTAACCAATCCTTGACTCCAAGCATAGCAGCCTCTCTCACGATGGATAATAATTTTTTTTCTGAAAGTTCATTCTTCCTGTCAATCCAACCAAGTCTTTCATGCGATCGTTGCCAGCAGAATCTACATTTAAGGTTACATCTGTTCGTAGGATCCAAATGAATACTGATAGGACCTTGGGGATTTCCTTTACTCCATTCTATGAGTCTTTTAATTATCTCTTCCATACTAACACTAAATCATGAACCTAAACTTTTCAAGTTCATTTCGTATTAGTTTATTCTCAACTACTAAAGTTACACAACATTTTTTGCAGTGTTCAGGAAGTTTTCCATCCAATATCTGTCTTCTTCTCAGGTTGAAGTATTCGCCGAACCAAATTTCTTCCAAACTTTTTTCTCTAACATTCTCATTGCTTTCTTCATCGAAAAAACCGCAAGGACAAACTCTTCCATCAACCCTTATGCCCATCCTCAACCAAGGTTCATAACATGGTAAAGAGGGAAATTTTGCTCGTTCATTTTCAATATCTCTTTTCAACATTTCTTTCATCCTTCCTGTCTTCTCTACAAGCTCAGATCCGATGAAATCACTCAGGTTATTCTTTATGCCATACTTATCCGTAATCTCCTTACCTTCTATTGCAATTTTCTCAAACTCTTTCAGGTCTTTCTTTCTCAACTTCATTTTCTTTCCTATCTCTGAGTAAACGGTTATAGGCTCGACAAAAAAGTAATGAACGTTTAAACTATGGGCAAGATTTACAATATTAACAATATCCTTGTAATTTTCTCTTACCAAAACTGTACCAATCTCTATAAGTGGTTTTTCTTTTTTCAGTTTCTTTTTCCACTCATTGAATAGGATTATGTTCTTCAAACTTTTTCCAAATGAACCTTTTACATTGACTAGAGAATCGTGAATTTCTGCATTTGATCCATGTAAGCTTATTTTTACATGATCAAACCCTATTCGTACCAATTCTTTAATCATTCTTTCATTGAACAATGTCCCATTCGTGCAAATGTATCCAAACATTCCTTTTGACTTTATCTCTTTCATTATAGCAAAAGTATCTTTTCTGAGCAGTGGCTCACCACCCCCTATGACTCTTACTTCTTTAACATGTATTTCAGAAGCTTCCTTAAGGATTTCCTTGTATTTTTCAAAACTCAATTCCTCAGAGTTTATGTTATTCTTTTCTTGTCTCCAACAAAACAGACAATCCAAGTTACATCTTAGAGTTGGACTCAACTCTATACTTAATGGGTAATTTTTCTCTCCTTTAGCCCATCTCAACAATCTTCTGATTTTTTCGTCCATCTCTCAATTCATCTCTTGATATTCAATTATTTTTGATATAATTTCTAACTTTTTTCCCATCAAATTTTGTACCAGAGTGTGTACACAGCCATGAATTAAAATAAATCATGTCTTTTTGATATTTTCATGATTTGATCTTCATAATATACTTCTTAAATCTATAACATTTATACCGTTGTATTCATCATACAACACGCTAGACAACATACAGGAGCGTGCCATCATTTGAATATATCTCATCTTCACAAATAGCAGTCTTGTTATTTATCGACTGCTTCCATAAATTCAGTCTTACATTCACTTCCCATTTCACATAGCTCTGACCCAAACAAACAAAGTTTCATCATATTGCTTACAATGATCAATTAGCAGGAAGTTATCCCAATAATCGTAAATGCCCCTTTCATAAAGAATCCATTCGGGACCTCTATGAGTTCCCAAATGTTTATTTACAACGGTTATGGGGTAGTTTAGATCCAAGACCAAATCTATAAGTTTTTCTGTATTATCCACACATTATTCTGGAAATCCGAGGAAAAAACTTCGTGATGCCTAACATCCCTGCAAATAAAAAAGTTATCGTAAAATTTCTTTGTAAATAAGTACGTAAACAACCATAACAAAACTCCAAATATAGAAGTCGTTAATCTTAAGGCGAAAAAAGAGTAACCAAGAAAGAAAAAAGATAATGTCACAGCATAGGGAAAAATTAGACTGTGACGTGGATGTGGAGAAACTATATATGGATTGAAAATATATTTCTCAAAACCTAAGAACACGGGCCGCCTAATTCCGTGATCGAATTCATCTTGATTTGGTGGAGGAAAGTCTAAAATCCTAAAAAACCAAAAAAATTACGAAGACTGACATGAAGAATTAAAACATGGAAGTCCCTTTTTCGAAAAAATGATAATTATTTTTCATTATCTCGAACTCTTCTCTAATTTTGATATTCTCAGCTACTTGTCCAGCATTACAAACAAGACAAAATCCTGAAAATTTTTTCTTGGTCATATTTTCTCTAATGTCATTGAAGAATTTGCCAAACCAGATTTCTCTTAGACTTTTATCTTTAACATTCTCTTCTTTTGAATCAAACAAACAACAAGGTTGAGCAGAACCATCGACTTTTATAACTAGATGCCACCATGGCTCAAAGCATAAAGAAGAGGCAAAACCATCATAAGCAGAGGAAGATTGTTTTAGGAATTTGAGGTGTCGTGGTTTCATCATTAATTCATCAAATATGAAATTCTGAATGTTTGTGATAATACCAAGTTCATTCGCGAGTCTTTCAATTCTGCGAACAGAATCCCTTAATTCTTTTGTCTCACTCTTTCTCAAGCTTAATTTCATACCAATAGAAGAATGTACTGTCATGGGCTCGAAACTAATCATCTCACAACCTAATGAATGAGCCAACTTAACGATTCCATCTAACACATTATAATTTTTTCTACTGACAACAACGTTGAATTTTGTTGACGGTTTTTTCTTCTTGAAAGATTTTTTCACCCTGTTCAAAATCTTTATGTTCTGAACGATTTTTTCAAAAGACCCTTTTCCTCTCAGATAATCGTTTATTTCAGGATTAGGACCGTCTATGCTGAAAGTAACCCTATCCCAGCCGATCTTCACCAAAAGTTTAATTACATCTTCATCGAATAGAGTGCCATTAGTAGTTATATTGCCGGGTTTTCCAAAATCTTTTATAATCCTCATTATTTTCAAAGTAGCTTCTTTTCTTACTAAAGGCTCTCCACCGCCAGTGATTTCAAACTCCTTAACTCCAAAATCTAAAGCCTCTTTCACAACAGATATGAGTTTATCATCAGAAAGTTCGTAACTTGAGTCGATACTCTTGAATTTTTTTGACCTTTGCCAACAAGTCAGACATTTTAGATTACATTTATCAGTTGGGTTAATGTCTATTAAGTAAGGGGGGGCTTTACCGCCCATTGCCCATTCACTTAACCTTCTTATTTTCTCTTCAAACATTCTATCTAACCATTTTCAATATCTCTCTTTGGCAAGCTCTTTTTTGAGTCATATGACTTGGATTACACTGTGCACAAAAATCAGGAACTTTACCATTCATCAGTTTTTCTCTCAAATCTTCGAAATACTCTCCATTCCAAACTTCTTTCAAACTTTTATTCCTTATATTATCTCCACCAGTAACTGGAACATCACATGAAGTGGTTCTTCCATCACATTTTATTGTCATGTGGAAGAATGGCTTGTAACAGCTGGTAGAAAGAAACTTCCTCTTAAATCCTTTTAACTTCATCTTTTTTGCTCTTTCCACATCTTCTTTAACAACTTCATGCATCCTACTCGTTTTCTCGATCAATTCTGGTTGAAGATTCTTGTCTAGACCACTGAAATTGTTTTTTAGCCCGATTTTTTCGGCTATATGACAAGCTTTTTCAAGAAACTTTGGAAACTCTCTTATGTGCTTATCTTTTAATTTTAACTTTTCTCCAAGTTCTGAATAAACTATTAGGGGATCGACAAAAAGATAGTTTGCGTTCAATAACTTAGCGAACTTTACCATCTCTGGTAAAAACCTGTAGTTTTTAACACTAAGGACAAAGTTTATATTGATTTCAGGTTTATCCGATATATTCTTTCTTTTTAATTCGTTGAAAATCTTTACAGTCTTCACAACTCTTTCAAAAGTTCCAGGACAGTTTGTCAAAAAACCATGAACCTTAGCAAAAGGAGCATGAATGCTGAAATGTACCCTATCCCACCCGATTCTAATAGTTTCTTCTATATGCCTTCTTTTCCACAAAGTTCCGTTCGTCGTAATTATGCCGAGTGCACCATATTCTTTTATCGATTCCATCACGGACAAAGTAACGTCTGGAAGGAACATAGGTTCTCCTCCCCCGCATACGTGCCATTCCCTCACATCGAGGTCTTTTGCTTCTTCAATTATACTCAGCCACTTCTTTTTCTGTATTTCCACTTTCTCAGAATATTCGTTTATTCTCTCATAACTTGGGTCAGATCGTCTAGAACACATCAAGCAACTTAAGTTGCATCTTCTGTGTAATTCTAAATCTATCTTGAAAGGAGGTTGCTTCTTACCTTTAAACCAATTTAAAATTCTTCTATACATCTCTCTTTCATGCTCATCCATGCTTAACACTTTCCATCAAGATTTTTCTCATTTTCCTCATGTTCACGACATTACCTGCAGCACATGTATAACAATAAGAAGGCATGTTCTTGTTCATCATCAGATTCCTAAAGTTATCGAAGTAGTTCCCGAACCATATGTCTTTTAAACTCTTTTCAATTATAGAATCGCAATTTGAGTCAAAATCGCATAACCTGCAGGGTGCAACTCTTCCGCTCACCCTAATCTCAAGACTTAACCATGGCTCGTAGCAAGGAGAATTAAGGGTTGATACTTCTTCTTTTACATCTTTCTTCAATATTTCGTCCATTTCGTCTTTTTTAACCAATCGAGGCTCAAATAGATTTTTCACGTTTGTGTTTACCTGGAGTTTTTTAGCAAATGATAGAGCTTTTTTTGCATGTTTCTTGACTTCATTTCTTTCCTTTTCATTCAATTTCAATTTCCTACCTTCTTCAGACCATACACTTAAAGGTTCAAAATTAACGCCAAAACATCCAATCTTATGCCCAAGGATTATCATGTCTGAGAGTTTGTTGTAATTATTATTCGTCAGTACGGCATGGAAGCTATATCTTGGCTTATCAGTCTTAAACTTCTCCTTCCAATGATTAAATCTTTTCATAGTCCATACTAATTTTTTAAACGAGCCTTTCACTTGAGTTAAATAATCATGTGTTTCTGCATCTGGCCCATCTATACTGAAAAGTATCTCATCCCAACCAATTTGTACCAATCTTTTTATCATTTGATCGGAAAAGAGTGTTCCATTAGTTGTTATACAACCATACATTCCATACTCCTTTATCGTCTTTACCATTCTAAGGATAAGATTGGACTTTACCATCGGTTCCCAACCTCCTGCAATCTGCCATTCTAATACTCCTAACTTCTCAGCTTCATGTATGATTTCCAAGATTCTTTCTTCCGATAGCATTTTATCATATTGACAACTCGATAATCGTTTTTCAGACATCGTCCAACAGAACCTACATTTAAGGTTACAAGAATTAGTCGGCTCTATATCTATTCTTACAGGTCCCATTTTTTTGCCTTTAATCCAGGCTAAAAGTCTCCTTATCTTTTCTCTTTCTATCTCATCTCTTGTTGCCATATTTCATCAATCCCTGTCTCAACCTTCTATTCTCTTCAAAAACAGGAACACAACAATTCTTACAGTAATGGAATAAATTCTTAGAAATAAGTCTTTTCCTAATTCCATTGAAGTATTTTCCAAACCAGATTTCCTCGATTGTTTTCTGCTTTACATTCTCTCCATTTCCACCGAAAACACTACATTGACCAACACTACCATTTGGCATTATAATCATGTTGTACCACGGCTCAAAACACGGCAAAGAAAGGAATGGGTTTTTTATATCCCTCGTCACTTCATCAATCAAATCGTCCATTTCATTGGCTTTTTTTGCCTCTTCTTTCATGAACTCATTAAGGTTTGTGTGAATTCCATATTCTTTTGAGTTTTTAATTGCTCTTTTTATATGTCCTGGTAATTCATCAAGTTGATCTTCATTCAATCTCATCTCTTCCCCGAACTTTGAAAAAACAGTCATCGGTTGAAAAGAAACGGCTCCACATCCCAAATCATGAGCAAGGTCTATCATTCGACCAAGCTTATCATAGTTTTTGTTGCTAATAACAACATTCAGTCTTAGAAAAGGTTTTTTCTTTTTCAACCTTTTCTTCCAGAAATTAAACTTTTCTACAGCTTTAGTTGCTTTTTCGAAAGACCCTTTTCCTCTCAGATAATCGTTTATTTCAGGATTAGGACCGTCTATGCTGAAAGTAACGTTATCGATTTTTCCAATCATTTGTTTAATTGTTCTTTCATCGAATAATGTTCCGTTTGTTATCAAGAGCGTATTCATACCAGATCGAGAAGTTTCTGTTATGAGATCAAGAACAAGATCCTTTCTCATCATGGGTTCGCCACTTCCAGGAATTCTAATCTCTTTCACTCCTATTCTTCCTGCATCCTGCACTATTTCCATCCATTTTTCATCTGAAAGCTCGTCATCGTAATCTATTTTTGCACTTCTTTGCCAACAAGAAAGACATTTTAAGTTGCATCTGTTGGTAATATTCAGTTCCATGGTTAAAGGAAACGCTCTTCCTCCCTTCATCCAAGTGAGTAATCTCTCTATTTTTTTTTCCATTTTTCACCAATTATTCTCCTTAAATTTCTGTTTTCATCAGTTAAAGGTAAGCAACAACGTGAACATTCCTCAGACAAGTTTTTCTCAAGCATTCTTTTCCTCATTTCATCAAATTCTTTTCCGAGCCAGATTTTTTCCAAACTTTTATTCCTCATGTTTTCTTCGAGAGAAGAAATGTTACAGCATGGCATCACATTACCAACAGCATCGATATTCATAGTATACCAGGGTAGAAAGCAAGGAATGTAGTTTTTATCTTCGACCTTTTCTTTTGGTAGAATAATTTCATCCATCCTGTTTGATTTTGTTATCAACTCTTGACCTATTATTTCATTTATGTTCGTAGATAAATTCAGTTTTGTAGAAATTTCTTTTGCTTTCCACAGGTATTTCTTAACTTCATCTAGGTCTTCATTCAAAATTCTCAATTTTCTTGAATATTCTGTGAACTCTATCATTGGGAGAATGTAGACATGATTACAACTCAAAGAAGAAGCAAGTTTAATTATATCGGGCAATTCGTTGTAGTTTTTGTTGCATAGAACTGTGTTAATTTCAATCGTAGGTTTTTTTGTTCTCAAATTTTTCTTCGCTTTGTTCAACTTCTTAATCGTATTAACGAGCGTCTTAAAAGTTCCACGCTTATTCCTTAAAAAATCATGGGTTGCTTGCATACCATCCAAACTGAACCTTATAAGATCCCATCCTATCTTGACTAAATTCATTATAGCCTCTTTATCGAGGAGTGTGCCATTTGATACTATGGAGCCAGTCATACCATATTCTTTGATTCTTCTCATAACCTCCAACAAGACATTCTTTCTGACGAATGGTTCTCCTCCCAAGATTCCAACTATTTCAACATCGTTCTCACCACAATAATCAATGACACTAAGAATTTCCACCCTAGTCAGTTCTTTCTTGTATCTACTTTCATTCAGAAGTGGAAAGTTACAGAATCTACATTTAAGGTTACATCTCTCTGTGATGAAAAAATCAACTTTATATGGGTTTCTAGGTCTCCCATTCAACCATGATTCAACTCTTCTTGCTATTTCCTTAATTTCTACCATTAAGATCCCATCCCTATAAGCCTGTTCCTAATTTCCCTATTTTCCATGACTACTACAACACTACATTTTGAACAATAATCAGGGATCTTCTTTTCAATCATGTTTTGTCTGATCTTGTTGAAAACTTTCCCAAACCATACTTCCTTCAAATTTTTTTTATTGATAAATTCTCCTTCTTCAAAAGTTGAACAACAACCTGCAAATCCAGATGCTTTAATCCCCATCAAGTACCAAGGTCTGAAGCAAGGAGCTGAAATGAATCCATTTACCAAACCTTTAACCTCTTTTAAAACTAATTCTCTAAAATTTGTTTTATCAGTAAGTGATGCTTCATAGAATGTGTCTATGTTAGTATCGATACCAAGATCTTTTGCTGTCTTAGAGGAGTTCTTCACATGCTTCTTTAATGCTTTTTCCTTTCCATTCAAATCTAGTCTTTCTGAAGTATAACCAGGATAAAGAGGTTCGAAATAAACCAATTCGCTTCCTACTTCATTTGCCAGCCTCATCATGTCATCCAATTTATCAAAATTTAACCTGCTCAAGACAGTGTTAAAGCCGATGTAGGGTCTGTTTGATTTTAGGTTATCTTTAACTTTTCTTAAAATCTTTATGTTCTGAACGATTTTTTCAAAAGACCCTTTTCCTCTCAGATAATCGTTTATTTCAGGATTAGGACCGTCTATGCTGAATTGTACTTGATCCCAACCAATCTTTACCAAAAATTTTGCATCTCTCTCTTTCAATAAGGTTCCATTCGTCGTTAACAATCCCCACATGTCATACTGCTTGATTCTCTTAAGAACCTTCAAAGTGGCTTCTTTTCTTACTAAAGGCTCTCCACCGCCAGATATAACCCATTCCTTAACTCCAAGCTCTGCTGCCTCTTTAGGGATTTTTAGCAATCTTCTCTCTGACATCTCTGGAAAGTTTTTATTCAGGTTAGCAGCTCTCCAACAGAAAATACATCTTAGATTACATCTGTCCGTAGGATGAAGTTCCATCCTTAAAGGTCCAGCTTTCCCACCTTCATTCCATGCCTTCAATCTCTCAGCTATTTCTCCAATCAGCATCTCATACCATCATAATATTTGTTAAATGTATCAGTAAATTCAGGGATACACTTTTCACACTCTTTCGGAAGTTTCTTTTCTTTAACTCTCTCTCTAAATTCTTCCATGTTTTCTCCAAACCAGATATCTTTGAAAGAAGAATTTTTTATGTCTCCAATGATATTGGTATAGAGACTTGCTAAGGTACAACAAACCATGATTTCTCCACTAGCATTTATGAACGCCATCAACCAAGGTGCAAAACAAAATTTCGGTTTCTCATGCTCCAAAACTCCAAATTTGATTATAGAGTCTAAATTCGTGTAGATCCTTAATTCCTTCGATTTTTTCAATGCTTTCTCCAAGGAATTTTTTAGATCTTTTTCATTTACCTCCCTCATCCAGAATTCTTTGTTTGTTTCGAACTCAACTAGGGTTGAGAAATTGATTGCTTCTATTCCCAGATTATTCGCCAGTTCAACAATTTTATCCAAACTCATATAATTCAACCTGTTTATCACGGTAGTTATTCTCAAAAAAGGATGATCAGTTTTGAATCTTTTCTTTGTTTTTTTAAAATTGTTTATTGTTTCTATCACTCTTTGAAAGACACTCTCTCCTCTTATGTAATCGTTAACCTCAGGATCATGGCTATCTAAAGAAAAGGAAAGATCATCCCAGCCTATCTTCACGAATTTCTCGATTTTTTTTCTGTTCAAGAGAGTTCCGTTGGAAGTCAAAGTTCCGATGAAGTCATGATCCTTAACCATCTCCAGAATCTGAAAAATATCTTTTCTGAAGAAAGCTTCCCCGCCCCCTGTCAAATCTACGGTTCTTGTACCGAGTTCTTTGCAATCTTTTAGAATCTGTTTTATTTCTCTTAATCCCAACTCTCCATGCTTACTATGTTTGGCGTGTCTCCAGCAAATCTTGCACTCAAGGTTACAACGATCAGTAGGGGAAATCATCACTTTTTCAGGTCCAATCTTTTCATCCGAAAAAATTGCTTTGCACAACTTATTCATCATTCTCTCAACTTATCAAATGTTTGAACATATCTCTAATTCCAAACTTCTCATAACACAACATCAAGCAAGGTCTTTTACATCTTTTGATCAAACTTCTAGTTTTACTGAATTCTTCATGAGTCCAGAGATCAGATATTCTTCTATCTCTAACGTTCAGGTTTGGCCCAAGCCCACAAACACTGATGTTTCCATAAGGGTCTATGTTCAAGTTCATGAATCCAGCAAGACATGCCCCGAACTTAAAATTTCCTCTCTTTTCGAAGTATTCTGGTATGCTTCTCAGGTACTCGACAGAATTAAAGATAAAATCATCTTGTCTTTTTAAAGAAATAAGTTTCTTTATTATACTCTTCAAGTCTTCTAAGTCTTCTCCATTAATCCACACTTCTTCATTATAATCAAAATTCTTGAATGTGTTATCCAAGACAACGGCCTGATAGAAGACTTGGTCTACTCCTATCTTTTTTCCAAGCCAGTATATGTCGACAAGTTCTCTAAAGTTATAACTCATCACGACACTCGTGAAGTCTACTTTGATTTGTTTCTTTTTCCGTAACTTCAGTATCGTCTTTGCCGCTTCAATGACTTTATCATAGTTTCCTCTTCCTCTGATGAAATCGTGTGTTTCTCTCTTTGCTCCATCCAGAGATAGAGCTAATCTATTAAGTCCAACGTCTAATAGTTTTTCACATACCTTTTCATCGAGAAAATAAGCATTTGAAACAATCGTCGTATGTAGTCCTTTTGAATTGGCATATCCAACTAATTCCAAGGTATCTTTTCTTCGAACTAAAGCCTCTCCACCCACAAAAGAGATGTAATTGATGCCAAGATCTCTACATTCGTCCATGATTCTTTTCATCACATCCACTGATAACTCTTTCTTTGGATTGGCATTGAGCTTCCATATCTCACACATCTTACATCTTAAGGGACATCTATTGGTCATCTGAAAATTCACTTCATGAGGATATCTGAGAGGTATGTTTAAATTATAAGAAAGCATGTAACTCAGGTATCTTTTTATTTGGCCTAACTTAGCCATCCCCTCAACTCCAACCATGCCTTAAACAAAATTTTGAAATCAAGTCTTTCGTAGCATAGCATTAAGCAGGGTCTTTTGCATCTTTTTATCTTAAATCTTGTTTTTTTGTATTCTTTACTATTCCATAAATTATTGATGTTTCCATCGTTCACGTTCAGGTTAGGTCCTAAACCACAAACACTGATATTACCGTAAGGATCTATGTTTAGATAACTGAAACCGACTATGCATTTTCCGACATTAAACTTCTCCTTCTTCTCAAAGTATTTTGGCATCATGAGAAGATAATCTCTAGTATTTCTGATCTTACCAGTTTTTTTTAGCTTAACGAGCTTGAGAGCAATTCTTTTCAATAAATTTAAGTCATTACCATTGATCCAAAAATTACTCTCATAAAAATCTCTATAGTATTCAAGCCCTTTAGTGAATGTGTTATCAGGAGTGATGACTTGGTAATTTACATAATCAAACCCCAGATCTTGCATTAGATTAAAAATGTCTATAAGCTCTCTGAAGTTGTATCCTGTCACGACAGTCGTGAATTCTAGTTCAACATTACTTTTAAATTCAGCCTTTAAACTCACTAGGTTCTTCGCCGTTCTTATAACTTTATCATAGTTTCCTCTTCCTCTGATGAAATCGTGTGTTTCTCTCTTTGCCCCATCCAGAGATATGGAAATCTTCGAGACTTTCGCTTTCAAGAGTCTTTCACAAGTTTTTTTATCCAAGAAATAACCACTAGTTATCAGGTCTGCTCTCATATTCATGGATGATGCGAGACTTATCAATTCAATTACATCGTTCTTTCTTACCAGAGTCTCACCACCAGCAAAAGATACATGATCCACTCCCCATTCTTTCATCTTTTCCAATAATTTTTTAAGTTCTTCCAAGCTAAGTTCCTCATCAACTTCTGGGTTTTTCTTCCATACACTACAAGTCTTGCATCTCAAAGGGCAGCGATGAGTTATGTCGAAATTAACTCTCCAAGGTTTGATGAAAGGGTAATTTAAATTGTAAGATAAATAATTGGCAAAATAATCCTTCAAAAAAGTGAAAATATCCTCATAAAGACTTTTCATCTTACCACCAATTCTCTATCCTGGGGAAACAGAGCATTAAACAAGGTCTCCTACATTTCCTTATCAATAGTCTCGTTTTTGCAAAAGTTAGACTGTACCAAATCTCTTTTATATTATGGTCTCTCACATTTAAAGAAGGTCCTTTACCACAAATATCCACATATCCGTTGGGTTTTATGTACATGTAACTGAATCCAGCCAAACATATGCCAGAGTTAAACCTTTGCTTCTTCTTAAAATATTCTGGCATGAGCTTTAGCGTTAAGAATGGTGTTCCTATTTTTCCCTCCTTCTTCTTCAGTTCGATCAATTCCTCACAGATTTTTCTCAATTTTTTGATGTTCTTATCCTGGACCCAGAACTCATCTTCATCGTAATCCTTGCTTTTCATGTAAGAGGTATCTATGTTGTAAGGGTTGTAAGCGACCTCATGCAAGTCTTTCTCTTTAACTATAACATAAATGTCTAGAAGCTCATCAAGGTTCACATCAGTCACTACTGTTGTTATGGATAGTCTTAAGTTTGAATCGTTGTTATTCTTAGCTTCAAGAATGTAATCTATGGCTTTCATAGCTCCATCAAAGCTGCCTTTATCCCTTATATAATCGTTAGTTTCTTTCGTTGAGCCATCCAACGATATTTGTAGGTAGTCAAGACCAGAATTAACAATTTCCTTTGCTATTCTTTTTGTTAGCAGTAAGCCATTGGTGGTTACGTGAGTTGTTAACTTTTTCTTTTTAGCATGTTTTATACACTCCAATAGATCTTCTTTTCTTATTAATGGCTCACCTCCTGCAAAGCTTATGTTGATATCCCCCCAATTGCCTATCTCTGAAATCGTCTTTTTCAACTCCTCAATAGTTAATTCGTCCTCTACTTTTGGATTTTCTTCATAAGTTTCACAGATGTTGCATCTTAAGTTACATCTGTGAGTCAAGCCAAAGTTTATAAATCTCGGAATAACAAAAGGAAAGTTTAAAAAGTAAGAAATATTATATGATAGCGTTTCTTTTTTATTTAATTCTTCCAAACTATCACCTTTCGAGTAAGGATTTAAAAGCAGCTACTCTGCCCAGTTTTCTAGCTACATCCAATTTTTTCTTCAGGTTATCAGTTCCAATCATTTCGAATAAAATTTCCATGGATTTGATGAAACTTATGTATTTGAAAAATTCAGTTTGAAAACTCTTCTCTTTCCACAATTTTTCAAAATTTTCTTGATTCCTTATCCTCAGAATTTCAGAATAACCCTGCCAAAAAGATCTCTCCAGAAACCATTTTTTTGTTAATCTTTCTTCGTCAATCAAATGAGTCACGACCGCTTTAGGTTCATAAACAAGTTTAAAACCTCTTTTAAGTATTCTTCTTTGAAGGTCAGTTTCGTCTTCGCTTATTAGCTTATTAGGAGTCCTGCCTAGAGTTTCATCGAACAGACCGACATCATCGAAGATACTCTTTCTGAAAGATAAATTACACCCCCAGAGCAATGGTTTATCGATTACAGTAGCTTCTTCAAAATTTAAGAGTGTCTCACCAATAAAACCTTTAAACATCCCTTCTGGAAGTTGTTTCAAAAAGGTTGGAATTTCTGTCGAAAATTTCGGAATTATCTTACCACCCACACATACTATTTCTTCGCCATTGTAATGTCTAGTTAAGATTTTTAACCACTCTCTATCGGCAACCGCATCATCATCTGTAAAAGCAACTAATTCTCCTTCTGCTTTTTTAATGCCTAAGTTTCTTTGGAACGAAGAATTGGCTTTGGGGGATAAGATAAACTTAAAACCAAATTTAGAGACCAAATTTTTTGATCTTTGATTTATACCTATGACAATAACCTCGAAATCACGATATGTTTGTGTAAGAAGTGATTCTAAGCAATCTCTCAAAGTTTTTCTGCCAGCAGTGCATATAATTACCGAAGCTTTATAACTACACATACTTTCTAGGAATAATTACTTCCTAAATTTACTTATCTTTGAAAAAAGTTTGTACCAGCCAATGCTCTTAAATTTTTCCAATTCCTTTCCCATTCTTTTGATTTCTCTATCTTTTACTTCTATTAACTTGTTTTTTTCTTCTTCTAATTCTTTTTTTCTTCTTTCAAAATCCTCCTTTAGTTTATTGATTTCTTGTTCTTTTTCCTTCAACCTTTGCCCAAAATCAAAAACTAGTTCTTCTCTTACTTTTTCCATTTTTTCCAGGAGTTCTTTTTTTTCCTTCTCTTTCTCTGTTTCGAGCTTCTTCAATGCTTCTTTCAGTTTGCTTACCTCATCGCTCTTTTCTTTTTCTAGCCTTCTTATTACCGTACCACTCTCTGTTTCGAGCTTCTTCAATGCTTCTTTCAGTTTGCTTACCTCATCGCTCTTTTCTTTTTCTAGCCTTCTTATTACCGTACCACTCTCTGTTTCGAGCTTCTTCAATGCTTCTTTCAGTCTTTCGATCTCTTTTGCCATCTGTTCTTTTGTTTTTTGAGAATTACCCAAATCCCTTATAAACTGACTTATTCTAGCCTCTAATGTTTCTATATCCTTATTTTTTATAGCAATTTCCTTTTCTTTTTCAACTACTTGTCTCTTTAAATTTTGTATATAAGCTAAGTTAAAGAATAAATTGCTTGGAGTGCTTTTCTCTATATCTTCCCTTTCAAGCATCACATATTCCAATTTCTTTCTCTTTAAAACTCTTCTCTTATCAATTATATTGTCTAAGAACTTTATACTATCTAGATCATTCTTTGTGATATTCTCGACTAATTGTTCAGAGCCTTCAGCGATATTAGTAACGAAAGACGACAATATGATAAATTTATTTCCGATCTTTTTCAACTGGCTTAAAAAATCGCTATTAATGTTTGTTAAATCATTCACTACAACCAAATCGAAAGAATTATCTTGTAATTTTGATATATCATCAGAGGTTAGGCATTTAAATTCGCTCCAATTGCTAAAGTTTTCCCGCTCATCTATAATCAAAACTCTTTCTTTGTCTTTTACCAGAGAACTCAGCATCTCTTTTATTTTTTTATTTGGTCTCATTTCTCAACTCCTTTTAACTAATCAAAACTTAAAATACTAAATATAAATTATTAAAACATTCTAGGTAAAATCATGAAATACAGAAGACTTGGAAGAACTAGTTTAAAAGTTTCGGTCATAGGTATCGGTGGAGGCTCTTTCAACCCAAACAAAGATCCAAACCTCACGATTGAAGAGGCAAATGAAGTTATATCCCATGCTGTTAAGAGTGGTGCAAATTTAATAGATACAGGGAAGGAGTATGACGAGAAATTTATCTCAAAAGCTATGGGTAAAAACAAAGAAAGATTACACATAGTAACTAAATCAGAAGCCAGGAACAAGAAAGAAATGATAAGAGATATTAAAGATAGTCTTAAAAAATTGGGTGTTGGTTGCATCGATATCTACCAGATGCACATGGTTCAGTCCGTTGAAGACTTTGGAGACCGCTTAAAAAATGGGGTTGTCGAAGGCTTACATGAAGCTAAAAAAAATGGTTGGGTTAATTTTACAGGTATATTCAGTCATAGAATAGAAGTCTTGATAGAAGCAATGAAAACAAATGATTTTGATGTAGTTACTGTCCTTTACAATGCTGGACATACTTTGGCAGAAAAATTGTTTAAGTACACAAAAAAATACGATGTAGGCGTCTTAGTTGCCGCCCCCTTGGGAAATGGCATCTTAGCCGATCCAAAAGTAGAAGAAGAGAGACCGAATCCAGGAGCAGAAATCATGACAGTACAAAATGCCCTAAAATTTATACTATCCAACAATAATGTTTCCTCTGTTTTAGTCGGATCTAGACGCCTTGAACATGCCGAAGAAAATTTTGATATAGATAAAATAGAATGGAACCTGCCTGAAACTGAAAGAAGAAAAATTACAGAAAAAATAAAGAGTTTTTTGGGTGAAAAATTCTGCAGAGGTTGCAGATACTGTGAGCCCTGTGCTGAATTCGGTGGAAGCTTACCGATCAGTGATATCCTGAAATTGAAAATATTGTACGAAAAGTACGGTTATAAAAAATTCGCAAAATGGCAGTTCTCATTCAAACAGAAAGCTCAAGGAATTAAACCATGTACCGGATGCGGTAAGTGCGAACCTAGATGTCCTTATGGCATTCCAATCGTGAAAGAGTTACAAAAAGCATATGAAATATTAAGTGATTAGAATGGAATACAGACGATTAGGTCGTACTAATTTAAAAGTTTCGGTCATAGGTGTTGGTGGTGGAGCCTTCATGGGTCCCAATAAAACGCCAGATCTAGTCAAAAAAGTCATATCTTTTGCTGTAAAAAAAGGTGTTAATTTTATAGAAACGGGAGAAGACTATGATGAGTCAAAAGTTGGTCTGGCTTTAAAAGAGGTTAGAAAAAAAATAATCCTGGCTTCAAAATCAACAGCATACGAAAAAAAGAGAATGGAAGTTTCGCTTGAAAACAGTTTTAAAAAATTAGGGACAGATCATATCGATATCTATATGCTTCAGACTGTTACAACTGTTGACGGGTTGAAGTTGAGGATTGAAAATGGTGTATTAGACGTTTTGAAGAAAGCCAAAGAAGAGGGTTCAATCGATTTTATTGGCTTAACTGGTCATCGAATACCAACACTGATTGAAGCAATAAAATTAGACGAATTTGATGTTGTCGAAGCTCCATATTGTATCGGACAATACGAAACAGAAATGTTGTTTGAATTTACTGAAAAGTACGATGTGGGTGTCATAGCTATCACGCCTTTTGCCGGTGGGATTTTAGTCGACAGAGATAAAAAGACTAAAGCAGCTGGATTCATGAATTCAAAGAATGCTTTGGGATACGTTCTCTCGAATACTGCTGTTTCTATGGCTCTAGTAGGAATGAGTTCAGTTGAACATGCAAAGGAAAATATCGAAGCTATCGAATCTGGGAAAGATTTTTCCGAAGCTGATAGAGAAAAGATTTTAAAAAATACTGAAGATTTTTTGGGTCTCAACTTTTGTAGATCCTGTAAAGCATGTATGCCCTGCGATGTACATGGATGGAAATTTAACATCGACAATTTCCTAAGATTTGAGGCTTTTTATTCGAAATATGGATACAAACAATTTGCAAAGGAATATTTTAATTTAGATCAAAAGGCAGACGCATGTACTGGTTGTGGTAAGTGCGAACCTAGATGTCCTTATGGCATTCCTATAAGAGAAATGCTTAAAAAAACACATAAACTGCTGAGTTCAAAACAATAAGATATAATCAAACATAGCAAAGCTTAGAATTTAAAATTAAACGAGTGGTTCTGACGTCGTAACAATATGATCTACTTTGCTAAACTTTATGTCAAGATTTCTTTGCAGATTTATTATGTGAAAAACATGATGTATTGGCCTTGCGCCAGGTATCCCAAATTCAGCAAAAGCCTTCATGAGTTCGTCATAAAACTTTAAAGTTTGTTTTATCTTCTTTTCCCAACACATACCGTTAAGCTCATCAAAAGGGATTGTGGACCAATCTCTGTAAATTTTTTGCGTCTCCTTTAAACGTATGCCATATTTTTTGGGGAAACGTTGAAAGAGTCCGTCGATGAAGAACTTGTTCAATGTTACTTCATTAATGTAATCTTTATTCTGCTTCAAAAAAGATATAGTAAGCCTTATGTCCGTTTCTTTCTCATATGGAAAACCACATATCATATCGAATTGGTTCCATATACCGATCTTGTAGCTTTCTTTTAGACATGTTTCAACATGAGATAGTGCAACATTCTTTTGTATGTAATCTAGTATCCTAGGACTTCCACTTTCCAGACCCCATATAAGTCTAGCAGCTCCTGCTTCTTTTAACTTTCTAAGTAGTTTGGCATCCATATTTTTAAAAGTAGCACAATCGCTCCATGAAATAATTACATCATTTTTGATAATTTCATCCGCAAAACTTTCAGCATATTCATAAGTAGGGTTTATCTCCGTATTAAGTATGAAAAAGTATCGTGTGCGATACTTTTTCGAAAGTGTTTTCAAATCCTCGGCCACTTCTTCTGGGTCTTTCATTCCTAGTAACGGGTATCTTGAATAAAAACAGTAAACGCAACTATTAGGACATCCGTAAACATAAAGTTCACCTGTTGATAAGCCTTTATGATACCAAGGGAGAAAAAGCAACTTTATTTTCATAACTATAACCCCTTTTCTGTTAACCCATTAACAATATTGAAAAATAGCTCGTGGATTGAAGGTGGTGGATAAAAATACTTATTAATTACCTCTTGTAACATGTTGAAATGATTTATGGATTGCTCAATCTTTTTCTCCCATGGTAAACCATATATTTCATCGAAGGCAGTTGTAGCCCAATTGAGATGTGTATCAACCCAATCTCGAAGCTTAATCCCATACTCTTGTGGATATTTTCCGAACCTACCATCAACCCAGAATTTGTTCAGTGAACATGCAGAAATGAATTTTTTATTCTTTTTAAGAAACATGATCGTAGCATTAACATCAACTTCACTTTCGTATGGAAATCCACATATCAGATCTAGTTCACTCCATAAGTTAATCTCATGAGCGAACCTCAATATTTTCTCGGCATGACTTACTGTGTAATTCTTCCCGATATATTTTAGTAGAGGCATGCTCGCTGATTCAAATCCGAATACAAGCCTAGCAGCTCCTGCATCTTTCAACTTTCTTAAAAGTTTTCTATCCATAAGGAAGAAGTTGGCACAATCACTCCACATAATGTTAACATCTTGCTTTATTAGCTCTTTCGCTATTCTTTCAGCATATTCATAAATGGGGTTTACAGTAGAATTATGAAAGTAGAAAAATCTCGTCTTATACTTCTTAGAAAAATATTGTAGATCAGCTGCTACTTCTTCTGGATCTTTCTTACCCCACCAAGTCTGAGTAGAGCAGGAACAAAAAGCGCAATTGTGTGGACATCCTTTCATGAAAAAATAAGGCAAGACCAATATCTCAGAACTATATCTTGTGCCATTTATTTCTTTTGATATCATTCTTTTGTATAAGTCCATAGGTAGGCCTTCAAAGCAGGGTCTCGTGATCATGCATCTCTCTTCATCTCCAAAATCCGTTAGATTGCGCTTACATTCACCATTTTCAACAAAATGCACCCCAGGAATCTTTTTTAGATCTAGTCCTTCTTCAAACGCTCTACAAAAATTAAAAGTGATGATTTCTCCACTGGAATCATTAGGATGCCCACGGATCCTGAAGTCGATTAGACGAGTGGTGAGCAATTTCTCTTCTACATTCTGTCTGATCGAACCACCTATGATTATAATAGGCTCGTATTTTTCTTTCAAGATTTTTGCTAAAGCTAGAGCTACAGCTCCAGATGAAGGATTGTCAGTCGGCATCAATGAGAAACCGATAATATCAAAACCTTTACAATCTGTCAATTTCATAATTTTTTCAGCTTCAGCCTCAAATTCAGAATCATGTTTTTTATCAAAAAAATTATTTACTTTCCTTTCATCCATAAATATTCTGAGATTGATCCGTTTTTTCTCGTCTCTGATTTTTTCGTTATGGTGAAAAAGTTTAATGTCTAGATCATCTTGCTCAACATCAACATGGTTTTCTTTGAGGTAAGAAGTTAGAGTTGCTATTCCTAATGGCGGATAATGAGGGGGAAAATCTGGCTCTCCTGTGTTAGGGTTACAGTGATACCTCGGAAGGAACAATAATTTAAGTTTCATTCAAACCACTTCATTTTATATTCTCCAACTTTTCCCTAATTATTTCATTCTCAATTATTTTTTGAGTACAGCATGCTCTACATTCTTTAGGAACTTCCTTCTGAAGCATACTTTCGCGAAGCCTATCGAAGAAATCCCCGAACCAGATCTCGTTTAATTTGTGAGCGCGAACATTTAACGGACTGTCTGTAGCAAGTGAGCCGCATGGACCAACTTCTCCCCTTTGTCCGATCATAATCTTGAACCATGGTTGATAACAAGGAGCTCCTAAAAATCCCGTTTTCTCCTTTAAGTCCTTAGTTAGAAGTTTTGGGACATCATCTGCCTTTTCTATATACTCGCTTTGAATAAAATGAAGCATGTTAGAACGGATCTCAAAGTCTTTTGCCAAGCTATGGGCCTCCATTATTATATCTCTCAATTCCATCGTTTGTTCTTTATTCATCTTCAATTCTTTACATCTGGTCGTAATCTGCATGAGTGACTGAAGGATGAGGGAGTCACATCCAAGATTATGAATGAGTTCAATCATCTCAGGTAGTTTTTTATAGTTTCTATTGGTAAGAACCATGTTTATGGAGACATGGGGTGAATCACTAGCTTCCCTTTCTTTCTCATGTTTAAAGGTTCGAATTGCTTTTACAACCTTTTTAAAAGTCCCTTTGTCTCTTTGAAAATCATTAGTTGATGCATCGGGTCCGTCCAGACTGATTATGATCTCGTCCCAACCGATTTGAATAAGTTCCCTGATATCATTCGGGGTAAAGAGCGTACCGTTAGTAATAACACTACCACTCAAACCGTTTGTTTTTATATATCTCATAAGAGAAAGAGCTAATTTCCTCCGGATAAAAGGTTCTCCTCCACCAAAAGAAAAATGTTTTACACCTAATGAGACACAGTCTCCGACGACCTTGAAGATTTTTTTTGGAGGTAATTCTTCTTTCTTACTTCCAGAAGGCCGGCAATATACACAGTTTAGATTGCATCTTCCAGTGGGCCATATTTCAGCCTCGAATGGAGGCTGCCTTTCACCCTTCATCCATCTTTCTAATCTACCGATAACTTCGTCTTTCATGGCATTCTCTATCTTCTAGTAAACGAATACAATTAACAAGTTATACTATTATTTATAAAAACTTAAACTCTAAAGGAAGGTTATAATCGATGAAATAACTAGTAAAAATAAGGAAAGGTATGATGAAAAATAGCAGAAGAGAAAGAATAAAAAGTTGGTTGGCCGGAAAGAAAGCACCACCATGGTCAATACAAATTCAGCCAAGCAATAGGTGTAACTTGAACTGTCTCTTTTGTTGTAGAAGGTTTGAAAAACCAGAAAAGGACAAAATTTCAGATAAAAGGTTACTGGAACTTGTTCGAGAAGCCTATGAGATTGGCGTGAGACATGTCGAACTGACTGGAAGGATAGGGGAACCTCTTTTTAGGACAGTATCCTATCGAATGATGAAAAAAATTAAGGAATATGGAATGGAAGGTAACTTACTCACTAATGGAACATTACTCACTTCTGGACAAATAAGAAAATTAGTTGAGTTAGGATGGGATAGTATAGTTTTCAGTCTAGATGGACCAACACAAGAGACACATGATCATTTAAGAGGGAAAAATGGTGTTTTTGATGGAGTAGTCAATGTGATAAAGAAGATAAACTTCTGGAAAGAGGAATTAAATCAAGAGAAACCGACAATGCTTTTCTTAACAGTTATTAACAGTCTTAACTATGATAAGCTAGAAGATATGGTTAAATTAGCACATGAACTGGAAGTTAAAATTGTGCAGGTGAGACCGATGATAATGCATGCTCTTTCTGGGAAAAAATTAGACCATCTTAAGATAAAGAAGACCCAACTTCCCTCTTTACTTGCTAGCATCTCAAAAGCCCATAAACTAGCGAATGTATTAAGTATAGATTTATGTTTAGAACATGACCTGAAAACATTAGTTGGTTATATAGAATCTGGTTATCGTCGATCCTTTCCAAAAAAATATGAGGATAAAGATGGTATGGAATTGAAGAAAGGAGTTGAAGGTGGTTCAAAAGAAATTGAATTACGATGCCTCTTGCCTTTTTGCGAGATGATCATTTTCGCGGAAGGTACAGTAAGCCCCTGCTGTGTGATTTGGAAACCGAAACCCGAGGAAAATTTTATAGACAGCATTCTGAATAAAAGGTTAGATGAGGTGTGGTATGGAAAGTGTTTTAATAATTTTAGGTCGAAAATGATAAAAGGTATTTTTCCGTCCTATTGCAAAAATTGTTTCTTGTAAGACTAGGATTGAAATACTTAAATTTTAAAAGAAAAATTGATAAAAGTAAAGGTAACCAAATGTCCAAAAGAGATGACTCGATCAATCATTCTTTATTAGACTGGATTAAACAAATAACTCCTCCTCCCGCACACGTACAAATCACTCCTACGAATGAATGTAATCTTAATTGTATATTTTGTTGGCGACATGACATAAAGAAAGGGAAAGACCACATCCCCGACGATAAATTATTGAGTCTGACAAGAGAGGCTTGTGCTTTTCAACCCGATTTAATAACCATTACTGGTGGGGGAGAACCTCTCCTTAAGCCAGATGTCGTTATTTCGATGGCCTCTATTATTAAACAACATGCTAGTATCAGGGGCGAAATAATCACGAATGGTACTTTGTTCGATAAAGAAATAGTTAAAAAGTTAATTAGTCTTAAATGGGATCTGATAAGCATTTCCATCAATGCTTCGACGGAAAGTTTAGATGACTTTCTTCGGGGAAGAAATGGGACTTATGAAAAAACGATAGAAGGACTAGAAATTTTTGTAAAATTTAAAAGAAAGTTCAACTCCCCATTTCCACATTTAAAATTTAATGTAGTCATTACGAAACACAACTACAACGATGTTCAAAATATGGTTAATTTTGCTGCTGAATACAATGCTTCGATTCAAGTACGCCTCGTTAACGAACAACCAGGCAGCGGAAGACCACTCTGTATCCCCGCTGAAAATTATGAAGAGTTCAAAAAAGAGTTAAAGAATGCTGAGAATCTCGCTCATTCAAAGCACGTCGATTTCTATAAGGACTTTACAGAAAAAGATGTAAAATATTATTTGAATCTGGAGAGGAGTGGAGACGTGAAAGGTATAATTTCTGGAAATCAGCTTAGTGAAAGAGAGGTTATGGAAGCATTAAAAAATGGAAAAATTCATGATATTGCTGTTTGTACTTTTCCGTTTACAGAGATAAACGTATTCGCTAATGGATACGCTGCGCCATGTGGGGGGTTTTTTCAAGGAGTGCCTGAAGAATACCCAGAATCTGATTTGGAAATAATAGAATCCGTCGAAGGAAAAAGTTTAAGAGAAATCTGGTATGGAGAGAAATTCAATCGTATGAGAGCTCTAATGTTGTTGCATCATTTTCCTAGAGCGTGTTTGGCTTGTAATGTAAACTTCATCAACGTATCACGAATTTTTCGAGGATTTGTTCATTAAGTAATACAAATTTTAATCTCAGGTAGCTTCCCAGACAAAAAAAGAGACCTTTTTAGATTCAATTTGCTAGCAATGAAAAACATCTCATGAGGACTAAGAGTTCTCCTCAAATATCTTTTCTCGAATTCTTCATACTTTTCAAAAAATTTTTGAGTTAATTTCAATCTCTCTTTCCACCTTAAGCCTTTCACTTCATCAAAAGGACGAGAAGCCCAATCTTTATATCCTTTTTTCCTCTTTAAAATCCGAATATTGTACCTTTCGGGAAGTTCTAAAAATTCTCCATCGAGGTAAAATTTACTTAAGTTCAAGTCTGTGATGTAATTTTTGTTTCTCTTAAGAAAAATAATGGTCTGATTAACATCTTTCTCGGTCTCATAAGGAAAACCCATGATAATATCTAACTGGACGAGGATTTTTTGATGATGAGTTTCCTTAATAATTTTTTCTGCCTCGCTCAAAGTAAAGGGTTTGTGAAGATAGGAGAGCATGCGTGGAGAAGCGGATTCTAATCCGAACACGAGTCTAGCAGCTCCTGCTTCTTTCAGCAACTCCAAGAGTTTTCTATTCATATTATTAAAAGTAGCAGAGTCTGTCCAGAAGATGTTTAAGTCATTCTTTATGATTTCTTCGGCCAGATTTTTGGCGTATTGGTAAGTGGAATTTATTTCTGTGTTCAAAAAGTAAAAAAAACGAGTTCTATACTTTTCTGAGAGGAATATTAAGTCTTCCACAACCTTTTCAGGAGTGTTAAGTGCGACCAAAGGTTCGAGTGAGTACATACAGAATGCACATTTATTGGGGCAACCTCTTATGAAAAAATAGGGTAGGAAAAATATTTCTGAAGATAGGCCTTCATCAGGTATTTCAAGTCTCCTCTTGTATAATTTAAGAGGCAAACCGTCAAAATCTGGTCTTGTGAAAATACATTTCTCTTCTTTTCGATAACGGGGAGTAGTTTCTTTTATTTCTTTATCTTCATGATATCTTATTCCACGAACACTCCTTACATCTTTTCTCCTATCGAAGACCTCGCAAAATTCCAGTAAACTTACCTCAGCCGTGGAATAAATTCTAGAGCTCAAGATTTCATAATCGATTAACTCAGAACTAAGAAGTTTGTTCCTTGTATCTTTCTCCCCCATTTGACTGTTTATTATCGTCGTAGATCCAAATTTCTCTTTTATTAATTTTGCAAGAACAGCGATGATGCCCACTATACTTATGTTCTCGTCTGGAAGTGAAGAAAAACCAAAAACATCAACTCCTCTACATTTCGTTAATTTTAAAATCTTTTCAGCTTCCTCTTCCAACAGAGGGTCATGTTTCTCTTCTAAAAATTTTTTAATTTTTTTTTCTTCGTTGAACAAAGATAAGTCGATTTTTTAGAATTCTTCGCACTTTGATTATGGTGATCGACTTTTACACTGAGGTCGTCTTGATCTACATGAAAATTATGTCCTCTCACAAAACCAGTTAGAGTAGCGATACCAAGTGGAGGAAAAACAGGGGGCCTAACTACTTCGTTCCTATTGTAGTCGTACTCGAACCTAGGAGTGAATAGAAGCTTCAGTTTCATTTTATTAAATCACCTCTTCAAACCTTGGAGGCTCTTTATGACCAAAGAACATCTTTTTTATTTCTGGATTTTTAGCTATGAAGAAAAGCTCATGAGCATTAGGTACAAAAGATGCAGAAGGATCTAGTGAGAGATGGACTTTCTCATGAAACTTCGAGAGCTGTTGAACTTTATCCTCCCATTTCAATCCGTGAATTTCATCAAAAACTTCAGTGGACCAATTTCTTTGGAACTTCTCCTGCTCCCTGCGTCGGATACCATATCTTTCTGGGTAACGTAGCATTAGTCCATTCAAATAGAACTTGTTCAGATTAACCCCTCCTGTAAGATACTTTCCGTTCTTTTTGATGAACCTGATGGTACAGTCGATGTCAAACTCACTCTCATATGGGAAGCCGATTATGACATCTATCTGACTCAAAATCTTTAGCTTGTAAGTTTCCTTCAATATCTTCTCAGCCTGTGTCGGAGAAAAGTACGGTATCTTAACAAACTTCAACATCTTTGGGCTTCCCGTTTCCATGCCAAACACGAGTCTTGCGGCGCCCGCTTGTTTAAGCTTTCTTAAAAGCTTTCTGTCCATTTTACAAAAAGTCGCGCAATCTGTCCAAACTATGTTAAGGTCTTTTTTTATGATTTCGTTGGCTAACTTACAAGCGTATTCATAGGTAGGGTTTATAGTAGTGTTTATGAAGAAAAAATTTTTCACTCGATATTTCTTTGATAGTTCTTCTATCTCAGTTGCAACCTTCTCAGGCTCTTTAGCGGCCCATGTATCACATCCATAGGTGCAGAAAGCACAAGAATTTGGACAACCCCTCACAAAAAAATACGGTAAAAAGTTTATGTTAGATTCGTGAGTTTCTCCGTCGATATTGCAACGTAATGTTCTTGTATAGAGTGGTAGAGGAAGTCCATCAAAGTCAGGCTTTGTTATCATGAATTTTTCTTCGTGACTATATTCCTCTTGTTTGCGTGTGAAAACTAATTCCCCATTTTTCTTGTACACTACACCTGGTATTTTTTCACCTTCAACTCCCATTTCGAACATCTCGCAGAATTTTAACATGTTAATCTCAGCTATAGAATAAATGGGATCTCCATCGATCACGTAATCGATGAATTTTCCTTCGAGTAAGCGGTTCATGATATCCTTTCCAAATCCTCCTCCGACAACTACCGCCGCATCGTACTCACTCTTCAAAATTTTTCCTAACACTAAGGCTATGGCAATACTTGAGGGGTTATCCACGATATTGAGAGAAAAACCTATTATGTCAAACCCTTTACACTTCGTTAATTTTATGATCTTTTCTCCTTCAGTTTCCAGCTTCTTTTCTTGACCTGTTTTAACTAAGTTCTTTATCCTGTCTTCGTCCATGAAGAGTTTTAAGTTAACCTTTCTCTCTCGATTTTTTGCTTTTTCATTATGGCAAGTAACTTTAACATCCAAATCATCCTGCTTTGTTGGAATTTGATTTTCTCTTAGATAAGAGGTTAAGACAGCAATTCCAAGGGGCGGAAACTTAGCCAAGCCAGTATCAAGCTTACCAGTATCTGGATTACAGTGATAGCGAGGTAGAAATAAAAGTTTTAGTTTCATAATGCCCAACCTGGGTTGAATACTTTTCTCTTTTTATCCCATCCTTTATCTTCTTCAGCCCACCACATGATAAAATGCATGAAACTCAACTCTTCTATTTTCATTTTTGGGATTCGAGGTATCGGATGTGGCCTAGAGGGAACAGTTGAATCGATAACCTTCTTTATTTTGTCATGATGATTGTTGATTTGTTTCATTTTTCTCTCCCAAGTTAGTCCATGAATTTCGTTAAAGGGGATAATATGACCAGGTCTCGATACTTTACTATCACTCTTCAAAATATTTATCTTATATTTCTCCGAATTTTCTCTCATCCTTCCTTCAGGACGAAACTTCGAGATAGTTGCTTCTTGTATACACTTCCGATTTTTTTCCAGAAACTTTATAGTTAGATGAACATCTTTCTCCGTCTCATAAGGGAATCCACATATAAGATCAATGACATTCCATATCCCGAGCTTATGGGATATCCTTAAAATCTTCTCTGCATGAGCTACAGATGGGAGGGGCTTCTCAACATATTTCAATATTTTGGGACTCGCGGATTCAATTCCAAAGACAAGCCTAGTTGCTCCAGCTTCTTTCAATTTTTCCAACAAATTTTCGTCCATCGGCCAGAAGTTGGCGCAATCGCTCCACATGATGTTCACGTCATTTTTGATTAGTCCTTCTGCTATTCTTTCCGCATATTCATACGTTGGATTTATCTCCGAGTTAAGGAAAAAGAAATATTTTGTCTTGTACTTTTCAGAAAGTTCCTTTATATCTATAGCCACTTCCTCGGGTTTTTTTCCAACCCATTTGGAAGATACAGAAAGACTACAAAAGGCACAACTATTTGGACAACCTCTGATAAAATAATAAGGCAAAACCAAAATTCTGTATTCATGATATTCATCGTTAATTTTTCCACATATGTTCGGTTTATATAAATTTAAAGGGAGACCATCAAAACAAGGCTTCACAAAAGTATCCATAGTAACATCGCCAGACACTCCGTACACACCATATTCCCCACCAGGTTGTTCACTAAAATCATTTCCCACAAGCCTCCCACTCTCATCAACGTGAATGATTCCAGGAATCTTTTTTATATCTACCCCAATTTCTAACATTTTACAAAAATTTAATAACTTTTTCTCCCCTAAGCCCGTAATAGAACAATCAAAAAATTTTGTTTTTAATAAGTACGATACTACTTCCTCTGGTAAACCACCTCCAAAGAGATTGATTGTACCATATTTTTCTTTTAATATTTTTCCGAGTACTACAGCGATACCTGCAACCGAAGGATTTATAGCTTCGTAGAGAGAGAAGCCAAACACGTCAACCCCTCTACATTTCGTTAATTTTAGGATTTTTTCTCCTTCAGTTTCCAAGGTAGGATCGTAATCACCTTTTATGAAATTGTTTACTCTATTCTCATCGTTGAACATCCTTAAATCAATTTTCTTCTGATGAGTTAGGTTATAGTAAAAGGTTTTTATCATAAGATCGTCCTGTTCTACCTCAACGTCGTGACTTTTTAAAAAAGCCGTTAAAGTAGCTATACCTATTGGTGGTAGATGAATTCCTCCAACAGGTTCGTCGCTTTTACTTTTTTCTAAGATTTCAAAATCTCTGCAAAATCTTGGAAGATATAATAATTTCAATTTCATAATTTTCGCCATCTCTAATCTTGAACAACTCTTTTAAAAATAAGTACAGTTAATCCTATACCCAAAAAATCCAAAGGTGTTCTGATATCAGCAAGTTTATTACTAATTCTTCCAACAATTTCAACTCTATCTGATAAAAACCAAAAAATTGATTTCAAGAACCCATCTTGTGCAAATTTAATCCCCCACACTGGGTTTAAACTTTTAATTCTTAATAAGAATTCACTCTTTGTATACGGAATTTCTGTCATTGTATTATTTATTAAAAATTTTTTTAAAAAAAGACTAATCCTATAAAAAGGAGCAAAAGCGTATGGAACGCTAACATAGACCAAATTCCTACTAACCTGAAACATTTCTCTTAAGACAATTTCTCTTTCACGTCCTATAAAGTGTTCGTTGAGGCCGGCAGAGTAAACTATATCGAAAAAATTTTCTTTGAGTGGTATATTCCTTACATCTCCAAGAACAAGAGAAATTTTAGCATTATACTTTTTACAATTAGATTTGACAAGTCTTATTGAATTTCTTGAAAAATCAATTCCGAAAATTTTAACTCGTTTACGCGTTTTATACAGAGTGACTGAAAACATTCCATTTCCAATCCCACATTCCAAAAAATTAGATTTGGATTTAAAGTGTTGAGGGACCTCGGTATTTCTCATCATTTCTTCATTTAGTTTATCAAATGTTTGTTGTTTTTCTTTCATTTCCTTTAATTCGTTTTCAAATCTCCTCTCAATCTTTCTCTTCTCTTTTTTTCTATCTTTCAATCTCTTCTTCAGCTTCTCTATCTCCTTTATTTGTTCTTTGATTTCTTTTATTTGTTCTTCTTTTTCCTTTAGTCTCTTTTCAGCTTCTTTCTTAATCTCTTTTTTTTCTTTCTCGAGATTTTTCAATTCCTTTTTGAAAACTTCTTTCAATTTTTTATTCTGATTCCCAACCTCTGCTATCTCCCTTTCTTTTTCTTTTATATACATTTCATTTTCTTGCAATCTATCCTTAATTTCTTTCTCAATTTCTCCTTTCTGACTCTTTTTCTCGCTTAATCTCTTATTAAGCATTCTCTCTAACTTCTTTACTCGTTTCTCTAACTCGTCTATTTGGCCCTTTTTTTCCATTATTTCCTTCTTGAATCTTTTTTCAAGATTTCTTTGCGATTCTTTCGCCCAAACTCTGTTCCATTTATCTTTTTCGCTAATCATCAGTACCCCAAATTTATTCCTATAAAAGATACAACAATTTCAATTCCATGTTTTTTCACTTTTTAGCATTTTTGAGTTAAACGTTAGTTTTTCTATGTTTTCTCCCGTTATTTCAAAGAGCGCTTTTCTAACGCTTCTAATATCATAAACTAAAATAGGACAGCAAGCCTTACAGCAAGAAGGAATTTGCTTTCTTATAAGTTCTCGCCTGAGTTTATTGAAAAGTTCTCCATACCATATCTCTCTTAAGCTTTTTTGTTTAATGCTCTCACGAACAGGATTCCCACCGCAAGGTTCAACTATACCATCTGCATGGATCTGTAATAAGAACCATGGAAAAAAACATGGGATAGATAGAATACTGTTTTGTGGTTGTTCCTTACTATCCGATCGAATGATTACGTCAGTAGTTTCCTTCATGATTTTTTCTTCAAGGAAGTCAAAATTTGTGGTTATTCTGTATTTTTCGGCGAGTCTTCTTGCCTTTTTTAAGTGCTCCCGAAACTCTTTTTGTTGCCTGTTGTTAAGCCTGAGTCTTTTGCTGATCTGTCTTCTTTTCTCCTTGTTAGATTGTATGTCGAGAACACTCCCTGACATAAAGGGTTGTAAATACAATGCATCAGCCCCAAGATCATGTACTAACTCAATCATTTCACATATTCTGTTAAAATTTTGACTTGTGATGACGGGTGTAATGTGAATTCTTGGTTTTGATCGGTTTAGTTTTTTCTTTAAAAAAGTAAAAAATTTTATTGATTCTATAGCTCTATCAAAAGTTCCTGGAACATCCCTCAAATAATCATGCGTTTTTGCATCGGGGCCATCAATACTGAACCTAATTTCATCCCATCTAATCCTAACTAATTTTTTTACGATTTCTTTTGTGAATAAAGTACCGTTTGTGACTAAACTTCCAATTAAATTATATTTTTTAATCTCTTTCATAATAGTAAGAGTAGTTTTTGGTCTGCATAGGGGTTCTCCACCTCCAGAGATGTTAAAACTTTTCGCTCCAAGCTGAATTGCTTCTCTTATGATTTTAAGCCACTTGTATTTTGTGAGCTCTTTGCTAGCATCGTATACCGGTTTTCCTCTTGCTACGCACGCAAGGCACATTAAGTTACATTTATTAGTTGGATCTAGCTCAACTCTATGAGGTGGTGCTACTTCACCTTTGGATAACCATTTCAATATTCTATCAGCAATGTCTTTTTCCATTTCCAAATTAACCACATCTCGAATTTAGGGTGTCCCTCAATTTATCCCTTATTTCGTTATTTATTGACAAATGAGTTAAAACACAATTCTCACATTCGTCAGGCAAATCCCCTTTCATTATTCTCTTCCTGAATTGTTTGAACGTTTTTCCATACCAAATCTTTTTGAATGATTTTTTCTTTATGTTTGCATCCAATATAGCTGTTGAACACGGGCATACTTGCCCGTTTGCTTCTATTTTAGGCCAGAGCCAAGGCTCGTAACAAGGTAAGCTAAGAAAACTATTATCAGTTTTAGGTTGTAAAATTACATCTCTTAAATTTCCAGTTTTTTCGATGAATTTTGCTTCTCTAAGACGCGAAAAGTTAGTTCTAATTCCAAAAGAATCTGCGAGTTTTTGAGCTTGAGAGATAGTGCTATGTAAGAAATCTTCTCTCTGAATTTTTTTTAATTTAATTCTCACCGATATCGGATTGTTAACACATACAGGTTCCATGTTGATCGATCCGATACCCAATGTATGGGCAAGCTTCACCATTTCAGGAATTTCCTTGTAGTTGTGAATGTTGAGAACAGTTGTTAATTCAATAGCTGGCAAATTTTTGTTTATTTTTTCCTTGTATTTCCTAAAGATTTTGATATTTTTGATAGTTTGATAAAACGCTCCCTTAACCCCTCTCAGCATATCATGAACTTTAGGTTTTGGTCCGTCAACACTGAATACAACACAATCCCAACCAATTTCAACAGCCTCCTTTATTAGCTCTCGAGTCCAAAATGTACCGTTGGTAATCATCCGTCCATGAAGGCCATGAGATTTGGCAATTTTCATTATCCCCAGTGTGATTTCTGGAACTGCTAAAGGTTCACCGCCACCACTTATCAGAATCTTTTCAACACCCATCTTGCTAATTTCTTCAGTTACTTGAAACCACTTATCTTTTGAAACTTCATCTTTATAATCGAAATCCTGGATATGTAGACTGCAAAAGATGCATTTCAAGTTGCATCTGTTAGTCGGATAGATTTGTACTGTTTCAGGAGGAGCCTTGCCTCCTTGATACCATTTTAATAACCTTCTTGTGATTCCGTCCATCTCTTAACCTCAGTAGGCTATATATATACCCCAAAAAATTTCTTGATTTTTTTACCTATTCTTGTATCACCAATCTTTTTTCCAAACCTATAACTTAGAGAAATCTTAAACCTCTTGAGTTCTTTCTCCTGTTCTCTCAATTTTTGAATCAATTCGGACTCACTTTTACTCAAACACTTACTTGTCCTCAACCTAAAAACTTGTCTCTTAAGATCCATATTTTCCTTTAGTAACTCGAGTATTTTCTTCTGCAAGTAACTCGTTCTTTTGTATCTTTTGATCGCTCTCCTCAGTTCTCTCATATCCTCTATCACATTAGGTCTACACATTCGACAGTACGAAGGGAGTCCTTTTCTGAATCCCATCCTTATCTCCTCGAGAGTCGGGCCAAACCAAACTTCTCTGAGGCTTTTATTCCTTATGTTGTCGCTGATGTTTTTACACTCTCCGCAATGGATCGCAGAGCCATCTGCCCTTATCATCAGATAAAACCATGGATAATAGCATGGGATTGAAAGGGTATCATCTCCAGAATGTTTTTTGGCATCTTCCATCAGCACTTCTCTTATCTCACTAGTTTTCTCTACCAACTCAGATTGAAACTTCTTCGTTGGTGTTATGCAAGTTATGGTAGTGGCTATGCAATACTCTTCTGCTAAATCTTTTGCTCGTTGCATGTAGTGAGGAAGTTTCTCTATCTCTTCTTTAGACATCTTCAGTTCTTTCCCCAAATCGGTGTAAACTATCATCGGTTCGACGAAAACGGCATCAGCCCCCAATTCGTACGCCAGTTTAACCATCTCTGGAAGTTTATTGTAGTTCAGTTTGTTTAGAACAAGGTTCAATGTTACGCAAGGGACTTCACTGCTCAACTTATCACGCCAAGATCTTAAAGATTTTACAGTTTGAGTTGCTTTCTTGAATGTTCCTTTAACCCTCCTTTGCCAGTCATGTGTTTTTGCATCGGGGGCGTCTATGCTCACGCAGATGCTATCCCAACTCATCTCTACAGCTTTCTTTATGTATTTTTCTTTCCAGAGTGTTCCGTTCGTCGTGAGTTCCCCGAACATCCCATAAGCTTTTACCATATCCATCACAGCAAATAATGTTTGAGGCTTGCACATAGGCTCGCCTAAACCTGAGATATTCCAAGCCCTCGTGTTGAACTCTCCGGATTCCCTGACGATCTCGACCCATCTCTTAGAATTCATTTCGATCCTTTTAGACTCTTCTGTTAAATCGATCGGAGAAGCTCTTCGTGCACACATCCTGCAGTTCAAGTTGCACCTTCTATGGAGTTCGGCATCAATCCTCATCGGGCCTATCTCTTCACCGTTGAACCATTTCTCCATTCTAAAAGCATAATCTTCCATCCAGAGTTGGTTCTTGAATATCAGAATATTCGTTAAGATATCCTCCGACATTCACTCACCCTTATGTTTCACAAAAAGTGCTAGGTCATTTCTTAACTCATCAGACATGTCTAAAAGCCCACACTTAACGCAACACTTCATCATTTCTCCGTTAAGTATATTATTCCTTATCCTTTCGAAGTATTCGCTTAACCATATCTCTTTCAGGGACTTCTTCTTCACGCTAAGTTTTTTATTGCCCATCCCGTGCGGAACACAATGTGTCACAAAACCTTCTGGATCAATAAGCATGCCGTAGAAAGGTTCGAAGCATCTCATTTTGAGGAATTTCTCTTTGAACCCGCTTCCATCTAAAGCCAGCCTTTCACATTCAATCATAGCCAAATCTAGCTGTATTCTTTTTGTTTTCGCTAATTTTTTACCCTTTTCTAGTAGATTCCACATCTCTTTCTTCTCTTTCTCATTCATCTTCAAAAACTGTACTTGATCCTTTATTTCTTCATATTCTCTCATCGGATGAAAAGCTAGCTCATCACAACCAATTCTTCCTACGTAATCTATCATAGAAAGAATTTCTTTGTAGTTTTTGTTAGTCAAGACTACGTTAAGCTGAACAACTGGTTTATCGCTTCTCGTTCTCTTTTTTATTCTTTCAAGATACTTCAGGTTCTCTGTTACTATTTCGAAAGCATTAGACTGGGTTAAAAAATCGTGGGTTTCCTTTTTTGCACCATGAATACTGAAGATTATCCTGTCTAATTTTAACCTTACAAAATCTTCTATGTCTTCCTTTCTAAAAAGAGTGCCATTAGTGATAATTTCACAGTCAGTGCTCGGATGAGATTTTATTTCTCTTATCATACTCATGACACTTTCATGTCTAAGTAACGGTTCACCGCCCCCTAAGAATCGCCATTCTCTAACATCCATCTCCAAACCTTCTTTGACCATTTTTAGCCAATCATCTTTTTTGAGTTCTTTTTTTGCATCGAATCTTCCAGAAGATCTGGCAACAGAATTAGGACAGAAAAAACAATTAAGATTACATCGATTCGTTGGGATTAGGGCTATTTTGAAGGGATCAGGTTTTTTCTTGCTATACCAAGAATAAAGTCGGGAGAGTTTTTCTACGTAATTTGGATTAACATACCTGTTATAAGGCTCTTTTTTCATTTTCTTGCCGGCACTTTTTCAATACTTTACCAAAATAAAAATTACTAGGGGTTTTTATCTTTAAGAGTTTTTCTTTGGCTATTAAAATTATTCAGTCAAGATAGCCTCAACAAGTTTTTCAAATATTTTTTGAGCAACTATTTCGTTGCCCAAAGCGTTAAGGTGTCCATCATCGGGGTAACCAACAGTTATCTTGGAAATATCCAGATCCCCGGGAGAGCTATAAATAGTAAATATCAGGACTTTTATGTTTTTTTCTCAATAATTTTAGAAAGATTATCGAAAGAATTCGCAATCAACTCAGAAGTTTTGGAAGGATTTTTCTCTTTTACGTCCAGTAGCATTCTAAGTACAGCAGAACCAATTTTCGCTTTTGTAAATTCATCGATCACATTTGTAGAAATATTATTCTTTTTAGCGAAATCATTGAATGATTTTACTGTAAGGTTGTCTAGTACGTTTCTATCAATTGTATCATCACCAGAATATTGAAACAATATCATATCAGGCTCATAAGTTAACCCTTTTATTTTTAGCAGTTCAATTTTTTGGATTAAGTTGTATCCGTGTACGCCAAAATTTAAAACCTCATATTTTCGATGATTAGGATTTAACATCCTTTCCAGCACCCTTGGGTATGTTTCATTTAATTCGACTCCCATACCCATTGCATGAGAGTCACCTAAAACAATGATTCTAAAAGTGTTATTAGGTTTTTTGATCGAATATTCGTAGTCTCTTAATCCATTAGAATTAATTTTTATCTTAGTTGAAGGGATGCATATTAATCCACCATCATAGATTCCTTCGTGGTTTGGTATCAATTCATAATTAAGTATTGGGTTCTCACTATTTTTATGAAAAACAAATGGACAACCTGGCTTATCTTTTCCAATATTTTTACAGGGACAAGGTTTAGATTCATTAAGAGGATTTTTTACATCTGGCAGCGTATACTCCTTTTCTTTGACAAACCAGCCTGTTTGAATTGTACAGCAAAGTCCATAAATTTACCTTCTGATATCTTAATAGAAAAATACGTTGTTAAAATAATAATTGATAATGAATAAACTATGTAAAGCAGAAAAATTTTTTTCATTCAACTACCTGCTTAACTTCTAATTCTTTATAAATAGCCTCTGCTATAAGCCTATGACCAAGAGCAGATGGATGTTCATCTTTAGGATGAAGGATCAAGTCAGAATGGGAATAATCTGAGTATATTTCTCCAAAAAGAGGAACAGAAATCCAATCATGTTGTCGAGCGAATCCCTTCAGTACGGTTACCTCTTCATTAAATTTTCCCTGATAAATTGTAAGTATCACCTTAATATTATTTTTCTTGGAAATTTCAACTAGTTCAGTCATAGGTTCTTCTGCTGGTCCCCATACTTCATTAAACGGTTCTCCTTCTATTTTTTCCCATTGCTTTTCTTGAGACATAATAGTCAATTGTACATCAGAAAGTTCAGGGTATTTTTTACGTAAATTTTCTTTTATTTTATTCATTTCTTTCACCTTCCCTTTCTTTACTGGTAAAGTAACAATCATGAAAGGAAAATCCTGAACTATGTTGAAATACGTCTCCATAAAATCTATATCTAAAGAAGGAGCAAAAGGTCTAAACCATTCCCTTTTTTTTACTTTTTCATTCAGAATATCTCTCATTTTTGGGTTAGAAGGATTCGCCAGAATACTCCTATGACCCAGAGCCCTTGGACCAAGCTCCATTCTTCCTTGGAACCAACCAATTACTTTGTTCTTTGCTATTTTTTCAGCAGTAAATCCAGTGATTTCCTTTTTACTCAATTTCTCATATTCTATGTTATTCATGCCTAAAAAATTTTTTATATAATTTGAATCGAACTCAGGACCTAAGAAAGCATGTTCCATTATGTACTTTCTCTCGTTGTTAAAGATAGAATTGAAAGCGAATAGTGCAGATCCTAAAGCACCATCAGCATCTGTAGCTGCGGGTTGAAAGAAACAGTTCTCAAAAATTCTTTCAAGAATTATTCTTCCGTTAGCAACTGAATTTAATGCAACACCACCAGCCATACACAAGCTCTTTGAACCAGTTATTTTCTTTGCATACTTAACCATCTTAAGTATGACATCTTCTGTGATTGCTTGGAGTGAAGAAGCTACATTCATATGGTTAAATATAAATTAATTTTTATGAATTTACTTAGAAAGTTTATTAAAATGATAAATCTGTAGTTTTTGACTAAAGAGTGTATTTAGTCGTTTTTATTACAGAACACGGTAAATATTATATGTTACATCTTTAGTTTTTGAATGAACAGATTTTTCTAAGATAATAGTTTTGTTAAATTGCTTTACAATTTGTAGGAAATCTTCATAAAAAGGCGAAGTAGGAAAAGTAAATACATATAGAATATTTTCATTTTCTAATGTCCTATTTACAATTTCAAATCTTTCTTGGCCTGGATTAAGTTCTAAAGCGAGATAATTAATTTCTTCTCCACATATTTCTCTTTTATACAGATTCCATCGTAGTGCTTTTACTAATAGATTATCGTCAACATAAATTTTAGAATGGTTAAGATTCATTATAACGTCTAGGAGTTGAGCAATAGTTGCTTCTTCGGTAGTATCAGTACTCCCAATTTTGTTAATAAAACTCATGAAAGGTAATACGTCAAGGATCAGCAAAATGGGGATTATTAATACGCAGAGAAAAAATAAAGGTCTAAACTTCTTGATAATGTTTAATATTTCGTAAAATGCTCTACCCATTATTATAGCACAAAATGGGGCTATCAAAATATAATCCTCTCTTTTAAAAGCATCCAGAGTCAGACTTGAAGAATGTCTTATGGTTAAAGTCGAAATAAGTGTTACGAGAATAAAAATATTTGCTAAAAAAAATAAATCTTTTCTTAAATTAAGATCAACCTTATTTTCCAAACATTTTTTTATCAAAAATACAAGCAAGAAAATCAAACAAATCAGGAAATAGTAAGGGAATAGAGGTGGGAAATAGGGAGGAGAAGTAAAATTGAAATGTCCCTCTAAAAATTTGGGGAAAATTCACAGTCAGACCTAGAATAAAATATTTAAAGATAGATGTTACATCTGACCTATATTCTTTTATCAAAGCGTTTCTAGATGAAATCCAACTTTCTACGTTAGCAAAATTGTCTTTGAAACTCCAATAAATTAAAGGATATGCTCCTAAAAGAAAAAATAAAAAAACTAATAGTATACGTCTAACTTTCATTTTTTTTATCTTAAAAAATGGGTTAATTTTATACGTTAATATGAACGATAATAAAAAAAACACGAATGATAACCTTGAAATTAAACCTAAACCAAAACTCATTGAAAACAAATATAAATAATTCCTGTTTTTAGTTTTATCAAATTTTACTAGAAAATATAGACTTAAGACCAGAAAAAAAGGAAGTAAGATAACTTCTAATGCCATTCTGCTTAAAATAATGTGTGCTGGAAAAACAGCTAATATAAGTGTTGATAATAGCGCTAATTTTTTACCGAACAATTCATTCACGAAAAGGAAAAAAATGATATTTGTTAATATACCGATTATTGCAAGGGGTATTCTCAATGCGAACATTGTTTGCCCAAGGAAATATAAGAACGGGAGCAAAACATAACCAATCATCGGGCCCAATCTTTCATTAATCAAAAATGGTATTGCTATGATATACTTCAGTATACCATAGTTTAATATGTCGAGTGCAAAAACTCCCTGTTCTAACTCATCCAATAAGAGCGGCAAATCAGAAATTTTCCAGATTCTCAAAAAAGCTGTCAAAATTATTATAAAAATTAAAATCAATAAATCTATTTTTATAAATTTACGTAATTTTTTCCACATAAAATCCATTAAAATTTATAGATTGTTAGATAATTAATATAAGAGTTAAAGTTATTTGAACTGAGGTTTTGTGATAATTATGCGTGTACTCTTAGTTTTCCCGAACATGAAAGTAGTTACAGGTGATCCTCCTCTAGGTGTCGCTTACATCGCATCTTATTTACGGGAAAGGGGTATTAGTGTAGATGTTCTTGATACTACTTTCAAAAATTCATATTCTTTTGTTGAAAAAATCATAAAACATCAAAAACCAGATATTCTAGGTATTAGTGCAATTAGCACGATGATGAATGATGCAATCGAAATAGGAAAAATAGGGAAATCAAACGGAATTCCATTAGTGATTCTTGGTGGTCCTGGCCCTTCTGTTCAGCCTGAAAAAACACTCAAAAGCGAGAATGTAGATGCTGTTGTTATTGGTGAGGGTGAGTACTCTTTTGATAAGATAGTTGAAAGATTTGAAAGGAAAGAAAAAATCGAAGATTTAATAGGAATTCCAAACTTATACGTCAAATATCAAGGAAAAATAAAAAAATGTAATGAAAGATATTTTATCAAAAATTTGGATGATATTCCTTTTCCAGCTCGTGATCTGCTGGACATGGGAAAATATTTTAAACATTGGTTCCATTTGGATTCTGTGTCCCCAAGATTCAGAGGAACTAATATTTTTACTGGCAGGTCCTGTCCTTTTAATTGCACATTTTGTCAACCCACATTAAAAAAAATGTTTGGAAATTTCTTGAGAAGAAGAAGTCCTATGAATGTTGTCGAAGAATTGAAACACCTGAAGGAAAATTACAGGATTAATGCGTTTTTTATAATTGATGATCTTTTCATGATTAATAGTAAATACATCGATAATTTTTGTAATGAAATCTTAAGGGAGGGATTAGATCTTCGATGGAGCTGTCAAAGTAGAGTTGATACGATCCCCTCAAGAGTACTGATAGAAAAAATGCATAAAGCTGGGTTACGACTTGTTGATATTGGTATAGAATCTGGTTCCCAGAGGGTTCTCGAATTATACAACAAAAAAATAACACTAAACCAAGCCAAAAAAGCCATTAAAATATTTAGATCATGCAGTATAAAGACGAGAGGTTATTTTATTTTAGGAGCACCTACTGAAAGTTTAAAAGAAATGAAACAAACGATCTCATTTGCAATTAATTCAAAATTAGATGAGGCTGCTTTTTCAATTTTAACTCCTTTTCCAGGAACCTATTTATATGATATGGCAAAATCAAAGGGTTGGAAAATAACAAATGAATGGGCATCAGAGCATTATTATAAAAAAGGTGGTTTTTTATCAAATGTATTACCAGAAAATGTAATAAGAAAATACCAAAGACTAGCATTTCTTGGTTTCTATTTGCATCCTTATCGAGCACGATACTTATTCAATTCTGCATTGGGGTTGAGAAGAGCCTTGGCAAAATTAAGATGTTATTTTTTCTGATTTTTATAGAACTATTCTTTGTCCATTTTTTGAAGATTTATAAATTCCGTGAATTATCCTTAGGACTTCCATACCCTCTAAACCGCTTGCATGCGGTTGTTGATTATTTTTTATACTCTGAATGTAATCTTTAAGTTCAAGTTCGTAAGATTGAACCTCGTTCGAGTAGTCAAAAATTTCATGATGTCCATCGTTTTTTGTAAGCACAGTCTTTGATACAGATCCTCTGTTATCGATATACATATAACCATCCTCACCGTATACTTCCACGTACATGTAACCGTTCCACTCTCTCCATGAGGATTGAACAAAAGCTATCTTTCCATTTGATGATTTGAGAATGGCGAACGCATTATCTTCTAGATTCTTAACTGGTAAGGAAGTGGTGCTCACATGACCTACACATTCTTTTATCTTTCCCAACAATAGAACAGTCAAATCTATTATGTGAAAACCGTTATCTAAAAGTGTTCCACCACCGGCTATTTTTTTATCAAAATACCAAGAACTGAGATGCTTTCCAGTATTACCGATCCACCCCCTTAAGAACAATATATCACCAAGAGCATTTCCCTTTAAAATTTCTATTCCTTTTTGAACATTGGGAAAATACCTAAGGTTCGATCCTGTTTTAAGGAAAACTTTATTTTTATAAGCAGTTGCTACTATCCTTGATGCCTGCTCTAAATTAATCGCTAAAGGTTTTTCACACCATACATGCTTTTTATTACGAAGAGCAGCTGTAGAAATAAGAGCATGCGAGTTGTTTGGAGTTGCAACTATTACACACTCCACATCTTTTCTTTTGATCGCATCCCGAAAATCGGTATAACAATCGCATCCATATTTTTTTGCCATTTCCTTTGCACGTTCTTTAATGATGTCAGTTACAGAAATCAGTTCTACTTGCTTATTCTCCACTACAGTTTTAATCCTTCGCGTTCCAAAGTTTCCACAACCTATGACAGCAAAGCCTAACTTATCTTTCGACGTGTAATCAGCCCCTTAGAGATGATATTGACTCACAGACGTATTTTATTTCTTCCTTTTTTAAGGTTGATCCTGAAGGTAAGTTGATTCCTTTTTTTGATAATTCATCTGCAACAGGAAATTTTTGTTTTTTGTAATATTTGGCATATATTGGTTGTTTATGAATTGGGATGAAAAAGGATCTTGTTTCTATGCCCGCTTTTTCCAAACGGTTCATTAGACTATCTCTACTCGACCCGAAATCCTTTTCAACTAAAACAGAGTACATCCAGTAGACATCCTTAGCCCATTTTGCTTCTGTAGGAAGAGTGAGACCTTGAACACTCTTTAACAATTTATTGTACAAGACCGCATTCCTTCTTCTTATTTCAACTAATTCATCGATTTTTTCAAGTTGTGCTAAACCTACAGCAGCCTGTAGAGCAGACATACGATAACTAAAGCCTAAACTTTGATGCCAAAACCGATTATTTTCGCTAAAAGCGTGATCCCTTAATATCTTTGCCCTTTCTGCAATTTTTTCATCATCTGTAACGAGCATTCCACCCTCACCCGTAGTTATTATCTTGTTTGCATAAAAACTAAAACAACCGATATCTCCTATCCCACCAACTCTTCTCTTTTTGTATTCAGCGCCGTAAGCTTCGGCCGCATCTTCGACAATGAATAATTCTTTGTCTTCAGCTATATCTAAAATGGGATCTATGTCAACAGGATGACCATAAATATGTACAACCACGATAGCCTTAGTTCTATCAGTTATCCTTTCTTGTATTTTGTCTGTGTCGATGTTCCAATAGTCTGGTTCAGAATCAACTAAGATAGGCTTGGCTCCTGTGTAAGTTACTGCGTTAGCTGTTGCAATCATCGTTAGAGTTGGAATGATGACTTCATCGCCCTTTTTTATACCTAGAGAAGCCATGGCTAGATGGAGAGCCGTCGTCCCACTTGAGGTTGTTATCCCATACCTTACACCACAATATTCACTAAATTTTTCTTCAAACTCTGTAACATAATTACTACGAGAAGAAATCCAAGAAGACTTTATGCAATCCATAACATAGTTTAATTCTTTTTTTCCTAGTTTTGGTGAAGCAATGGGGATCTTGAACTTCATGTTATTAAAAGATATTCTAGGTTTAATATTTTAATGTATTCATGAAAGTAGATGTGGGAGATATGAAGATTTGTATAGTAAGTAGGGGGGATTTGAGTTTATTTTTCCCAACTCAAGGGGCTTCAGTCAAACTATACAACACTGTAAAACACCTCTCTTTACTCGGAGTAAGGGTGTTCTTTGTCACAGCAGAAAACGACCAATATTTTGAAGTTAAGAATAGGATTTTTAAGAGAAAGAAATATCCATACTGGCTAGCTAAATCTCCAGTAACGAAAAGAATGAAAAAGATACTTTCGTGGTTTGGAATACCTCCAGAAATCTTTCCTCTTTATCATCCACTAATTAATTTTAAACTCTGGCTTAAGGTTTTGTACGTCGCAATAAAAGAGAGAGTCAATTTAATTCAAGCAGAGTTTACGTGTTTTGGAATACCTGCAATTTTTACTAAGCTGTTAACTTCGATTCCTGTTTGCCTAGTCGAACATAATGTAGAAACTTTTCAAATCCCAGAAACAACGAGTATCAGTAAAAGAGGTAGGAGAATAGTCAAAGCTATAGAAAAATTCGTTTGCAATTTTTCAGACAGGATAATCGCTATCACAAAAGAAGACAAAAAAAGATTAGAAATTTTGGGAATCTGTAACAAAAAGATTAAAATCATACCTCATGGCATCGATCTTGGCTTTTTCAAAAAAACTAATGGAAAAAAAGTAAGAAAAAAGTTCAAACTTAAGTTTCCGACTCTAATCTTTCATGGAGTTTATTCTTACAAAGCAAACTATGATGCGGTAAAAATAATAGCTAAAAAAATATTACCAAAACTCGAGAAAGAAATGATAAAAACAAGAGTACTGGCGGTCGGAGATTTCCCTCCTAAAGATGTGAAACATTCGAATTTAATTTTTACAGGAGTCGTTAACAATTTACCTGACTACATAGATGCAGCGGATATAGCCATAGTACCGATTCAAGCTGGTGGGGGGATGAGAATGAAGATTCTTGAATACTTTGCATCTAAAAAGCCAGTTATTTCTACAAGAAAGGGGGTAGAAGGGATACCTGTGAAAAATGGGGAAGAAATAATTTTGGCGGATATAGAAGAATTTCCGAAAAAAATTGTGAAACTAATTAAATCGAGGAAATTGAGGAAAGAAATAGCAGAAAATGCATTTAGATTCGTCCAAGATTACGATTGGAAAAAGATTTGTAAAAAATACGTAGAGATTTATCGACAAATCTTGTGATCACATTAATGCTTTACCTTCCATGTCATTTGGTATAGATATGTTCAAAAGATGTAAGATGGTTGGTGCGATATCGTAAATAGTTGCATCACGAATTTCTTCTTTTTCTATGTCATTCCCGTACATGATAAAAATTCCTTCTTCAGTAGTCCTACCAGAGACTATCCTCCTGAGAATAAAATCCTTGATTGGGTATCTTTTGTTCAGTATCATGATCTTTTCTTCGTTTATTTGTAAAGGAACCTTCCTCCTTAAAACTAAATCCTTATCCGATTCAAAAACATCAAAGACAGGTTTTTTTGTTTCTCCTACGTAAACATTAGAGAAAAGATCGATAACTCTAGTTTTTATATCTTCCTTAGAAAGATCTATCTCACCTTTGTAATCGAAACGCAATAAACCGCCGACTTCTAGGATCTTGTTTACTAGAATTTTATCTATGACCTTTTGCGGTATAGTGGCATCAAAACCATAGCCAGAGACTATGATTATAGTTGTGTTTTTTTCTTTGATCAGATTACCGAGATAAGAGTCAAATTCCTTGTAGTATTCCTCTATCACTTTACCATATTTTTCTATCCCATCCTCGCTAACATTCTGAAACCTTTCCGGTTCTCTGTACATCCAGAAGTAGAGCTGGAGCCTGGGTAATTCTGGAAGGACTAGGCCGGACAAATCTGGCTTCAGCTTTTCTCTAGAATAGAAGAATTCTCTCATCCTATAATCGAGTATATAAAAGTCGTAAACCAAGTCTTTATCGACTTTATTGGTTGGAACGAGTATTTTCAGGTAATAGAATTTTTTGAAAAATTCTAAGATAGGATTCATCAGTAAGTAAAAACCCTTCAAGTCGTAAATTTCACCTTTTATACTATTCGGCCAGTAATGGCTTATGACAGTCTTGTTTTTTTCAGATGCTATTTCCCAAAGACTCTCACTCTCTTGAGATTTACCTCTGGCTATATGACTCCAGACTTGGTACGATTGAATCGAGGAATTTATAGTCCCATGAGCTCCGTTCTCTATTAGAAACTTAAGATTTGGTAATTCATCTTTCTCAATTGAAGGCTTTATAACTCTCCATGTCCCTCCCTCTAACCCAATAACTATTATTTCCTCTTTCTTCGGTGGATTATAGAATAAGTAAGGATATGAAAAAGGGATTAGAACTAAAATGAAGAAGAATAAGAAAATCAAAAAGACGATTGTTTTTTTGGCATGCCTCATAATACATCAACTTTACTTTACAAACGATAAGAAAATTCTTAGACTTAAATTAATTTCCTTATTTCCTCTCTAATCATTTTATTTGTCGGAATATGTGTCGAAACACAATTTGAACAAGCATCGGTGATTTTTCCCTCAAGAAGATGCCTTCTAAAATCCTCAAACTCCTTTCCATACCAGACATCCTTGAAACTCCTGCTTTTCACACTAATCTCCTTTCTATAAACATTCGAGAGGAAGATTGTGGAACAGGGACCAACTTCACCATTTGCCTCTATTTTTGGCCAGATCCAAGGCTCATAGCAGGGTAGATCTAGAAATCCTCTTGGTTTCGACTCTCCCAAGATTCTTTCTCGAAGATTTCCTGTTTTTTCGACGGACCCGACCTTCTGTAAGCTGACCAAATTAGTTGAAATCGATAAGGAATCTGCCAGTTCTTTTAGGTATGGTATTCTCTCTATAAACCATCTCCTTTGTTTTTCATTCAATTTTAACTTCTTCACGTCAGGATTACTCACGAAAACAGGTTCTATCGTTATATTTTTGACTTCAAGATCATGAGCTGATTTTATCAGCCCTGCAATTTCCTTATAATTTATTTTTGTCAAGACAGTACTGAACTCGAGCATCGGCTTTTCAGAGCCAAAAAGCTTTTTGTAATGAGCAAACAATTTTATGTTTTTGACTATCTCATCGAAAGTCCCTTTTACTCCTCTAGATTTATCGTTTATTTCAGGGCTTGGTCCATCTAGACTGAAGATAACGTTATCCCATTTCATCTCAACAACTTTCTTCACATCCTTTTCTTTCCATAGAGTTCCATTGTTCACGAGTCTTCCAGTCTTTCCATAAGATTTTATTATCTTCATCATCTTAAGAGTGACTTCTTTTCTTACTAAAGGCTCGCCACCACCACTTATCTGTAGGATATCAACTCCCATCTTACAAAGTTCTTGAGTTATTTCCATCCATCTTTTCCTCGACATTTCCTTCTTTTCACTGTAAGGATTCAGCCTCAAGAAACAGAAAGGACATTTCAAGTTACATTTATTGGTTGGATAGATCAAGACTTTGTGTGGAGGTGCTTTCCTGCCTTTTGCCCATTCGATTATTCTATCAATGGCTTCTTTCTCTACCATGATTTCACTCTTGTATTGAAACTATTTAACTTATTTAGCCTCTATTTTTCGAAAATAGGGGTAAAACCTGGCACTCCATCTGAATGTTCGGCCTTTATCCCAAAAAAGCTTAAAATGGAAGTGGCTATGTCTTCCAGAGAAGCATTTTTAGACTTCGGTCTCAGTCCCTTCAAGATCATGAACCCACCATATTCATGAGTCCCTGTTTCTTTTAAGTTTGATTCTAACAATCCTGAAAAAGTAAAGCCACCCACCGCGCTATAATTTTTTTCAGTAACAAGCAATATGTCTGGAGAAAGGTCAGTAAAAGAACCATCGTAAATTTCAGAGCTTCTACGGATTTCTTTAAAAATAGGTACATCGCTCTCTGGATCTTTAACTTTTTTCAACTTTTGTGTGATCTCGTTTATCAATTTTTCACGCAAATCCTCGTTCATTCTTTTATTGATGTAAATGCCAGGCTCGTAAAAGGCACAGGTAAACGCTTTAGTTTTTTCGTAGTCTATATCGAAGTTCAAGACCATTGTTTCAGAGGGTTTCTTGCCGAGTTTTTTAAAAAGATTGAGGAATAAATCGTTCAACCTGATTTTTTTGATAAAAGTTGAAGTTTTCAGGAGTAAAGTCTTCACAAAATTTTTTGGTGTAGGTTTAAGTTTCAAATAACCTTCTTCGATCAGCCAATGATTGAGATGGAACCTTTTTTCGACTCTTCTGAAACCATGATCAGAAACTATTAGAATTGGGATATCGCCGGCTTGCCCAATTAACTCCCCTATCTTTTCGTCGATAAATTGATAATATCTTGGAATTTCTTCTCCATATTTCGAATTTTTTTCCATATCTTTCCAAAGGTAGTGTTGAATCCTATCTATACCAGTAAACAAAACAAAGAATAAATCCCATTTTTCTGATCTCATGAGTTTTAAAGCTGTTCTAGCCCTTTTTTCTGTCGTGTCATATAAATCGGACAAAAATTCATCCTTTGGTGTATCCACATAACCTTTTGCCTCTAATTTGTACCCTTCTTTCTCGAGTTCATCTTCAAGGCTTTTCGGATATGCGGCTAAATGGGGAGAAGGCATCCCTGAAATTATCGTTCCATTAACTTCTTCTGGTGGATATGTTAAGTACATATTAATGATTATAGCCTTTTTTCCATGCTCACTTAAAATTCTCCAAAAAGTTTTTTCTTTTATATCACTCGACAGAGGAATGTATGTTTCATAAGTGTATGGATCACATTGCTGCCATCCAAATATTCCATGCCTTCCAGGATTAACGCCTGTAGCGAATGAAGTCCAAGTTACAGGAGAGACTAGGGGTAATTCAGAAGTTAAGTTTAGTACTTTACCGTCTTTTAAGAGTTTCGATAGGTTTGGTAGCTTGTCTTCTTTCATTAAAGAAACAATTAAATCGTAAGATGCTCCTTCTATACCTATTATGAAAAGCTTTTGTGACACAGCAGTAACTTCACCCATAAAAAGTATTGCGAAGATAAACACAAAAAAGATTAGCTTGAATCTCATATAACCTTTTTAGAGAATTAAAATTTAATACCTGAATCTTGTTCACTCATCCGATAAAATCTCATCCGATCTTATACATGAATTGCAGCATACCAAAAATATTTATTGTAATTATCCATAATTAATGACATGGTAAGAGAAAGAAAGAAAAGGTCCAAGTTTACTCCTATTTCTATACCAACACCACTCTTTGATAATATAAGAGAGATGATCGAGGGCACTGGATTTCCTTCTGTTTCGAGCTTTGCAACATATATTCTGAGAGAGGTGATAATAAGTTTGGAAGGAAAGAAGAAGAAAGTTCTGACAGAAGGAGAAAAGAAAAAAATGGAGAAAAGACTTAGAATCCTTGGTTATTTGGAGTGAAAATTATGATAGAATTTTTTGTATTAATTTTTTTGGCTGGATTTATTATGGAATACGTAGACTCGACTTTAGGTGGTGGTTATGGAACTGTACTTACACCATTATTCTTACTGCTAGGCTATACTGCGCCAACAATAGTGCCGATGATATTATTATCAGAAATTTTAACGGGTATGATCGGTGGTTTTTGGCATAAAAGATTTGGAAATGTGGATAAGAAAGCTGTATCGTATGTGGCACCGTTTGCAATTGTCGGAACGATGATAGCTATTGTATTGGCTATAACTATATCAAAATTCTGGATAAATTTATACATAGGTTTATTGGTTTCGATTCTGGGGGTCTTTATGTTCATAAAATATTATAGGGGGAAAAATAAGTCAGACGACCCGAAAAAAATACGTGCTTGGAGACTACCTTTAATCGGTGGTCTAATAGGTTTTAATAAGGGTCTAACTGGTGGTGGTTTTGGCCCTGTATCTACAGCAGGTCTATCATGGGTTGGTTATGAACCAAGGAAATCTGTGGGTTCAACGGCACTGAGTGAAGGTATAGTCTGTCTTGTTGGATTTATTGGGTACTGGTCAACAAAAGGTATAGGCACTATAAATTGGACACTAGCCATTCCATTAATATTTGGAGCAATTTTGGCTACATACCCTGCAGCATGCACAACGACTAAAATACCAAGAAGATTGTTAGGAATCTTAGTTGCTATAACAGTAATGTTGTTAGGATTAGGTGTGTTAGTAAACTTACCAGGATGGTAGGAAAAAGGTGAAATATGCCAAAAGGATTTACGAAAACGAAGAGACATTTCCTTATCAGATCAATATATATACTTGGAATTTATGCTCAAGATGAAGTAAAGGAGTTTTTAGAGCTCGTTAAACCCAAAATAAAGGTGATATCATAGAGAGAGCAGAAACAAGCTTAGATGAGTTAATAGACCAAAGTATTTACATTATTAGGGAAGCTCTTGTACAATTTCGTAATCCAGCAGCTATGTGGTCAACAGGCAAAGATAGTACCACAATGTTATATTTAATAAAGATGGCTTCCCCAGAGAATAAAATAGAAATACCAGTCATTCATCTGGACACAGGGAAGAAATTCCCGGAAATCTATGAGTTTAGAACAAGGATTGCAAAAGAATGGAACTTAAAGCTAATAATAGGAAAGAATAAGGATGCTCTGAAAAAAGGTATATCACCGGAAACAACTAGTCGTTTTAATTGCTGTACAGCTCTCAAGACTGAAGCACTTAAACAAGTTATCAGAAAGTATGAATTTGACGCTCTGATAATGTCGATAAGAAGGGACGAACATGCAATGAGGAATATCGAGAGGTATTGGTCTCCTAGGGATAAAGACTTTAAGTGGCATCTCGTAAGGCCAAAAGAACCTGAAGAAATGAAAGAAGGAGATGCACCGTTTGTCTCTTTACAACCAATAGAGTTTGCTGGTTGGGACTTGTACCAGTCTAACTTCGGACCAAATACGGATCATGTCAGAGTCCATCCAATCTTACACTGGACTGAGCTGGATGTTTGGAGGTACATAAAAAGAGAGAAACTACCAATAAATCCCCTGTATTTTTCTAAGAATGGTTTTAGGTATAGGAGTTTAGGTTGTGAATGTTGTACCATTCCTGTAAAATCTAACGCTAGAACAATAAACGAAATCATAGATGAATTGAAGGTAACAGACATAGAAGAAAGGTCTGGTAGAGCTCAGGATAAGGAAGATGAAGAAATAATGAGAAGACTTCGTTGCTTAGGGTACATGTAATTCAATGAAGGAGGAATTCTATCAATCGATGAATTGGCTCTATTATCGAGTAAAGTATGAAGCGTTTTAGAATCTCTTTTTTTCTTATATTATTGGCTATTCTTGGACTGATTCTGTAGTAAAACCAGACGAATTTCCTCCCTATCCTGTATCTGAACAGTATATTATTCCTAAAATCTCTGAAAACTTCTAGCTTATAATGGTTTGAAGAACCATAAACTACTGTCGCTATAAAACAACCCGGCGAATAAGGTGAGGGAATTTGAGAAGAAGGGCTTTGCTTACAAATTTTTTTTTCATGCATTCTTAATCTAGACCTAGTCTTCCTTTAAGCCTCAGTATGCTAATATAAAATATTTTTTATTGTATTAAAGATTATAAGATAAAATATAACTATGAGAATTTTATTCATAACCCCTTTCAACTTATTTCCACCCTACTGGGGTGGGGGGGTAAGAACTTATAATTTGATCAAATATCTAGCAAAAAAACATGATATTTATCTTATTTTTCCCTCGTATGAACAACTCAAAAATAAAGATTCAAAAAGATATAGAAATGAACTGGAAAAATTAAACGTCAAGATTTTCATCATAAAGCCATTAATTAATCTACTCAAACGTCCTATAATTGAGCACTTGAACCCATTCTTCTTCTTTAGATGTCTTGATATAATCATCTCAGAAAAAATTGATTTAATTTTATGTGATTATCCATGGTCAGGAACTTACGTTTTTGGATTGTATTTTTTAACACGGAAACCGTTCATTCTAATTGAGCATAACATAGAATACTTAGTAAAAAAGCAGATTAAAGCTAAGTTTGTTCGGTTAATGAAAATAATAGAATTGCTACTTTGTAAACATGCGAAAAAGATTACAGTAGTATGCAACAAAGATAAGCAAAAACTCTTTGAGCTGGGAATAGATAAGAGAAAAATATTCGTAATAGAAAATGGTTTTGACGAACAAACTTTTTATCCTAGCCAAAAATATAATGAAAAAATTAGGAAAGAATTGGATATAGGAAAGGATCCATTGATGCTTTTCTGTGGTAAGCTCGATTATCCACCAAATAAGGAAGCAGTCTACATAATCAGATGGGAAATTTTACCTAAAGTTTTAGAAAAAATCCCAAATTCAAAATTTTTAGTTGTGGGAGGAGGTTATGAATTTGAAATAAAACATGATTCATTGATCTTTACAGGTATTGTAGATAATATAGAGCGATACATAAATGCTTCTGATGTTGTTATTAATCCGTTGCTGAAAGGTGGAGGAACGAGAATAAAAGTTTTAGAAGCAATTGCTTGCGGTAAAACTGTGATCAGCACAAAAAAGGGAGTTGAAGGTCTAACAAATAAGTTAACTCGTCCTTTCTTGAAACTGGCTGACGACTGGGATGATTTTTCAAATCTGATTGTCGAGTCTATCAAAAGCTCTAGCCATAGAAAGGTTCCTAAAGAATTTGTTAAAAAATATTCATGGCAAAACACCTACAGAAAAATGGATGAGATTTTAAAACAATCGATTTAAAAATTTCTAGCAAATTCAGAAATAGTCAAAGTTTTTATCTCTTTTACCCTTTTAAAATTAGGATCTTCTGTAACTATTGTTGAAACATTATTTTCCAACATCGAAGAGACGTGTATAGAATCTCTGAGCATCAATTCATATTTTTCCATAAAATTGAAAGCTTCTTTCAAAGTTTCGGGTGTGACCTCAACTATTTCTAAATTGGGTAGTTCAAACATTGCTTTTCCGACTTTAATAGCCAAAGGATAGTCAATTTCTTTCTTTATTTTCCAAACAACCTCATCAACTGCAAGAATGTTAGTTATGGCCTTAAATTTGCCCTCTTCCATAGCCTTGAGAATGAGCCTTGCGGAAATTCCCTCCTTTTCTGGGCTTATTTGCGCAAAAATAAAGACATTAGCGTCTAGGTAAAGCACGATTTATCCTTCTCCATTTTTCTTCTACTTCTTCTTCGTACCACTTATCAAAATCTTTCATTTTCATCTTTTTTCTCTTTTCAACAGGAATTATACTCAAAAATTGTTTTAAACTCCCTGTTTTTGGTTTTATAACAACTTTCTCGTCTTCTATGCTCACGTACACACTTGTTTCTGGTCTAATTCCTAAAAGTTTTCTGATTTCTTTTGGGATCACAACTTGGCCTTTTGGTCCTACCTTTCTTTCAAATTCAATTCTTACCATAAGTAGAATTAAGTTATACTAATATTTATACTTTCCTATTAAATTATCTTAATGAAAATTAAAACTCAACTTTATTATTGTAAGAACCCAAGATGTAATGGGAAAATAAAATGATGAGTATCAAAAAAAGAATTGCTTTAATATTAATCGCCATTTTATTAATCTATGTTCTTTACCTCCTAATTTCTTTACCATCAGCAGAAAGCATAATCTTTAAAGGTTTTGGATGGTATGGATACTTAGCAGATGATGAAGTAAACGAAGAAGTTTTAGAAAGAATCAAAGTATTAGGGGGGAATTCCGTTAACATAAATGTATATTATGAATATAATCCTGAAAATGAAAGCTTTATTTTATTATCGAACCTCACAAAAATAGAAGAAAAAATAAACCTTATTCATAAACATGATTTGATCGTTTTTCTCTCGCCTTTTGTAAACTTAGTTGGAGGGAACTACACAGGAGGTTCTATCGATGAACCAGAACCGTTTCTCAAAAAAGCAAAAAACATCTCAATAGATCTTGCACGATTTGCTCAGAAGAATAACGTTCAGATTTATGCTCTATGGAATGAATTGGGGTTATCTATTCACAAAGTGCAAAATCATATCAATCTCACGAATCAATGGTTACAAGACGTGAGAAGGGAAGTAAAAAAAGTATACAACGGAAGCATAACCACAAAAGAAGGAGTTCAACTTGGTTTTTACAATTATAATTTCTCTGGGTTTGATTATATCGGTGTGACATACTATCCTTTCACAACTTCCTTTGCTGTACATCCTGGTACTGGTCAGAGACTTGGTGGAGTAGAAAATCTGGAAGAATACGAGGATGTCGTTAAAGAAGAAATCAAGAAATTAAATACACTCAAACAAAAGTTTCGCTCCAGAGGCATAATCCTTGGAGAAATTGGAATCGATGTGGTTGGAGGTAAATTCATCGAGAATGATGAAGAAAGTAAGAAAATAAGAACATCAGCTTATGAGATAGTTCTGAGGAATGGAAAGGGCAAAATAGATGGTTTTTTCTTCAGCAAATTTGGATATGAAGACGGAGGAAGTGAAGAATTGGATGAAGTGCTAAAGTATTATTTCAGAGAAAAAGTGAAAATCACAACCCCAACATAGAAAATGCCACTTCCGAATATTATCATGTATTTTCCCAATGTTCTGTTCAAACCAGATCCCATAACATAGACTCCAGCCGAAAGCAGAAGAACTCCAAAGATCATGGAATAGAATAAGATATTCTCTGAATTGAGTTTTTTAATTCTATCGATCAAGTCAATCTTTTTGATCCAAGTCTCTATCAAGATTTTTACCATGTTTCACCAGAATGTACTTTAAAAACTTAGGGACCTTGCGATAGATTGTTATTTTTTTATTCATTATCCTACCTAAACTTATAATTCATTTATGAGTGATTCTTATCAAAATTAAATCATTCTAAACAATATAAAGCTTTCTTGGGTACTTCAAAACATTTTACTTTTCGAATTTTAACTATAATATTTATGACTCGAATATTTTTGTTAAGCCAGTTTTTTTGTTGAACCTATCCTTTCCCATATGTAATCATTCCTTTTTCTTATGTAGAAATCATAAGCTGCTGAAAGTCTTATGATAACTTCTAAGATTATCAAGGGGGTTAGTGTTAACAATTTTTTTGGATTTTCGATTATTTCATCGATTAAAACTCTAGCAAGCCTTAAAATGTTCATGGAAGGGACGATGTAATTTTGATTTTTTTTGATCCATAGATGTCCAATAGAAATTCTTTTTCTTTGTTTTATTAACTCTGAAATCTTCTCAGGACCTTTGTTGCAAACAACAGCATCAGGAACATAAACAGCTTCGTAACCTTTTTGTTGGATTAAAGCAGATATACTTTCTTCATCTGCAGCCGTTTTTTCTGGGATTGTTTGGATTATATTTCTAAAAGCGATTATTTCTCCGACTTTGGGGGGGCATCCAGAAGATACTCGATGATGAAGATGCCACAGCGAGCTGTTTATCAAAGTTGTAAATTTTCTAGAATTGTTCAGTGGAATGGGTCTTCCAGCAGTCAAGCCAGTTTTTTCGTTTCTAAACGGCTTAAGCAAGTTATTTATTGTATAATCGTCTACAGGGAGTGTATCAGCACTTTGAATTATAACAATGTCAGTACTAGCATTTTTCAAGAAAAAGTTAATTGCTGGGGCTTTTCCATCTCTTGTAGGTTGAACTAAAAGTCTGACTTTGCTCTCGTCGAATTCTTTAACTATTTTTTCTGTTCCATCTGTGCAACCAGAAGCAATGACAACTATCTCTTTCAGTATAAAATCATCAATTTTTTGTTTTAATAAACGGTTTAGGAGTTCTCTTATATTCTCCTTTTCGTTGTAGGCAGGGATCAATAAAGAGACTGTGTAAGTTTCAGAATTTTTCATGGTTACATTTAGCTAAATGCTCTTTAATAATTAAATCTTTTTACTGATTTATTTCCTATCTTCGTTTTGCTAAGAAATTCGTCCCTGAATTCTCTAAGGCAATCAATCTTAATTTCCACCTTTTTTGTGTTTACCAATAAGATTGAAATCAATCATCCTCTGAATTTATAGAAATAATTTCATCAGTCAAATTTTTAAAATTTAACCGATCATAAAGTATTTAAAATCGTAAAATCAACTTAACAATATTATGAAAAACCATAAAGAAAGATTAAGAATTGCGATAGAAGAGTACTGGAGAAAGAGTTTACCGCCAATGAAAGAAAGAGAAATAAACATCAGTACAGAAGGTGATTTTATAGTTGATATTATAGGACCTAGAAGAGCAGGAAAAACTTTTTTGATGTTTCTAACAATCCAAAACCTCCTGAAAAAAATGGAAAAGAAACAAACAATTTACATAAATTTTGAGAGTAGAAAGTTACTCCCATTGGTCCCAGAATACTTCAATGATTTGATTGAAATTATCTATGAAGAGGATTTGCTGAAAAACAAGGTATACATATTCCTGGACGAAATTCAAAGGATGAAAGAATGGGAAAAATACTTGAGGAGTATCTACGACGAATTCAAGGGAAAAATAAAAATTTTCATCTCTGGTTCAACATCAAAATTAACCAAGTCCAAACTAAGCTATTTACTTTCCGGCCGGCATACTACCACTTCTCTCCTTCCTTTGTCTTTTAGGGAATTTCTAATGTTCAAAGATTTTAAATTCGGTAAAGTAATAATCGAAGAAGAGAAGGCAAAAATTGAAAAATATCTTAAAGAATATTTAGAATTTGGCGGCTTTCCAGAGGTTGTTATCAACGAAAACAAAGAACAATATCTGGATAATTTGTTTTTGGACATTATTCGAAGAGATGTCGCACCCAAAGTTAAAAATGTGGGTATTTTGGAGGAATTTGCATATTTTCTTTGCACAAATTCTGCAAAGCTGACGAGTTTTTCGAACCTCAAGAGGTTGTTCGGAGCAAGAGGAATCAAAATTTCAGTTCCCACGATTGAAAACTATTTCTATCTCCTGAAAGATGTCTTTCTCTTCTTTGACTCTTTAGTTTTTTCTTATAAAATTAAAGACCAACTACAACATCCTAAAAAGATTTTCTGCATCGACACCGGATTCGTAAATTATTTTGGTTTTAAATTCTCCGAAGATTTAGGAAGAATGATCGAAAACTTGGTTGCTGTAGAATTAGTCAGAAGATATAAAAAACCTGAAATATTCTACTGGAAAGACTATCAGCAAAACGAAGTAGATTTTGTTCTAAAAGAAGGTCTGAATGTTAAACAATTGATTCAAGTAACCTATGCTTCTGCTAAGGATGAGATCGAAAAAAGAGAAATAAAGGCTTTGGTAAAAGCAAGCAATGAATTGAAGTGTAAAGATTTATTGGCAATAACTTGGGACTGTGAAGATGAAATAAAGGTCAAGAAAAAAACTGTTAAGTTGAGACCTTTATGGAAATGGCTTTTATTTGAGCTTCCTAATAGGTAATAGAACGCTTTTGTAATTTTCAGTTTAAATATTTAACATATTTCTGGAAAAATGTTAAATAGAGACAAGTTATAATAAATTTTGCCTTTTTATATCCAAATTAACCGATTCTTGATAGGAAAAGCAAAATGAAATAAATAACCCCGACAATCAAACCAAACAATTTGTATTCTTTCCTTAATCTCCGGTCAATTTTTTTCTTGTGAATCTTGTACGTAAAAAATAACACGAAGAAAAGAGTAGCAAGGACGAAAATGAAACCAACAAATTCAAGATAGAAAAGATAAAAACTGAGCAAAAAAGCAATCAATAAAAAAGTATAACATGTTGTCTTTATTTTATCCTCGCCTAGAAAAACTGCAGTGGTAATGATTCTATTCTTCCTGTCTTCTTTGAGATCGACGATTTCGTGAATGAATTGAGCAACCATGTTAAAACAAAAGAACAATAAGAAGAAAATGAACCCTCTGAAATCAAGACTTTTAACGCTGTAGCCAAGTAGGAATAATACCGAAAAACCAATGCCGTTGCAAAAAGAAGAAAGAAAAGGTTTAGCCTTCAGTCTAATGGGCTTCGCGGAATAGATTGTCACAATGAACAAAAAGATTAGAGCAAGTAAAATTTGTGTTTGATTGAGAAAGGGAATGATAAGAATGGATAAGACTAACGGAAGAACGAAATAGGCTTTTTTTCTTTTATCCCAAAAATCGTTGAAAGAATAAGCATAAGCAAGCATGAAAGAGCCTGCAAGCAAAAGTATCAGAAGCGTTAGACTGAAAGAGTAATTCATGAAAAACCCGAGCAAAATGAACCCGAGGTAATAATACCAAGCCTTAACTTTATAAACTTCGTTGATCTTCATATTTTCTAATACATTTGAAGATGAAGAAACATTAAATTAATAATGGATAGTGAAAGTAAACAAAAAGAAGATTCGAGAGAGTATCAATTTGATAATATTACCAGCTACTTGATTAAAGCTGGAAAAAAAGTTTTGGTTATAGACTTGGGTCTGCAAGGCAATGTTTACTAACAGCGTAAAATAGTAACCTGAATATTTATATCCCAATTTATTCTTCTTCCCACACTTCTGTCCGGATCCATACACCATTTTCTATGATTAGCTTGAATTGAACATAGGAATCGCATTTGTCACATATTGTATGCGCCTCTATCCACCCGTCTTTTATAAAGAATTTCTTGTCTGGACCCTTTATTTCCAGAGGTTCACCTTGTTTATATAAATATTCAGCGTACATTCTAGAGCTTTCGATTGAAGAATACACTTATTTGGAAAATCAGGGTCATCATCTACCATATCTTTCTTACATAGAGGACATACTATTCTTTCTGAAGGAACAAAATTATCATACATGCCCATAGCCTACACCTCATATTATAGATGCACATTTTTCCACCTTTTAATTTTTATTTCTTCTCATTATTTTAACTCTATCTCCATATTCAATAATCCTTTCATATGTCGTCAACGAATAATGGATTACTAGGTGAAACTACAATCATTTGGTGTTGAGAATGAATAAGAAAAAAAATGTTAAAAAATTAGAAAAAAAGATTATTCCAATACTGAAACGACATGGTGTAGTAAAAGCCGGTATTTTTGGATCTTCTGCTAGAGGAGAGGCTACGAGAAAAAGTGATATAGATATTTTAATCCAGTTTAAAGGAAGAAAAAGCCTACTCGATCTAGCAGGATTAGAAATTGAGTTAGAAAAAAACTCAGAAGAAAAGCAGATGTTTTAACTTATAATTCTATCCATCCTCTCTTGAAGGATAGAATATTGAAAGAAGAGGTCAGAATAATATGAAAAAAGATACAAGTGTTTTTATTAAACATATTTTGGAAAGTATTGAAAAAATTGAAGAATTCACAAAGGGAGTTTCTAAAAAAGATTTTCTTGATTCAGTGCAACTCCAAGATGCTGTCATAAGAAGAATTGAAATAATAGGCGAAGCCACAAAGAATGTACCTAACGGATTAGAAAAAAACATTCTGAAGTACCTTGGAGTGAAGTAGCCAGAACAAGAGATAAACTCATTCATGGTTATTTTGGCGTTGTCTGGATTTAACTTAGGATATAATCAAAAAAGATCTACCGATCTAAAAAGGCAAGTTGAAAAAATCTTGAAAGAAATCGAAGATACGAAAGGGTCTTAGTTATTTACACCATATGAAAATGTACTTCATCCGATTAGGTATTTATCTAGGTCTTCTGCACGAATATTTCCAATCCTAAAACTAAGGCATCTTAAATCACAATCTGCTAAACCTAGCTCTGTGGGTCTATCACAACTTGGAACAGAATGAAATTTAAGAACATTTTCTCCGGGTTCTAATTCCATCTCTTGGGAAATTGTTTTCTTGTTATAGATTTCATGTGTACTGATCAAGTTACCGTTCAAATACAATTCTAATACCCTCGTTCTGTTGAAAGCTTCTATCTCGAATATGAGGTTTGTCTTTTCTATTTCCCTATTTTTATTGAACAAAATGAGGGTAGCGTTTTGGCTCACCCACCTCTCATTTTCATTAATTTTTCCATCATGAAATTCTTGAGCATACCAATTATCTCCATAAAGAAAAGTTTCTATTCTGATAAAACTTAAGATGAAAATTAAAATAAGTACAAATAATATGCATAACCTTTGTCTAAAATTCAAACTTATTTTTCTTAAGATTTCCTTTCTCCAAATTAAAAACATTATAACGCCTATAGGCACCAAAGACAAAAATGGTATTCGTAGCGCGATAACGCCAACTGAAGGTAAAGAAAAAAGAGATATTACTTCTTTTTGTAAAACAGGTGGCGTTAAACCACATGAATGGGGCGTATTTCGAATATCTATCTTTGAGTCAAACAATAAACTTTCGAAGATCATGCTTCTGGGACCATTTTTAAGGGAAAGAGGTATATAATGATCAAAAATAGGATTCTTTAGAATTTTATAACCTGTAGCAGGATCTGTACCTTCCCAAAATTGTAGACCGAGTAAATTGACAAAAATAGACAAGATAAGAAATAATTGAAAAATCCTTATGTTTATCTTTTTTAAGGTAAATAAGAGAGGGATCATTAAAAAGGGGATGAAAGTAAACAGATGACGTGCTCCGAAGGAAAATCCATAATTCAAATTACAAACTAAAAACGTGATTAGAATGAAGAGGAATAAGATTATTAGTGCCTCTGCCTTGTATTTTTTATACATGTAAAAGAAGCCAACAATAGCTAGAGCAAGGATCGGGTAAAAAAAGAATAATCCTACTGAAGGATGCATTAAAGTCATAAAGTAGGAATTAAAAAAAGTCATTTTTGGTGTATCGGGTCCAAACCAAACAGGCCTATCCGTATAAGAAAATATAAATCTTATTGAGTCTTTAATTACTGAGTGATGATAAATTAAAAAAGGTAACGAACCCATAATACATCCTAAAACAAATAGCGGGAGTTTCCTTCTATCAAAGAACAAAATGTAGACTGAAAACAACAAGATTGGTATGAGAGCCGTAATTCTGATGACGAATCCGAATCCTACTAAAAGACCGGATAATAAGAAGTATTTTTTTTGAGTTAATCCTCCAGTCTTTGTTTTGAACAAAAGATAAAAAGCAGAAAATAAAAAAAAGGCTTCAGGCACATGATCAAGGAATACTAAAGCGTATGGAAATGCTAAGCTACCCAAAGCAAAACTCAAAGTGATTAATAGTCTATGGGTCTCATTTTTAGTGAAATATCTCAAAATTTTATAAATAAGAAGCACTGTAAGAGCAGAAAACAAACTCGAGGAAAAAACAGTCACTAACACCATTGAGATAAGTAAAAAGGTTCCAGGATTAGGCACATAAATAAGTGGGACATGGGTATGAGTATAATAAACTAAAGCCTCTGAACCCCTATTCGCAGAAGATAGAGAAAAGAAATTGTAGTAAATGAGATTCCATATTTTGTATATAGGTGTGGCTAAAAAGGACGTCCCAGGGAATTTGACGGAATAATAATGCCCATTGTATACAGCCCTATCTCCAGTTTGATTGTAAAAAGAATCGATCTCGAACCTTTTTTCATCCACTATAGCCCGAGTTAAGGCAAATCTAGACTCTTCGTTCCAACTGGTCCATTGAACAAAAAAAGAGTATATCAGAAAAAAAGTTAGGAATATTTTTATTTCTCTTTTTTTCATCAAATGCATAAAATTATTATGGATTTTAGTTTTTTTGAATATATTTTACTTGCCGAGCATACAATCTTTATAACTTAATCAGTTGAATCAGACGGTTTGCTTTCTCTTTCATACTTTCTTTTTCTTCAAACACTGGTATCAATTTAATAGACTTAACAAGTCTAGTAAATCTTTTCTTAACAGAGTGATTCATTTTAATTATTCTTTCATGATATTCCCATAACTCTTCTTCATCCATGTCTTCCAGTTTAATGGTTGGGCCGAATGTAGGGCTGGATAAATCATATGTTAACAAATCTTCTTGAATAGTCTCGTACAGATGTGTTCTGGGTAAAGGAGTTGCAAAGCCTGGTGCAATTATATCTGGGTCCAGTTCTCTGAGAAAGTTTAGAGTAGCTTCGATTGTACTTCTCGTTTCTCCCGGGTATCCTATTATGATGCTGGTACCAACAATGATGCCTTCCTTTTTACATAGATTCACTGCTTTTTTTATCTGGTCCAGTGTAATCCCTTTCTTCATTTTATTCAGAATTTCTTGGCTTCCGGACTCTATACCAAAACAAATAAGATAACAACCAGCAGATCTCATTTTTTTTACTAATTTTTCATTCACGAGGTTAACTCTTGTCATGCAGTTCCAAACAATATGTAGATTCTTTTTCTTGATAAGATCACAAATCTCATGAACTCTATTCATGTCTACAGTTAAGGTAGCATCCTTGAATGAAAAGACCCTTGTACCATAGCGATGATAAACTTCTTCTATCTCTTCAACTACATTCTGTGGGCTTCTAAAACGGACTGTACTCTTCCATTTAATTGCGTTACAACAAAAAGCGCAGTGATAAGGACACCCCCTACTTGAAATTATACTACCCATTATATAAGAGGGATAATCTTTTTCATTAATCAAAGTATCTTTTGCAGGAAAAGGTAAAAGATCCAAGTTTTTGATGAAAGGTCTTGGCAGAGTCTTTGCTATGTTTCTGTTTTTTTTGAACAAGATTCCCTTAACATTTTTCAAATCTTTGCCTTTTCTTAAGGCGATTATTAGTTCAAGTAAAGTTAATTCTCCTTCCCCTATAACTACTACATCGAAGTAGGGTATTTTTATGGTTTCTTCTGGCATTAATGTTGGTTGCGTTCCACCAACTATTATTGGTGTTTTATTGTTAACCTCTTTTACAATTTTTGCGGTTTTAATTGCAGATTCCCACATTGATGTTTCAAAGCCTATCCCAACGATGTCTGGAGATTCCTTCTCAACTGTTTTTTGAATTTCTTTCCATATCGTTGAGCTTTTTAGATTTTCTTTGTAAAGGGATGCCCTTAAGGTAAACTCAAGTCTTGACTCGTCTTTGATTTTTGGGGGTCCGTGTTGAAAATCGGCATCGTATACTTTAACTGGAAACCCACGTTTTTTTAAAACCGCAGACAAGTAAAGAAGTCCGATTGGTAGGGAGTAAGCACCATATGCCCCAAGTCCTGAAAGTGGAGGATTTATCAGCAGAATTTTTAGATTTTCTTTTGACATAACCCAAGTCTCCTATAATATTTCTTACATTTCTATACCCTTACTCTCTGCAGAAAACGTAAGCCTTGGGTTAGATTTTTGTATTCCCACAGTATCGGATGTGAGTCCTTTGTAAGTAACTGGCGTGCAAACATTGCCGATAGAAAGTTGAAGGAAACCCGCTTCTGAAGCATCTTCCCTCAATTTCGAAATGTTGAGTAACTTGATAGAATGTTTAAACAAACTTGGATTTTTTAGCATGAACATCAATAACAGGGGTATATTATAGTTCTCAAGGGCTTTATTGATTTTCTTGAGGTCTTTTAGTTCTATCACTTCTTTAATTCCATTCCTATCCACTCTAAATACTGCATACGGGCCAGGGGTCTGGATCGGAAAACGAAGACCAAACTTCTTCAAAAAACGATTCATGTTTATCAAGAATTTTTTAAACTCCACGAAGTATTCCCTTCTTATGCCAGTACGTTTTTCTAAAATTTTTATTATATCCAACGTGTGCAAATATTTCTTTACATCAACATCAAATTTCCCATAAGGCATGGCTGGAAACAGTCTTAATCCTATGATAAATTCTCTTTTGTATACAGACAAGGCACAAAATCTCAATAACTCCAGGACTTGATCATCGTTTACTCCGTCGGCTATCGTTGATGACAAAATAGTCTTAATGCCGAACTTTTGAAGATTTTTGAGAGCGGTTAATTTTAGGTATAGGTGGTTTTTGTCTCCTCTGAGCTTCTCGTGAATTTCTTCCCTAAAACCATCGAAGGAAAAATGAACCCTTGCTATTCCACTTTCCTTTAATTTTTTGACATACTCAGGATCTGCTAATTTTAATCCGTTCGTGTAGAGTTCCGGTATATTGCCGGAATCACGGATCAACCTTATAATCTCGAATATATCGTTCCTGACTGTGGGCTCACCACCAAACAGAGGCACGATTTTATGCTTTCCTATTTTCTTGAGGATATTTTTTATATCCTCGATGCTCATCTCTTGGAAGACGTCATTCTTTACGTAACAAACGTTACAATTGCTATTGCATTTACCAGTAATGGCTAAAATCACACAGTGAATTTTTTCTCTTATAAACTTCCAGTCTATCTCTGGGTTCTTGAGAATGTTAATCTCTGATTTACCTAAAATCTTTTCAAACTCATTATAAAAATTTTTAGATTCTTGGTCTAACTCCAGAAAGCTCTGAATACTCTCTTTTTTTAAAATTTGCTGAATATTTTTTCTCATGTGTCTGCCTATATATTATTGTTTTATCTATATATAGGGGTGTGCACAATTAAACACACCCCATTTAATAATATTATGCATGGGGTGACACATGTCAGTTGTTAGTACATATATATTTTTCACATAAAAAGAGATGTTAATCTTTTTCTCATGGAAGAGTAATATAAACTCATTATAGGTAAGGGGTCTTCGGTGAGCATTCCACCAATTGTCATTTTTCTCTTATAAATATGGGATAAAGTTGATTTTAATCCTATTTGCTGTAGAAAATAAAAAATTTGATGAGGTAGCATATATGTGATCCCTTCTTTGTATGCTTTGGGATATAACTTTCTACCTAAGAAAACTTTGTACAAAATATAAGGTATATCCACACCACACATAAGAGCAAGATCCGTGATCCCGCCCAGTATCCTAGGGTTTATCTCTAGGGTTTTAGGGAAACCCTTATCATTAATTATAAACTGAGGGGATGCTATTCCTCTCCAATCCAGTTTTCTTAGAATTTTTTTGCAAATTTTGATTATCTTACGGTTTTTTTTGCTGATAGGGAACCTTTTACCGAAGCTCAACTCACAACCAAAAAAACTAGAAATATTCGATTTTTCATCCAGAACTAGAATAGAGGAATAAAAATTTCCTTCAATGTATTCTTGAATTAATGGTTTTTTTCCTAACTTTAACAGCTTTTTACACTCAAGGATGAAATCTTTTGGTCTGTGAAAAAGATATTTTTCTCGAGTTCCACCACCTCCAATGTTTGGTTTAACTATTAATGGTAGGTCTTCTATTTTAATTATTTTTTTTATATCATCTTCAGATTTCGGAAAATACGTTCTCGGTGTGGATATTTTATGCTTTCTACAGAAGTTAATAAACTTAACCTTGTCGCAAATTATCATGAGATTCTCGTGTTCTGGAAGGAACACGGATGAATTTATACAATCCCTATACTTGGATATAGGAATCAAAGTGTTTTCTGAATTAGGAATTAAAAGGTCAATATCCCATTTTTCAACAAGCGATTTAATATCATTCAGAAATTTCTTCTCTTGTTTTTCAGTTGAAATTGGATTAAAATTCTCATAATTTAAGGACGAATGTACTGCAAAACCACAGGTATATTTAGAGTAAAAACCTATTGCAGAAGGATACTCTGATGTTGCAAACAATTTTATTCCCTTTCTTCCAAGAGATTGTATCATGCCTAAGACAGAAAATCCTTCAGCATTTGTGACTAAAACGTTCATACTAACTCCTCTCTACAAAGCAGGTATCGGAATACAATCCAAGTAATTCTTTAAACTTTGGGAGGGGGGACGAGCATAGTCATGTATTTCCTTAATTTCTTCTTTTTTCATGTGACTTTTAATAACGAGATGAAGTGTATCAAACAGTGAAAAATCTCTCGTAATTAACATATTTTTCATTTTATTCCAGAGTGGGGTTCCTGGGAATGGTGTAAGATAATTGACTGCCACATCGCTGTATTGTTTGAGAAATCGAATCTCATTAAGAGCGTTTTGTTTAGTCTGACCTGGTAAGGGAATCAAATAGGCTGATGCAACTTTCAACCCTAATTGATTAGAATATCTTAATAACATTTTACATTTTTTTATGTATCCTATAGGATTTTTAGTTTTATTCAGGAATTTTAATGAAACAGGCAATAGGGACTCTACCCCGACATAAAGATCTGTAAAACCTGCACTTTTCATCATTTTTAATATTTCAATATCTACAAAATCGATATGACATCTTGCTATCAATTGGGAAAATTCTAATTTCCTGTTTTTAATTTCTTCACAGATTCGTTTAACATTTTTTTTAGAAATTGAAAAATTAGGGTCACTAAATCCCACGAGATTCTTACTGTTAGATAGGATCTCTAACTCATCCACAACTTTTTTTGGATCTCTAAATCTAGGATAAGAATACCATCGAGATTCCGGACAAAATATACATCTCATTGGACATCCTCTTGATGCTAAGACCGAATATCTTGGAGGGTATTTAAAATGAATAGGTTTACATTTTTCCCAAGCGGGAAATGGTAAAGAATCTAAGTCTTTGATGGGTTTTTTTGGATTAACATAAATTTTTCCATTTTTCTTGTATGCTATACCATCAATCTCTGATAGTTTTTTACCTGAAACAAGATCAAGCAGGGGCTTTTCGCTTTCGCCAATAAGAGCAAAGTCAATAAGGTGTTTATCCAAAACTTCTTTATACATAAAAGAGCCGACAAATTGTTCGACAACAATCTTTACGTTTGGATTAATGTCCTTACAAAACTTAGCGAATTCAATTATAGTCGAATAATGGTGAAAATGTGATGAAAACACAAAATATTCATAACCATCTATAAATTTCTTCAAAATTTTCTTTCGTTTAAAAGGAATACAAGTGGCCAGATCTAGAATATCACACTCATATCCCTTTTCAGCTAGATAAGAAGCTAACCTTACAGCGTGTGATGGTCGTACATATGAATGGATAAAATCAAAAGGAATAACTTTGAATAAAATCTTGCTCATCTTTGGGAGATTTTGGAGGGTTCTAAGGCTACCAGTAGGATTTATTATAAGGGTAGGTTTCATGACTATCCAACTAGTTGTTAAAGTTTATTATTTTAATTTAATTATTAAAATAAACCAATTTCGAGCTCGATAGATTTTTCAATACTTCAATACATCTAACGTTTTTCTAAACGTTTTAATTTTTTTTCTATTCTTCTTACCCTTTCAAGTATCTCAAGTATTGGGGGATTTCTATCTATTTGTGTTTTTGTAAACTGTTGCATGTACTTAACTTTTGTATCCAATATATACCCAATAAACCAAACTAAAGCAATACCAGTTGGAACAGTTATTAGTACAATGCTTAAGGCATCAAAAGGTAAAAAAACTCTCAATTTGTCACTTACAGCTAAAACCAATAGGATAAAGTTGACTATTGTGAACAAACTTCAGCATACTGGAAAGAAGCATTTTTGACGCCACAACATGAATATGGTTTAATTTTTGCAATAACTGAATTTCCTATGGTATAATTTTCTTCAATGAATTCTGGTATTCCAAAGCTAAAGTTTGATATGGGACTGAAGGTAGTAACATTTATTGTAATACGGGTATTCCTAGGTAGGGGAAAGTTAATACAATGTGAAGTACCAGAGAAATTCGTATAATTAAATTCCATTCTTGATGTATATGAAAATTCAAGAAGATTAAATGTGGAAGATAGCTTCACTCTTCCCCAACGCGTTAATAAATTTCTACGAGATTCTTCGGAAGGTATCCAACTACCATTAAGAGTTTTCAATTGTCCAGATTGATTATTGAGCAATACTTGCATATACCAGTTTGATGAGTTCAATTCACAGTCACTGAATGGTTCCAAATAAAAACCAGGATATTCGTTTGGAACACTACGTAATACGACTGGATTCTGATTGTAAGTGTTTTCAAGTTCATATAGAACATCTTCATATGGACATTTTTCTAAGACAGAATCCGTTACTTTTGGGTAATCGAGACAATCTTTTGATATGAATCCCATAAAATTCAAGTAAGATTTTTTGATGGAAGAATTTAAAGTTACATTCGATTCAAGGGATAAAATCCCATCTGGTCTCAGTTCTACAGTTTTATTCTCGTAAAACCAGTTTAATTGGGTGCCATTATAATAGCTATCCAGTTGAGCAACCTTTATCTCGTTAGCTGTTTCATTGTACAGCTCTAATACATCTTGGATATTCTGTTTCACAGCATCAGCCCATCTAAAGTTCGTTGTTATCACATCATTCTTATTAAACTGACCTGCCAGTAGCAACAGATCAACAGGAGCATTATACTCACTGTGATGCTCAACAGAAAGGTTGTAGTCTAGATCATTCCTAACACCATTCTTCCAGTAGCTATCATTCCATTCCAGTTCAGCCCAACTCTCAGTCTCATTATCAAAAACAGCATACTTCCTAGAGACAAGATCGTCTTGAGTGTATAAAAGATCTAAAGAAGTATCGTTTAAAGCATGTTCTTGCCATCCAGCCCACGGCTCCCAGAAAGATGTTGTGTTAACTCTAAAAGTATCGTTATCGTACGTCAGGTTAACCCTTATATCATGAGTCTTAATCTTTATGTAGGAGTCCGTTATATTTTTGTTCCCAAGATTCTCAAGAGTTACTGTCCCTAAAATCTCAGGATAATCTTCTCCAAGATAATACTCTACTCTAACATCCACAGTGTAACCAGCATACTTCAGCTCAGCATTTCCTGTCAAGTTCATGTATGTTGTGAAGTTCGTCGAGTTATACCAAACCCAGTCAAAAGAATTCCCACAGAACTCATGCCAATTGTTACCGAAGTATAAACCTATGCAAACATCATTCTTCGCCCAATAATTCTGGATATCGTCTACCCTCTGTTCTGCGTTTGTAGCATTAAAGTAATAATCATTCAATGTATTGTTTATCGAATAATAATCAATAGTTCTATCGTATTCAATCTTTGTCCTAGGATCTATGGTAACAGGATAAACTCTCGCAGAATCGTTCAACCAAGAGTAAGGTGTTTTAAGAACGATATAAAGCTTACCACCAGTCTTCTTGAATTGGTACGTCAAAGGTTGAGTGGAAACGTTCGTTTCGTTCAAATCTTCAGCGTATGGCTTGGGAAGGTAGAATAACACATCTCCAGTAGTCTTGTCCTTGAAATCAACTCTGTTTGAAGTGGTCTTCGTAGTCTTCTTGTCCCAAACTTGACCGTCTATGTATATGTCAACAGTATCGCTGTAATCTATGAGAAAGTCTAAATCTAAAGTTGGGTTCCCACCAGTGATAATGTAACTTTCTGGTGTTGGAAGTATATCCTTGCTCTTCAAGACCAATCTTTCCTTCAAACCATCACTTAAATAAATAAAACTGAGGTTATAGCCGCTACCGAATATGTTTGGATAGAGAAACTCATTGTTTGTCGGTATGCCTGTCACTGCCTGTGTTTTGTTTATCTGTTGAATTTGGTCTAAATCATTCCTGTAGTTCAGACTGAAGGGTTGGTAAAGAACATAACCAGTCTTGTGGGGTTGTTCACCTTTTCTAGAAGTATTGTAGAAGTACCTAACCGTTCCAGCCACAGTAGGGTCGTTCTTAAAGTGTGCCTCATAAACCCCCTTGACAACGCAGTAATTGTAGTTGATCGTGCAACCTGAGCTACCTAAAGTCGAGTTGATAGGTTGCCATCGATTAGCATAATAATAGTTAACAGGTTTCTGATAGTTTATCATCATCTTACTTCCGTCAGTATAAGATACTGTGGCTGTCATTTCAGCACAAGTTACGTTAGCATCACTACAATTGTATGGTTGTTCCAATTCTTTTGTTGGCTCAGAAACTATAACATCCCAAGGACCACTCTGCTGACCTTCCATCTCTGAAAAGAAATCATACTTTGCGGGCGGACTAGTCCTCTGTGGGCTTTTTATGAGATACCATCTAGATACAGAACTGGAAACACTGTCGATACTCCACTCTATCTTGCTATAGCTAGAGTTGAAAACATTCGTTATCCCACCGTTAGGATTTGTAACAGTCCAATCTACTGGATAATAATCAATTAAGTTTGCGTTCTGTACGGGTTTAGAAACTATTGCTGTTATCGTCATGTTAACATCTGTTAAGGGAGGTGCTTTATGCTGGCCACATTTTTGGCAACCCAGATTTCGGTCAAAGGTTATTGTTAGTGGGGGCATTGTGGTCGTTGTTGCTAACGTGGTTGTTGTCGTGACCGTAGTCGTGGTTGTTAAGATAGTTGTGGTTACTGGTATCGTAGTTGTTGTACCAGTGATCGTGGTGGTTATTATAGTTACAGTAGTTGTGGTTTTCTCTGTGGTGAGTTCTTCTACCCCAACCCTAGTAGTCGTTGTTAACGTCGTAGTCGTTGGAGGACTAACGAATAAACCGGTTATCGATCCTAATGGAATGTTGGAAATGAAATAGACCAAGATGAACAGGAAAATCAGTACCAGAATGGTTATTTTGTAGTTTTCTATCAAAGGATCAATCAATGGGTTTTCTGTTATGACCAATAAGTTCAGGACTATGATGATGATCAAGAATGCTACTATGAATAAGCTACTTGGAGAGTTTTCGGATGTTTCTGATCTTACCTGCGGGAAAGATAACACCGAAGATAGGAGGAATGATGAGAAGAGTATGAAAAGGCTTAGCTTTGCCATGGATTTCTTTCCTATGTTTATTCTGGTATTCGAAGACACTATTATTGTTTAATAATAATTATTAATAACAATGGTGATATATAAAGATAAGTCTCCCGATAATGAATTTTAAGTATCAACTATTTATCTCGAGAAAAACTATTAATTCATTAGAAGGCATGTCTATTATGAAAGGGACGGTTGACATCTTTGCTGCCATAATTATAACGGTTATTTCTATAACTTTTGCCAGTACTCTCTACCTTTATTCCACAGGAGTTATCAGGGGAACGATGACAGAGAACTTCAAGCTGGTGGACATCTTCGGGAACAGGGTGATAATAAAGAACATTGGAAGGGGGGAGATAAAGGATTTGAAGTGTATGGTCGATGGAAGAGAGACAAGATGTGTGA
>JASEGC010000003.1:0-109123 GCA_030018415.1 Candidatus Aenigmatarchaeota archaeon
TTGCTGATTTGGGATTGAACAGTATACCACATTTTGCTAAGTGTATGAAAGGCAGTTTCTGGTCGCCTGCTGTCTACTTCGATAGTGTGGGAAGGGATAAGATGAGAAATTACGTTAGAAAGCAGGTAATACCACTGGTCTTTGACTGGATATTTATATTTTGGAGAAAATATTATCCAAGAGAACAAATTCCTTAAATATTTAAACTTATTCATAAATCAGTTGTTTTGGTGTAAGAATGTCTGAATTACCGAGTGAAGAAAGGATCCTAGAAATGTTTAAACATGCATGCCAAAAACTGGACATTGATGACCCAGAAGATAACATGAAGAAGACTGTAATTTATTTGATGACTGATGGCACAAGAACTGCGACTTCTCTGGATGGGAAAGAGGCTTACATAGATGGGAGTGATTTTTCTAAGAGGTTTGTCCATGCCGTAAAAACGGTTGGTGGAAGGGCTTGCTACGTTAACGTGTTTGAAGAATTCCACCAAAAAAGAGAGGATTATGAAAACATATACTCTGCTTTAATAGATGTCGTGCCAGACTGGAAGGATTTCGTCGTTAGAAATGATATTAGACTAAAGTTTGTCGGTGATTTTGAATCATCATTCGGTCCTGGTAAAGATTTGAGAAAATACTTGAGAGCGCTTGAAGATTTGACAAAAAAGAACGAATTTACTGCTTACATCCTCATCAATTTTTCTAGGGAGTGGGCATTAGCTAACAAAGAATTCTTCAAGGATATGCCAACGATAAATTCAGTCATAAGGTTCACAAAAGGACAAGGAATTCCTGAAAGTATGTTACCTCCTGGTAAAGTTGAACATGAAAGCTTAGTCTACGTTCAGCAAGGTTCTTCCAGCATAAACTGGAGCGATAGACAGATCGTTTTCTTGATCGCGCTAGCACTCAGAGCTAACGTGAGGAATATGCCTTATTTCTTGCAGAGTTCGTACGTGGAAGGTGATAGAGAAAGGATAAGAAGACAAAGGGAAGAAGAAAGAATTTTCATCGACGAGAATTTTTACGATGGAAAGGAGGACGAAGGTGAAAAACCTAAAGTAGCCGTTATCTTTAGTGAAGTTGGACCAGAAAGGTATACATTCTAGTTATGGTTGAAGTAGTTTTAACAATTGACTTTTAATCTCTGGATAGGTCTCTCCTTTCAAGAACTGGTTGAACCTATCTTTCAAGACTTTGTTGTAGTACCATAATGTGACCTCAAAGAAAGGTCTGGTTTTAAACCTTTTTGGCAATCTATCATAAGCATCCATTACTTTTTTATGATATTCTTGTCCCCTTTCCCAGTTTTTCCTTGCCGCCTCTTCCAGTATACCTTCTATATCCCTTCTTCCACTGTTCCAGATGTCGATGCAGTGAGTCAAGAAGAAGGAAGGATTTGGTATCTCTGGTGACTTTTGAAGGTTGGTATCTCCTAACAAATCCTCAAAATCATCGACAACTTGCATTTCCCCAGCAAAAAAATGTGCCCCCTCCTCAAAAACCTTGACTATGTCTGTCTTAGTAGAAGGTAGAGTACCGAACACGGTTGCTTCGATCTCACAAATCTTTCCGTCATAGATTTCCTTTAGCGTTGATATGTCAACATAAGCTGACTTTTTGGCCTCAAAATCCATCTTCTGCTTTTCACATACTTTTTCTACTCCATCGTTGAGCCTTTTTATAATCCTTTTGTTCAATTCCTCATCGACAGTCTTTATGTTCTTTATACGATCCATTCCTACATGGAAGATGATGGCGGCACAGAGTTTATGACAGCTAACCCATGTTTTGTATGGGATTGAAGAGTGCTTCATTACTTCGTTATCCAAGACTGAATCGCAGACGTCAGCGCTCACGGGTAAACATATGCCTATGCTGTACAACCACTCATTCATCGCCTCTTCATCCACGTCGCCAAGACCATCTGCTGCCGCCAATGCTGGAGCAATCACAACCGTTAAAAAACCTGTTCTGGTCGCATAATTGACAAAATCTTCGATGAAGAACTTTTGATCTTTGAGAAGTTTTTTGAGTTCATGTATTTCGCCTACACTGCATTTCAACTCTTTAAAACCAGTCCTTTTGACAAAGTTTTTTGATATTTTAGCCAATTGAAGGTCAGAATTGGAACTCAATATTCTCCATATCTCTTTGACCAATTGAGGCTGTTTTTTCTTCCAGAATTCCTTTGCCTTTTTGTTATACTCTTTGGCTTGAAACAAACCTTTTCTACTCTTGAAAAGTAACTTCAAAACATCCTTTTTACTTATCGGCAATGACTCACCGAACAAAATTTGTTAAGACTTAAGTTTATTTAAGAATTTTGGTTAAAGAGAGTACTTTAATTTATTGTCACTGGATAGAAGTGAAATTAAAAAATGTCACTAAATAGGAGTGATTTTTAAAAGGTTGCAACACAATCGCAGTAGTTTTATTTTTTGCCACCAAATAGAAGTAAATTAAAATTATATAATTGGATAAATAAAAACTTAAGTATATCTTTTTGTAAATGAATCTTAAGTTGATTATCCCATGAAGGCCTTGATATTAGCGGCAGGAGTGGGGAAACGTTTAAAACCTATAACCGATCACATCCCGAAAACGTTGATCAAGATAGAAGACAAACCCATTCTCGGACATATTTTAACTAACATACAGAAGTGCGGCATAAAGGATGTCCTCATCGTGACTGGCTACAGAGACGATCTGATACATGAATACGTTGGGAATGGTTCTAAGTGGGGCTTGAACGTAAGCTATTGTCACAATAAACGGTACAAAAATACCGAGAACATATACAGTGTGCAGGTTGCTGGGAAAGGATTAGATGGGGATGAATTTATTCTTATTAATGCGGATGATCTTTTCTCACCGTTCATACTATGGAAGCTTATGGAAGCGCCTGGGGACATAGTCCTAGCAGTAGAGAACAAGGGAACTGTTGGGACAGAAGAGATGAAAGTTTCTACTGATGAGAACGGTAGGATAACTGCTGTTAGCAAAGAGTTAGAACCTTCGGAATCTTACGGTGAGGATATAGGTATAATAAAGTTCAGTAAAGAGGGTGGGAGGGCATTTCTTGACACGATAAAGAATATAATTAAAAGAAGAGGACATCACTTCTACTTCCAAGAAGCTATAAACGATCTATCAACAAAGGAATATCCAGTTACTTACGTCAACGTCGGTAACGAACCTTGGATTGAGATAGATGATCATTTCGATCTAAAATGGGCTAAAACACCTATAATCCACATGATTAAAGAAAGATTAAAGGCTATGGGAAAGAGGATAAGCTCTATCAGAAGAAAGTCAAAATAGTTAAAGAAGATATTTTTGAGGCATCATAAAAGGCTCCAGATGGGATTTTAAGACTTGGTTCTTAATTATTGTTAATCGAAGATTCGGATATTAATATTTTAAATTTCATAGAACGAAGAGATTCTGGGATAAATATTTCTTAATCTTCGAAAAATAACTTATCAGTCTATTATCAATCTTTGAGTCTAAGCTTTTCGCCTCTCAAGAAATTCGCATCGAACAAGTCTAAGCTTTTGACTCTCCCAAAAATCATCGGTACATCATCCGAATCTGCCAATGCTACAGGCGCTTCAAATTCTTTGTCATTAATCCTGATTTTAAAATTGTGTATGTACGCTATGAGTCTTACTCCAGGAACAACTCCTTTTATTTCTATGTATCTGCCTTTTGTTATATCTTCAACGAGCAGGTTCCCAATAAACCTGGGTAGAACACAAAAGTCAGCACCAGTATCTGCAAGGACTTCATCCAGAGTTATCCATCTATTCTTTCGAGCAGAGAATATTTCTAATGATATACGTGGTCTTTTAACATATTCAAACACATCACTTTCTTCTTCTCTGTAAGGAAATTCTATATCCACAAACACACCAGTACTTTCTCTTTAGTTCGCCAAGCAATAGCTATTTTTTTCCTAGGGTATTTCATGCTCAATTCATCAAAAGCTTTTTCAGGATTCAATCCTTTCCAAACCTCTTTTCCATCAATTTTTATCACATATTCGAACCTTCTTTCCATTGCCCCACCTTATAAAATACATAGGTCTTTATTTTTAAATATTAAATTTCATCAGCGATTGTTCTTAAAAACTTTGTTAAATGCTGAAAGACAATTCATCAGGACGAAGAGATTCTGGGGATAAAATTTATTTTTTAGCGTATTTATTATCATGCATTAAATATTTTTTGCATCGAAGATTCGGATAATATAAGTTTCAAAACTTCTACTCATGGGTTCTAAATAAAAAAAACAGAAAATTATATCACTTCTAGTCTCTTCAAGATGTTTTCTGCATTATCTTTCTTAATACCATTCTTCAATATAGTATATCTCCTGTCACTCCTGATCTTATGCGCGGTAGAAAGGGCTTTGATGAGTATCTCTTGTGGGATGTTGATTTGTTGGTAATTGACGGGCAAATTGTATGATAACAAAGTATCCCTAATCTCTACGAAATCAATGCCATGAAGAAAAGACATGATGTATGCACCAAGGGCAACTTTTTCTCCATGCAATGCTTTATTCTCAGGAAATAGAAAGTCTATAGTATGGCAGAACATATGTTCTGATCCCGAGCATGGTCTCGATGATTTTGTTATGGACATTGCCATACCACAGTTAATCAAGGCTTCAGCCAACAGTTTAATCGAAGATTTGTAATTTTTTTTATGAGTATTTGCATTCTTGATGATCGTATCAGCAGAAAAATAGGCTAAGTTGGCTGCAAGGTCATTATAATCTTCATTTTTCTCATCCCTTGCTAGTTGCCAATCCAACACAGCAGTTTTCTTCGCTATTACATCACCACAGCCTGAAGCAAAGAATCTGTAGGGTGCTTGAGATAGGATTTTTAAGTCCACCACTATCGCCAAGGGTGGATTTGCGAGGATTGGATACTTCTTCTTGCCTTCAGATATGACAGACCTGTCTGAAGCAATGCCATCGTGTGAAAGGATTGTTGGTATATTGATGTAAGGGATCTCAAGAAAATGAGAAACTGCCCTCGCTATATCTATGTTCTTTCCACCACCTATGCCGATTATTAAATCAACGTTCAGCATCCTCGCATGTTTCTTTATTCTTTCAAGTGTTGAATGGTCAGATTTTTCCACGTATATACAATTCGTTACATATCCTTTCTTTGTCAACAGATCAAATATCTTCTTTCCTAGTAATTCACGAGTTTTCAGACCCAAGACAAGAAGGATTGACTTGAAATTATTCAATTCTTCTATCAGCCTTGGTATGTCTGGGAGAGTGTTTTCTTTGATGACGATCTTTCTCGGTAGTGTTATTTCTTCCATCGACTCGCCTAATCTGTTAAATTAGGATCGATGTTTTAAAAAGTTATATTACGTCAGGTTTTGGGAAAAAGCCTCCAATAATCTACATACCCTAAAAATGTTTTTGACGTTACTCTATGTAAAATCGCTCATTCTGTGAATGAGATGCCAAATAAAACTCTTAAATCCTTATCCCAGAAATAGTAAGTATAAATAATGAATAATAGTGATAGTTATGTACGCAGTCATTAGGATCAGAGGATCGGTCGATACCAGTAAAGATGTAGAAGATACTTTAAGGATGTTGAGGTTGAACAAACCGAACAATTGCATCGTTGTTCCTGAGACTAAAGAGTATCTCGGTATGTTAAGAAAGTCGAAAGATTTTATTGCTTATGGAGTTATCGATTTTGACACTTTCCTAGAGATACTTAGAAAAAGAGCTAGATTAATTGGAAATAAACGTTTGACAGAAGATAATGTGAAAGAATTAAGGTTTAACAGTATTGAAGAACTAGCAAAAGCTATTTTCAAAAATAAGGTGAAAATGAAGGAGATTCGTAATTTAAAACCAGTATTCAGATTAAATCCTCCTAGAAAGGGTCATAAATCAACTAGAAAACACTATCCAAAGGGGTCTCTGGGTTTTTGGGGAACTGAAATTAACAAATTATTGAAAAGAATGATTTGATTGTTTCTGAGACAAATGTCTCAAAAATTATATCATCGAATATTTAAATAAGACATATGTCTCAAAATGGAATCGTTCATTTGTGGGATTTCCCAAAGTGCATTTACATAGATGTATCTCCAAAACTTAAATCTAAGATTCTCTCGGAGATAAGACAAAGATTTGGAAATCATTTCAAGTTTGTTCAAGAAACTAAACGGGATTATAATAGAATTTACAATTTTATTCATGGTCATAAAGCATCAATCGAGTTTGTCTTTAGTATGATTGACAAATTAGGAATTTCTAAGGAAGAATTGGAGAAGAATGTGTGGAAAATTGGTCTTGATGAAAAGATCTAGATATACGATTTCTTATCATTTCAAGAAGTTGGAAAAAGATGGTTTTATTGAAATAGCTCAAAAAAGTATAAGTATTTATCCGAATTTATTTAGAGTTACGAGAAAAGGCAAAAGATTTGTGAATTATCAATTGCCCCTTAAGGTCAATGTACTTGAAAAACTTATCTGGAGGAAGCTTGAATGACAGAGGAGAAAAGATCAATGGACTGTTAGAGAGGATGATTTGATGGTTGTGAGAAGGGAGAAAAAGATCAGAAAAAGGAGAGGAAGAGGAACTGGTTATGGTAGTCATAAAAAGCATAAGGGTGGGGGAAGCAGAGGGGGGAGAGGATTAGCTGGCTTACACAAGCATAAAGTAATGACGATGATAAAATACATGCCAGAACATTTCGGTAAAAGAGGGTTCAAAAGACCCAAGAAAGTCATTAAAGAGATTAAAGCTATCAACCTGAAAGACTTGGATTCTATGGTTGAAGGTTTACTCAAGCAGAAGAAGGCTGAGAAAACAAAGGATGGGATCAAGGTCAAGTTATCGGACTTAGGATACGACAAGCTTCTTGGATCAGGAAAAGTCAATCATCCTTTGATAGTCGAAGCAAGATATTTCTCTAAGAATGCGATAAAAAAATTAGAAGAATCTGAAGGAAAAGCTGTGATCTTGAATGCTTGATGTCAAAAAAATAGTAAAATTTTTGCCTGCAGTGGAAAAACCCACTTATAAGCCGAGCTTAAACAAGAAACTCATGTGGACAGGTTTAGTCTTGGTCATCTACTATCTCTTATCTTCTCAGCTTTTCGGTCATGTCTACGGAGTCACGCCAGGGGCGGGCCAACAATTCCAAACATTACAGATTTTGTTAGGATCTACTTTTGGGACTCTGATGACGTTGGGTATAGGTCCTATCGTTACTGCATCGATCATACTTCAGCTGTTGGTTGGATCGAAAATACTGGATTGGGATATGTCTGACCCTGATCAAAGAGAAAAGTACGAGGCTACTCAGAAAGTGGCTTCTGTTTCTCTATGCTTCATTGAGGCCGCCGCTTTCGTTCTAGGTGGCGCAGTTCCTCCGAAGAGCCCAGATCTTTTCACTAAATCCATCGTCATAGTTCAGTTAGCAATGGGTGGTTTGATAGTATTGTTCTTGGACGAAATTGTCAGCAAGTGGGGAATAGGCTCTGGAATAAGCCTTTTCATCGCAGCTGGAGTCGTAAACACGATATTCATAAGGTTGTTCACACCCTTCACGATGACTGGAGACTTGCCTTCGCTCGGTAATCCACCTGCTGGTATATTCTGGCGCTTTGTAAATGGGTTGTTATCATTCAACCAGTATGAAGTATTCATGAATTTGATACCGATGATCTCCACGGTGGTAGTATTTCTCATGGTCATCTATGCTCAAGGTATTTCTCTTGACGTCCCACTGACATTCTCAGCTCTGAGAGGGTTTGGAAGGAGATGGTCACTTAAGTTATTCTACACCAGCAACATTCCCGTCATCCTTACTGCAGCTCTTTTGGCAAACTTTCAGCTGTTCAGCGGGATGATGGCAAAACCCTTGCCCGATGACCCAAACACAAGGTGCAGTCTCTTAGGTTGTATCTTTCAGAGGCCAGGTGGTGGGAGTGAACCAATCAGTGGAGTCATCTATTATCTTTCTGCTCCTACTGGTTTTATAATGGAATTATTTTCTGGAGTATCCTCTAAGCTTATCTTAAGGGCTTTGATCTACATGACCTTCATGATCAGTTGTTGCACGATATTCTCAGTCTTTTGGGTAAACACTTCTGGGATGGATGCTGAGAGTGTTGCCGATCAGATATCATCCATAGGGATGCAGATTCCAGGCTACAGGAGTAATCCAAGGATAATAAAGGATGTCTTGAACAGGTACATACCTGTCCTTACTGTCCTAGGCGGAGCAGCTATAGGGTTTCTTGCTACTTTTGCTGACTTTACAGATGCTCTTGGTACAGGGACTGGGATCTTGCTCTTGGTGACGATTATTTATAGTTTCTACGAGCAATTAAAGACTGAAAGAATGGAGGGTGCACATCCGATAGTAAGGAAGATAATGGGTGAGGAATGATGGAAACGAGTCCGATATTGATGATATTCTTCATAGGAGCTGGGATAAGCATATTCTCGAGCCTGATAAATAAAAAAGTCCTTGGAACTGAGAAGGCGAGAGAAACTAAGAAGAGAATGCAGGACGTGAGGAGTGAGATGTTAGAAGCACAGAAGAGTGGGGATAAGAAGAGGATGAATGAATGCTTGACTGAGTTGATGAAGATAAACTCTGAGTACATGAGATTGAGTTTAAAACCTATGGTAATCTCGCTGATACTCGTTATAATAATACTTCTTTTCTTGAGAAACACTTACACTGGCATGGTTGTTGCGACTATACCGAACACTCTACCTGTAGTCGGGGGAATCAAGTTAGACTGGTTCTGGTGGTATTTCATCTCAACATTAATAGTGAGCATGACCGTTAAAAAAATCCTGGGAATTTAGATGGTTAAGCCAATGCTGAGAAGCAGAAGTATTAAGAAGAGAAGGGTAAGGACTCCTGGCAATAGACTTATGACGCATTTTGAAAGAAAAAAGCCAAACGTTGCTAAGTGTGGTGTCTGTGGAAAACCTTTGCATGGCGTGCCTAGACTTAACCCTTCTGGGATAAGAAAGTTGCCTAAAACAAAAAGAAGACCTGAGAGGCCTTATGGTGGAAATTTATGTTCTGAATGCATGAGAAAATTGTTCAGAAAAGTTTTAATCAAACAAAATATTTGAGAGGTGATATGAGTGGCGACACTCGAAGTTGGAAGAGTATGTATGAAGATTGCTGGCCGTGAGGCTGGCAGATACTGTTCTGTCTTGAAAAAAATTGACGAAAATTTTGTTTTGATAACAGGACCTAAAGAATTGACCGGAGTTAAGAGAAGGAGATGTAACATAGAACACTTGGAACCAACTACTTATTTAATTAAAATACCTGCAGAAGCTAGTGATAAAGAAGTTATCGATGCGTATGAAAAGATTGGACTGATGAAGAAGTTTGAGCTCAGAAAGCCAAGTCCAGAAATCTTGAAAGAAATCGAGAAGAAAGAGAAAGTTCCAGAGAAAGTTGAAAAGCCCAAAGAAGAGGAGAAAAAACCCGAGAAGAAAGAAGTCGAGAAAGTAGAGGAGAAAAAGCCTCCAAAAAAGAAAGTTGAAAAGCCCAAAGAAGAGGAGAAAAAGAAGGGAATAACAATAAAAATAAAATTACCTAGTCTGAGGAGGAAGGAGAAGCCGAAGGAAGAGAAGAAAGTGGAGAAAAAACCTGAGAAGAAAGTTGCGAAGAAGCCTAAGAAGGCTAAAAAGAAGAAGTAATTCCTGATTACAGTTCTTTTTTTATTTTTTTCAAACAACAATTCGAACTTGGTATAGCCTGCTTTTTCATTGAAATGACCTGCCCCTCTCACAAGAATTAATTTGACACCCAATTTTTCAACTATTTCCTCACCATATCTCAACGGGACGTAAGGGTCATTATCTGAATGAAAAACATAGAATTTTTGACGATTATTCCTATTCTTTTCCAATTGAATGGTTTATCTGTGAATTTGTAAAGATTTCTCCATGGTGCAAATTGTTATACGTATAACAAAATAGAGAAGTGCTTAAACACTTACTATGTTATATGTATAACATAAAGAAAAATTACTTTTTTCTTGAAGATAAGTCGAAGTGTTTTTGATTCAATGTAATACGTATAACAAAAATTCAAATGTTCAAAAAATGTAATACGTATAACATGAAACAACACGAGCTTCTACTATGTTTTGACATTCCAAGAGGAAAAAGTTCATTCAGGGTAAAGATATGGAGAGACCTGAATGATATGGGTGCAAGAAAAAGAACTGGCTCTATCTGGTCTTTAACTTTTTCTAGAGCCAATTTACAAGAGTTCAAAAGTATAGCAAGAGAAATAAACTCGAAAGGTGGGAGGGCTGAAGTATTTCTTGCAAATGTAATACGTATAACAACGGAGAATAGACAAAATGTAATACGTATAACAAAACCAATCAACGAACTGATCAAGAAAAGTATATTGATCTTAGACAAGCCATCAGGTCCGACTTCTGGAGAAGTTGTGAGAAAAATAAAAGAAATATTCAAATGTGAGAAAGCAGCTAACACAGGCATCCTTGATCCAAGAGCCACGGGAGTTTTGGTTGTAGCCTTAAACGACGCTGTTAAAGCAATGCCAGTCTTTATGGGATTGGATAAAGAGTATGAGGGAACGATGTACCTACACAAAGATGTTGACCTTAAAACTCTTGAAGAAATCATATCAAGATTCTTCATCGGTGAAATAATTCAAATCCCGCCAGTCAAATCAAGAGTTGCAAGGAAGTCAAGAAGGAGAAGAGTTTATTCTTTTGAGATAATCGAAAAAGATGGTCAGAATGTCAAATTCAGGACAAGAGTTCAAGCTGGTACTTACATAAGAAAAATCGCTTATGATATCGGCGAGAAACTCGGAGTTGGAGCTCATCTGAAAGATTTGAGAAGGACAAAAGTTGGACATTTTACGATTGAAGATAGCCATTCTTTGGAAGAGATAAAAAAAGCGTATGGAGAAGGTAATGAAGCTCTTCTGAAGAAAATGCTCATTCCGATTGAAAAGGCTATTCCACATGTGAAAAGAGTCTATGTTAAAGATTCTAGTATCAAAGCCATAAGAAATGGTGCTCCTGTTTTGAGTCCAGATATTGTTAGAGTTCAAGCAGATATTGAACCAAAAGAAACAGTTGGGATATTCTCTTTGGAAGATGAGTTGATAGCCTTGGGAATAGCAAAGATTAACAGTGAAAGGATGCTTGATAAAAAGAAAAGGTCTGTGATACGTACAGATAGGATTTTATAAAGATTAAAGATTAAAAAAATTTAAATTCTCTTCATTTTATATTATTTACATGACGGAACACCTCTACGTCAAGTTCTTTGATGAAGTAAGAAGAGAAGAAATTGCTTTATTTGGAGGTAAGGTAACTAATTTAGGCATTATGTACCAGGCAGAGTTGCCTGTTCCTCCCGGTTTTTCGATCACGACAAAAGGATATGATCGTCTCTTAGAAGCAAATCCAGGAATGAGAGAGTATATTAAACAAAAATTAGATTCTATTACCAATCCAGAAGATATTTCACAAATAGCGAAAGTTGAATCTGATATTAAAGAAAGATTTAGAAATGCTGTAGTACCAGAAGATTGGAGAAAAGAAATTATAGGAGCTTACGATAAACTTTGTAGAATGACTAAAATAAATTACGTACCAGTTTTGCTGGTTTACAGGATACAAAACTTAATGTGAGTGGTCCAGAAGATTTAATAAAAGCCGTGATAGATTGCGAAATATCGTTATTCAATAAAGAAGCGATACAATACAGAAAAACCGAAAAAACTCCAGATGGTAAGCCAGTTTTCGAAGATGTGGAAGTTAAATTATGCGTTGGCGTTCAACAAATGTTAGATCCTCAGGCTGCATTTACTGCTTTTACTGTTGATATCAAAACAGGAAATCCAAATTTCTATAATGTAGAGGCAAACTGGGGTCAGGGTATGCTCGTTGTTGGTGGGGAGGAACTTGATTGGTGGAGAATTTTCTTTAGAGATGGTCATATAACAGACAGAACAATTCGCAGAAAACCAAAAATAGCTGTTCTTAAGAAGGAGGGGGGTATGGAAATAGTAGATACCCCTCCAGAAATGATAGAAAAACCATGTCTTTCTGATGAACATTTAAAAACAATATGGGAATTAATGTCAAAAATAAAAGATCTTTATGGTGGTGTAGATCAAGACATAGAAGGAGCAGTTACAAATGCTACTGTTAAGGATGGAGTGATTACCGGAGGAAAGGTTTGGATAGTTCAATCAAGACCTGAGACAGCTTATGCTAAATTGGGTACTGAAGTGGAAGAATGGAAATTATTGACAACTCCAGAAGAATTAGAAAAAAGATTGATATTAAAGGGAACTGGTGGTTGTAGAAAAATTGGTTCAGGATGTCCTTATGTTATAATTTCTGAAGGGAAAACGGAAGATCAAATAATCCAAGAACTTACACAGTTCCCAAAAGGTGATATACTAGTTACAGAGATGACAAACCCTACTTATAATACAGCTATGCAAATATCCAATGGGATAGTCACTGAGAGAGGTGGAATTTCGGCTCATGCTGCTATAGTCGGTAGAGAAAAAGGAAAACCAGTCATCGTTGGTGCACCAAATGCTACGAAAATTCTTAAGCCTTATCAAATGAGGAGGGAAATGATTACTGTAGACGGGAGAACAGGAAATGTTTATGAAGGTGTGATAAAAACTGAAGTTAAAAGATGGGATCCTACTCAATATAAGACTCGTACAAAACTTTTTGTAAACCTAGAAGATCCAGAAACTGCAGTAGAAGTTTATAAAATATTTGATGGTATTGGATTGATGAGGACAGAATTTGTTATTCTTGAGGCTAAATACCATCCTGAGTTTCTACAGCATTTTGACTTATTTAAACAACGTTATGAAGAGGCGATAAAAGCTGGTAAGAAAACTTTTGAATTCTTCCTCGAACCCAACGTTCCAGTAGAAGAAGCAAAGGAACTCATAGAAGAAATTGAAAAAGATACAGCTGGCTATGAAAATAAACTTCATTTTATTCGTGATAAACTCGCCCAAATATATATCAAAACGGCCGAAGCATTTTGGCCGAAACCTGTTACAATCAGACTTTCTGATTTCAAATCAGATGAATATCGAGGTATGAAGGGTGGAAAATACGTTGAGAAAATAGAGAAATATCCTATGGCAGGATTCAGAGGCGTACGCAGATATGTGAGTGAAAGATACAGAGAAGCGTTTAAACAGACCGAACTTGCAGCCATGCGTATGGCAATAAAGGAAAAAGGCATGACTAACATAATAATGCTAGTACCTGAAATCAGAAGTATACCCAAAGAAGTGGTACCGTTAAAAGAAATGGTAAGTGAGGTATTCGAAGATCCTTCATTCGCAGATAAACTTCTATTCATGTTTGAAGTACCAGCAAATGCACTAATATGCAGAGATTTCACGGAACAGACTAAAATAGGTTGGAGTATAGGTTCAAACGATTTGACCAAAGGGGTATTAGATATAGATAGAGATAATGAGGACCTTAAAGATTTGTGGAATGAAGCTGATCCTGCTGTTTTGGCAGCAGTAAAAAGAGTAATAGATACATCCCATAGTATGGATCCTGTAAGAACTGTTTCAATATGTGGAGAAGGACCTAGTAATAATGATCTGTTCTTTGAAAAGTTAATAGAATATGGAATAGACAGTATTTCAGTTAATATAGACGTTGGAGGAGAAAGAAGAAAAAGATTATGGGAAATAGAAAGAGAAATAGACGAAGGTAAACGTCCTGGAGCTGTACTACCACCTGCATTTAGGAAATAAGAGAAATAAATTATTACTACCCTAATCCTAAGTACTTCATGACTTTCAAACCCAACCTTAAACTCTTCTTAGAAATCCTACCGATTACCTTCAATATCTCTCTCCTCGTGAAACTCATGGACTTCATCCATTCGTCAGTTAAGATTGAAGAAAATATCATCTCTAATTCCTCATCACTGCAAGCCTGTAAAAGATTCTTAACTCTGTAATGGTATTCGTGTGCTTTGCCTCTAATAGATTTAATCTCTCTTTGATAATCGACTAATGCATCTTCTACAGGCATCCTATGGATGAAAGCATTTCCGATATTTTTTCCTAGGATGTATCCACCGAACAATCCAGGTCCAGTCCCACCACCATGGACAGGGTTTGTGAACCTGGCTGAAGAACCGACGCATGCCAAGTTAGACCATACGAATGATTCTGGTAAGTTACAAGTATCCACAGTACCACCTTTCTTCGATACAATTTTTCCGTTCAACTTCAACATCTCCCAGAATTTCTCTTGGTAGGGAACAGCACTCATCACTCTTGAACCCTGACAGCCGATGCCAACGTTAGCCTTATTTCCTCTTTTAGGAAAGACCCAACCGTAGCCGCCAGGAGCGATGTTTTCGCTGGAGTATATCTGTAAAAGGTCATCATCGCTGATATCACAATCAACGACTTTGTACTGGCAACATATTTCTATATTTTTTTTGTCTAAGGGTTCTGTTATGTTCAACGCCTTTTTCCAGATAGTTTGATTGATGCCAGTAGCGTCTATCACACACCTGCCTTTTATCATGTTTCCTTCGTTTGTTTCAACTCCATAGACGACTTTGCCCTTGATCACTGGTCTGATGATGCTTGTATTTAACTGTATTTCACCACCTCTCTTTTCAAAAATCTTTGCCAGGTTTTTCAAGAAGAAATCTTTGTTCAGTACCCATCCATGCTTTTTTTTCGTTCTAATCTTTATCTCCTTCCTACTAGGAAGGACTAGCAACACACCGTATATTTCATTCTCAAAACATTTAGGCTCTAATCTTGAAAGTAAGTATTTACCGTATTTAGACATGTGGTCGAACCAATCTTTTGACAGACCTTCTGCACATTTTTCTTCTCCAACTTCTTGTCTGCTGTCAACGATTAGAACGTTCGCATCTTTATTAGTGTAGAGTGTTGATATTCCTGTTGATAATCCAGCGGGACCTGCTCCAACTATGATGACATCGTATTCTGACATATCAAAATTCAATATCGTTTCGGGGAATTAAAAATATTTAGTTATCACAGGTGAGGGAAGCTTTTTAAAAAACAAAACCTTTAAAAATTTAACTTTTCTCTTAATAATCGATCTTATGGCTGCAGAACCCGAAATGTCCGAAGAAGAATATTCACGTGGATATAAACAATCGAAAGAATTAGCAGAATCTTTAAAAAAAGATCAGAAATGGATTTATTATTTGATAGCCGGATCATTTGGTTTGATTGTTATCTTGAATTATCTTTTTCCAAGTGTTTATTGGACCGAAAAAAGGCCTGTATACAATGTTAAAGGTGGATTAATTGGTTTAATTCTTACGTTTTTCGGTGTTATCATCCTGATGAGCATGCTCTGTATTGTTAAAGGAGGTTCATTATTAATTTGGGTTGTGTTAATAGCATTATCCATAGCTTTAATCTACTTTGGTTTACCTTTGTTGTGGTTAAGTTGATAAGATGAGTTGGGATGAGTTGGTACGAACATCAACCCTTCAGCTGGATTTTGAAGAATCTTACAGCAAGACAGATAACAAACTTAATCTTGTGGTTAATCGTGCTAATCATCTTCCTAAGTTCTTACTACGTGTACATAGATGCTGTCCAATCCATCAGAAACCCAACATATCTTTTTATCTTCAAGAATATCACAATACTGGCGGTAGTGATCTTCATTTTGATGATTCTCTTAACTTTTGAGTTACATTTTTTCCTTGGTTTAGGATGATATTCTACATCATACCCCTCTGTAAAAGACCTAGGTAAGCTCTCATCTCCTCGACAAAGTAACGCATCATCTCTCTGCATTCAGCCATGTATTTTTCCCAAAGACTCATGTATATTAGCTTATGGTAAAGGACACGGAAGAATTCATAAACCATACTCCTCTGCCAAAAAGTATCCTGAGGATACTCAGACCTGACAGCGCCTAAAATCCATATTCTTACACGTCCTTCCTTACCAAACTTTTCGCTCGGTACGATGCTACCGTTAAGGCCACCCTGAATGAATAGATAAGAATTCTTGTCCATATCCTTCCTTACTTCAAACTCTACATCAAACTTCTCTTCTTTCCCAGTCCTATCCCAGTTGAATATTTTCTCTTGAATCTCAGAATCTCTGACTTTAAAGACTAACTTCAAAGTATCCACATAATGTTTTAACGCTAATTGAGGATTGGGACCTGTGTAGTTAAGGGTGAGTTCAATTGGCCTCTCTTCAAAACACCAGTCCTGAATCAAGATTTTCGTCCTTGCAAAAACCATACTATCTATTATTAATTTCGTGTCCTGGAATAAAAGTTTAATTATTTGGTTCTGCAAAGATTAAGTGAAAGAATGAAGATAGCTACATTTGGAGTTTTTGATCTAATCCATGAAGGTCATGTCAAATTCTTGGAAAAGTGTAAGGGCCTATCGAAAGATGCGAGGCTAGTAGTTGTTCTAGCAAGAGATTCCAATGTCTTGAGAGAAAAAGGAAGAAAACCGTTAATCCCGGAAGATCAGAGGAGATACATAGTAGAATCCTTAAAGCCTGTGGATGAGGCAATCCTGGGAAATGAAAGTTCGGATAAACTCAAGATCGTCGAAGAGATAAAGCCAGATATTATAGTTTTAGGCTATAATCAAGGTTTGAATGAGAAAAATTTAGAAGAAGAACTCAAAAAAAGAGGACTTAAAGTTCGAGTCGTAAGATTGAAAAAATATGGAAACATCAGCACCTCGAATATTAAGAAGAAAATGGAGCGCTTAAAAATACTTGAATTCTGATATACGTTATCAATTATCAACAACATTAAAAAATAAAGCTTAATTACCAAGAAGAATAATATATTTTAGAGAACATGATACTCATCAAAATAATCGGTGCTGGTTGTATTTTGTTCGGATTTTTTCTAGTCGTGCTTTTTCCTGATGCTCCTCAATACCAATCTCCAAGCATGGCTTGGACTGCAGTATTTTTCGGTGTATTCTTGATCGCATTAGGAATATACTTGCTGAAGGCGTGATTGAATGGCTAAATTACCAGAAGCTAAGCCGGTAAAATTCCCAGAAACATGGACAAGGTGGCCGATGGAGAGAAGATATTTGAGTATCGATTGGATTAAAGAGAACATTCCAAAAACTCATGAGTTGGACATGAGTCTTGGATTTGTAGAGAGGCTTAGGAATTGTACTTTCAGGTACAACCCAACAGTCTCTCGTGGAACAACTTTTCATATGATGACAGCACTCCTGAACATGATGTCGAACAGGTGGGAATTCAACGTTCAAAAGGTTGACGAATGGTTTGAGATATCAACATCCCATCCTTATTACCAAAGCATAACAAAACAAAAGCACGAGTTAGTCCGAGAAGTAAAAGAAGGTTTAGCTCACGTTGATAGAGCGATCTCAGACGTTGAATTGCTGGCACATGATGCAAGAAGATACAGAGAAATTTTAACCTATTTCAAGGAAAAGGATGAGCATTCCTTAAAAGCGATGTTTATCGATCTGGTTGACGTTAACTTACCAGAAGGGGTTTCTTTAAGATCTATAGCACCAAGATGGCCAACTATAATAGCAGACTTTATGATACTAACAGACGAGGACGATACTGTTGAAAAGATACAGAAGAAAATTAAAGTCTCAAAAGCAGAAGCCGTTGTCCTGACTACTAAAGTCAAGTTGTACAAGAAATGGAAAGACTTCTTTGGTAGAGAAGTTAAAGATAGATACAGAAGAATACTAGAGCGATTGTATGGAAGAATAAGATCGATAGAAGAATACAGGAATTGGCTCAGGCCATTGATAAGACGAGTCCAAATGATGAGGGAGGTCGATGATTCTACTCTCATGATGCACATGAATTTTCCCGCAGGGGCAGGCATGCCATTTAGTATACAGCACATGGAATGGTGGGCTTGGAATAAGCTAGAGGGACTTGAACCGACTGAAATACACAGAGCACCGAAAGAAATCTACGAAGCGAAAGGAACGAGGGCTTTAGAGAGACCAACTGTGAGGAAGCATGAGCGTGAAAAGGTCGTACCAAGGTTTAGAGTCGAGCCATACGATGATGTGGTCAAAAAATTCATTCCCGAGATTGAAAAGTTGCATGGGATCAAGATAACCAAAGAGATGATCTTAGAGGCCAGAAGAAGACTCTACGAAAAAGGTAGCCCAGGAACTGAATGGTATGTTATAATAGAGATACCTTGTCTTGTAGAGAGCTGGAGAACTCCCGCAGGGATTGAGATAGAGGATACAGATTTTAATCTACTTTCATCCATTTTTGTAACACATAATATCCTTCTTTTGAGGATTATCGAAATGATAGCTGAAGAATATAAGCTTGACTATTACATCGATGAGTTGCTCGGGAAAAAAGTTGTAGGGCCAGATGGATTAATCCATGAGATAGATGACTTGCTCAGAGAAGAATTTCCTGAGTTATATCCAAAGGAAGAAAAAGAATTAGAACCGAAAGGGTTCGCTAAGTTCATATCAGATGTCAAATCTTCATTCAGGTCAACAATGAGAAGAATTTTACGTGCGATAAATTACACATTTGGTTTAAGACTTCAACTCTTTAAGCTTGGACCTTATGATCCTGTGAGAAGTGAGAGGTTGTTCCTTACTTATATGAGGCCATACATTCGAGAGATATTCGTACCGAAGATATGGGCATTCATGTTGAAGAACCTCGGGGGGGTTTGATGCCAGAATTAAAATTGAAGGCCGCAGTATCGACAGGTCTTTTCACCATTGCTCATCCTGAAGATTTAGCTACTGTTATAAGGAAAGTGGGTTATGGTCTGACAAGGGGTACGAGTGCAATAGAGATAGCTGGAGATATTCCTCATGAAATAGACTACACTGAAGGAAAGGAAATAAGGTCAATTGCAGAGAAGCAAGGTGTCGATTTAAATTTGCACGGAAGTTTGACGATACCTTTCGAAATACCAGAGATGGTTCAATTCAGGGAGGCTCAGGATCACGTTCAAAAATCGTTGAAGTCAGCCGTCTATGGTGGATGCCATTATGTTGACTTTCATGCATGCTTACACTTCTGGGTTGAGATGTTGACTTATGTTGGCGCTAGGTTGGAGATAATAATGTGCGATTGGAAGGGTAGGTTCATCTCTGAGATATTATATGAAAACGACAAGTTACGTAAACTCTTCATAGAAAAATATTGGGATAAGTACGATAGTCTTATCCTTGGAGAAGATATTAGGGCTGTTTATTATAGAAGTCAAGAAGAAGCAACTTTAAAAGCCAGAGATTTACTAGAGACAGGACAAATAACAGAGGAAGAACTCGGGGTAAAAATAGGTGAAATCCATAAAGAGTTACTCGAAAAATATACTAAAGAAGAACTTGAGAAGAAAATGAGTAATCCATTACCAGAAAAGAGAGATTGGTACCATCTCGGGAAGTTGAGGGGAGATTATGTTGATGCTTGCTGGCTAATAGCTAACTATCTATTCTTGGTGAAGGACCCCATTTGGGAAGAAATGATTAAAATGTACAAAGATTTAATGAACAGGTATAAATATGATCCAAATGATGACTATTGGCTATACAACGCTTGGAAAAAAGCTGAAGATACTGGGGATAGAGAGTTTAAAGAATTCTACTATGGGACTGTTTCGGCGAAATTCCTTCAAGGTCATTTGATGTTAGCTGCGCAATGGATGAGTGGAACTGGAATTTTTAAAGAACAATATCCCAGCCTTCCAAAAATAATCGAGAATGAACTCAAGATGATGAAAGTTCCAAATTTCGAAGAAGAATACAATGAGCTGATGGGAATATTGAAAAATATTCACATCGCCATCGAAAATCCAGATGCAAGAGATCCTAGAGAAGCTGGAAGGTACATGCTCTGGAAGAGCAAACAGATATACGTTGCGATAAAACAAACGAGAGAAGAACTAAAGAAAGAAGGCAACCCTTACTGGGATAAGATGATGATGCTCATAGATTTTGAGCACATTGCCACACAAGGTATAGATCCTAACGAAGAGTTAGCAGATTTAGTTAAGAATGTACCAGATGTAGGTAAGTACATTAAATGTATTCATTCCAACTATCCAAGCCCGATGCATTCTCACTGGCCGATCGAGCTTGGTGACGATCGTATCTATAGATTGTTATGGATATTGAAAGAAGCTGAACTGGGAAAACATCATACAACTTACATACTATTCGAAAGAGGTGGTTTCAAAGACCCTTTCATGCTGGCAGTCACTGCTTTAAAGTTGATGATCAAGTTTTTAGAAGAGAACGTCCCACCAGAAAAATTGCCAGATGAATTCTACGGTGTTGCTCCACACGGGATATTATCAGAAGAGAGACAATGGGCAACTATATATTACCATGCGATGGATCCTTTGAAAGGGACTCTGAAAGTTCCAGAAGAAGAATATACTTTCCTTGGCAGAGCTGCTGTAGAAGCTGGCAAGAGGCCAGAAGAATGGAAGAAGGAGGAACTTAGATAATGTATAGAGATGAACCGCCAGACATTAGTAAGGAAATAGCCGGTGCTCCAGTTACAAAGATAGTTGAGGAAATAGATTGCTTTGGTCCCCCAAGACCGAGGATTACCCTTACTTATTCAGGACCTAACATAAGAGATATAGTGAAGAAGACGCCAACAATCATCATGAGAGGTATGAGGGTTACTGGACTCATGACTTTCATCGATGAGTACTTTTGTACTGTGTATGACCCGAACGAGATAATATTCCACATCCATTGGCATGGAGAACGTCCATTAGATCGTAGGAGTAAGATGTACGGTTGGATCAGACTTAAACAAGGCTTGATACGCCCTGACGGTTCAGGCTCAGTCGTGATCGAATTTTTTGCTAAAGTCGTTACAGAATGGGATAGGAGTACTCTTCTGCAGAGAAACCCCATCTATTCTTTGCTTCTCAAGATATACACCTACGTATATTACGACGAAGTCAGGAGACGTTTTGTTCGACAGTGCAGAGAATACGGAGAAAATATGATAAAGTTGATGAAAGAATTCTTAAAAATAGCAGAGACTGCTAAGTACACTAAAGTGTAATATGACCGATGAAACTTTTAGCGAAGAAAAATTCAGTTGATTACTCTTTCAATTTTTTAATCACGTTCTCAACTTGTTCTACAGCCGTACCAAGGTAATTCTTAGGTTCCAAGTACCACTCCAACTCTTCTTCCGTGAATTTCTTCTTGATCATCTCATTCTTTAGCAAAACTTCTTTCAAAGTTTTATCCTCTTTCACAACTTTCATCGAGGCTTGCCTGAGCAACTCATGAGCATCTTGTCTCCCCATACCCTTTTTAACCAAACCCAACATCAAGTGTTCAGTCATTATCAAGCTCTTCGTCTTCTCTAGATTCTTCTTTATGTTGTTGTAGTTGAACTCTAATCCTGATAGAATGTTTATCATTTCTTTCAACATGTAATCGACTAGGATGAAAGCTTCTGGGAAAATTATTCTCTCAGCAGAAGAATCTGTCAAATCTCTCTCATGTTCCAGGGGAATGTTCTCGAGAGCAGGCATCACGTTTGATCTCACTATTCTAGCTAATCCACAAATCCTTTCTGACTTATGGGGATTTCTCTTGTGAGGCATCGTAGACGAGCCCACTTGTTTTTCTTTGAAAGGTTCGAATAATTCTGCTATCTCAGTTCTCTGAAGGTTACGAATTTCCTTTGCGATCTTCTCGAGTGTTGTGGCAATCAGCGCTAAATCCCAAATTACTTCTGCATACCTATCCCTTTGAATTATCTGTGTTGAAATAAGAACTGGTTCCAACCCCAACTCTTCCATAACGAATTTTTGTATTTGAATACCTTTCTTACCGAAGCTTGCCTGTGTTCCCACGGCACCGGACATCTTTCCGACTAAGATTCTTTTCTTTGCTTCCTCTAACCTATCTAAATGTCTCCGTATCTCTGCAGCATAAAGAGCAAACTTCATCCCATAAGTTGTAGGAGCAGCATGCTGACCATGTGTCCTTCCTACACAAATCGTTTTCTTGTGCTTCTCAGCCAAATTTAATAGGACATTCTTCAACTCGTTCAAATTTTTCTCGATGATTCTAATAGCATCTCTGAATTGTAAGGCATAAGCTGTATCTTCGATATCGTAGGAAGTTGCACCAACATGAACATACTTTCCAGCGTCACCCTCACATTTTTCGGCTAAAGCTTTAACCATCGCCATTAAATCGTGCTGAATCTCTTCCTCGATTTCCTTTACTCTCTCCAGCTTCACAAATTTTGTATTAGACTTTTTCGAAATTTCTTCTGCAGCATCTTTAGGAATGATTCCAAGTTTAGCGTTTGCTTTTGCCAATGCAGCTTCTACCGTTAACCAATTCTGTAGCTTGGATTCCTCTTCCCAAACTCTCTTCATCTCTTCTGTGAAGAATCGATATTCAATCGGGTGTATGGACATATACTATAATAGTTGTTTTAAATAATTTAAAGAAATTTTTAATTTTAGAAAAGCCCTCAAAATTCTGCGAGAATAGCCGAATATAAGCCCTTCTAGTGGGTTTTCAGAAATTGATGACAAAAATACCGATAATATTAAAAATAGATAATGTTTAAATATTCAATCAATTAAAAAAATTGCAATCAAAGGGGGAGCAAGAACAACTTTCATGTTCATTTCATCGACAAATTCTTCTAAGGATGATTCATCTATAGATGAGGATCCCCATTTAAGAAATTATTATAATCCTTTTTCTAAAATATCAAGGGGGTACAAAGAACTGTAAATGTTAGATACGATAAAACAGAAAGAAAACCAAAATTCTTTGCCACTTCAGGCATCATTGTCCATTCAACCTCGAGATTTTTCACAAAGTATTAGCTATGAAACTCCTGTAACGATGCAGAGAGCTTCAGTATCCGAAGTACTCAAAAAGTTTGGTGCTGACTTAAAAGAAATTGAAAGGGTTAAGAGAGTTTATCCTATGAAAGTGAGTCCTTACTATTTGAGTCTCATCAAGGCAAAAGATGATCCAATATGGAATCAGTGTATACCTGACAGAAGAGAACTTGAAGATCACTTCAACGTTGATGACCCACTAAAAGAAGAGAGAGACACAAAAGTTCCGGGATTAGTCCACAGATATCCAGATAGAGTTTTACTCTTAGTATCTTCTGAATGTCCGACTTATTGCAGGTTTTGTACAAGAAAAAGAAAAATCGGAAGGATAAAACAAATCCCGATGGAACAGATAATGAAAGGTATAGACTACATAAGGGAACACAAAGAAGTGAGGGATGTAATACTTTCTGGTGGCGACCCATTCCTCAGAACAAATTCAGAGTTAGAACACATACTTAAAGAATTGAGGACTATTCCACACTTAGAAATAATCAGAATAGGAACAAGGGTACCATGCACTCTACCATCGAGGATAACAAAAAGATTATGCAATATGCTGAAGAGGTACCATCCCATCTATGTGAACATTCATTTCAACCATCCGTCTGAGATTACACCAGAAAGCAAAAGAGCATGTGAATTGCTCGCTGATGCAGGTATACCATTGGGAAGCCAGACTGTTCTACTCAAAGGTGTTAATGATTCACCAGAAGTTATGAAAGAGTTGATGCAGAAACTTGTGCAAATCAGAGTGAGACCGTATTATCTTTATCTGTGTGACTTGGTTAAAGGAACAGAACACTTCAGAACGAGTGTTGAAACTGCAATGAGAATCATGAAAGGAATCCAAGGATTCACATCAGGTTTATGCGTTCCACATCTTGTAATCGATAGCCCAGGTGGAGGCGGAAAGATACCAATCCTTCCACAGTACATTAAAGAGATAACTCCAGAAAAAATAGTACTCACCAACTATAAGGGAGAAGAGTACGAATATCCGAATCCTAGGTGATATTTTAAATGAGAATAGGACTTACTTTTAACTCTCTCCCTAAGAGTGACAGCAGATATAAAACCGACGAGTATGCTGAATTCGACGATATTTCTGTGATAATGGCCATTAAAAAAGCGCTTGAATCAGCTGGACATGAAGTAATATTGATAGAAGCCGATAGGGATGCTTACGAGAAATTGAAGAACTCAAACCTTGACTTTGTTTTCAACATCGCAGAATGTATGTTTGGTGAAAGTCGTAGGTCTCAAATTCCTGCGATGCTGGAGATGTTAAATATTCCTTATACAGGATCTGGGGTGTTAACTCAAGCAATTACACTTAATAAAGCAAGAACCAAGGAAATACTGGGTTTCTATGGAATACCCATTCTCAAGTTTCAACTTTTCAAAACGGGAAATGAACCACTCAACCCATATCTCAAATTCCCACTCTTCGTTAAACCTAATGCAGAGGGTTCTAGTAAGGGTATTACAAGTAAGTCTCTAGTTAAAAATGAAGATGAGTTGAGAGAAAGAGTCAGCTACATCATCAATAGATATCATCAACCAGCTTTAGTCGAAGAATATCTGGATGGAAGAGAGTTTACAGTCTCTTTACTTGGAAACCCACCAAAAGTGTTACCTATAGTGGAGGTTGATTTTAGTACTCTTCCTGATAATATTCCTAAGTTTGACTGTTACGAAGTTAAGTGGTTCTGGGACTCTCCAGATAATGAAGTGGAAACTGTGATATGCCCCGCTAGAATTGATAAAAAGATTGAAGCTAGGATTAAAAAAGTTGCTTTATACACCTTCGAAGTATTGGGTTGCGTTGATCTTTGTAGGATAGATATGAGACTCGATAAAAATGACGTGCCAAATGTTCTAGATGTGAATGTTTTGCCAGGTCTTATACCAGACCCAAAAGAAAATTCTAGGTTTCCAAAGGCATGCTATTCGGCGGGAATGACATACGATGAAATAATATTATCAATCCTTGAAGCCGCAATGAAAAGGTATAATATCGCAAAGCCAGTCAGAGTTGCTGTGAAGCCACATCGATCCTTACAATAAAAAAGATACAGTTAAAAATAAATTAACAAGATACAAAAAATTATACAAGGAAATTTCAAATGGCAAAAATGAATTTATCTATAGAACAAAATGATAGTGGCATTGTCGTTAATTTCAACAACGAAAAATTTTCATTGAAGTATCCAACTCATATATGGAGTAATTTTCCTGATGAGATGAAAGATTTTTTCATGGATAATTATCTATTCCTTAAATCTGTTCATTTGCCTTTAATACTCAATGTGAATAAAATAAAGCTGAACACTGCACCACCTCTCTTAAAAAGCTTTTTCTTGACGATGCAATTCATGGATATCCCAAACATTAGTGATTTTGATGATCTACAGCCAGATGATCTTTTTAAGAAATTCTTCAACACAAGTTTCAAGTTCAATAATGGAAGAGTAAAATATCCTAACTCAAATTTTGTTTCGAATGAAAACAGCTCAGTGTTAAGTTCAAGTTTCGGTAAAGACAGCTTACTCTCCCTTGCATTAACGAGAGAAATGAACCTTGATAATCATCCAGTTTGGATAGAGGAAAAAGGTGCTCCTCTCGAAAATCGCTACAAAAGGAAGTTGATAAAAAAATTCAAAGAGGAGTTTGATATAAATGTGGAAAAAATACACAATGAAACTATACTCCTCCACAGTTATCACTATCTTAAGATTTCAGATGATAGGAATTACATTCTCTCGCATCTTCTTACTGAATATGCCCTCCTTCTCATACCATTTTTGTACAATTATGAAGCTGAGTACCTCTTTTTTGGAAATGAGCAAAGTTGTAATCAATCTTACATGAGTAAAAGTGGTTACAAATGTTATCCAGTTTTCGATCAGTCTTCCGAGTGGATGCAAGAAATCAATAAACTACTCAACATTAGTTTGGGAAAAAAGATTCACGTTAGTAGTCTCGTAGAACCACTCCATGATATAGCTATAATAAAAATACTCCGCAACAGATATCCAAAGTTTGCAAAATATCAATATTCATGTTTTCCTGATGAGACCACTGTCAACAATTTTAAGAGATGGTGTTGTCATTGCTCAAAATGTGCAAGACTCTTCATAATTTTTAAAGCATTGAATGTAAACACAAAAAAACTTGGCTTCAGGAATAATATGTTGTCAAAAAAGTACATGCAGTATTACTCTATCTTTGGTTCCAGTGAAAACTTAAGTCCTTATGATAGTTCAGGTGTTGGGAGAGATGAACAATTGCTTGCATTCTTATTAGCAGCTAAAAATAAGGTTAAAGGAGAGCTCATAGATGAGTTCAAAAAAAGGTTTATGAAAGAAGTCGAGAACAGAGAAGATGAATTGCGTAAGAAATTTTTTGGTATCCATAAGTCATTTACGATTCCTAGAAAGATAAAAAATCAACTCTTATCGATCTATAAAGAGGAACTTTCTGATTTGAAATAATGCTTAAAAATAGAAATCAAAATTTTTCTCCAGTCAACTTTTCAAAAACATAAATGTACCTTCTTTTTGTTTCTTCTATCAAATCTTTTGGTAATTTTGGTGGCTCAGGTATTTTTTTTCTCAATTTACGAGCATCATCCAAATCCTTCTTATATCCTTGTTGCACGAGCCAGTCTCTTACCACTTGCTTATCATAAGCTTCTTGTGTTTTTCCGGGAGAATAAGTTTCTTTCGACCATAGCCTAAACTCATCAGGACCTATGGAATCAACTAATATTATCTTATCACCATCTCTCCCAAACTCAAACTTAACATCTGCCAGAATAAAACCAGCTCTATCAGCAACATCAGACATCTTTTCATACAATTCAAAACTTTTTTCTTTTATCATTTCAAATTCTTCTTCTGTTAACCAACCTTTTTCTAGAATTTCGTCTTTTGAAATTGCTCTATCTTTCTCCTCAAACTTGGTTGTTGGATCGAAAACAAGCTCCGGCAGTTTTGCAGCTAATATTGGTTCATAAGATATTTTAACTTCGCCATTCTTGACTCTCTCATAAAAACTTCCGTAAAGATAACCGCGGACAACACATTCAATCGGAATCACTTCACATTTTTTAACGATCATCTGATCAGGTGGGATTATTTCTATCATATGATTCGGAAAATCTAAGGTTTTGAACCAGAAGGCTGACATCCTACAGAGAACCTCACCCTTTGAAGGAACCTCATCTTTCAGTATCACATCAAAACAGGATATTCTATCAGAAAATTTAAAGAGTAGTCTTCCACTACCAATGTTATAAATGTCTTTAACTTTACCTCTTCTTATCAATTTCTTTTTCATATGAAATTTGAAGTATTAGAACTATAAAAGTTTTATGAACGATAATATTTTTGGAATTATAATCATCTATAACGTTATTAAAATAACATTAGTTCCTTGTATGGATGTGCACTTTATATCATGGAAATAAAATTTCCAAAATACCCTTTAAATATGTGATGTTCTGAAATATCAAATTGTACATAGCTGGACAATCACAGTCTTCCTCTGTGTCCAGAAGACTATACAATGCCCTTTTTACATAATGGCAACAAATTTGGATCTGCACAGAAAGTTTTCCCAAAAATCAACGATTCAAAATCAATTCATCAATAGACTCAAAATCTTGATTCTTAACCTCTAGATATATGAGTTCCAGTTTTTCCTTCTATAGCATCGGGCAATTTATCTATAGACGTGATTATTACTTTCTTTCCACCGTTCTCCAAGAATTGAATCGCTGATTTAATCTTTGGTCCCATACTGCCAGGAGGAAAATGTCCCTCTTCCAGATACTTTTTAGCTTCTTCTAATGATATATGATTCAACCATTTCTGATTGGGTTTGTTGAAATTTAATGCAACTTTTTCAACGTAAGTTAAGTTTATCAGTTGGTCTGCTTTTATACATTTAGCTAAAACAAAAGAAGCTAGATCCTTATCTACAACACCGTCGATGTTTTCAATCTTTCCTTTTTTAGTTATGTATACTGGTATGCCTCCACCGCCAACAGCTATCACGATAACTCCTTTGTCAACGAGGGCTTTAATCGTTTTTTTCTCAAGAATATCTAAGGGTGTAGGACTCGGTACAACTCTTCTGTACCCTCTCCCGCTATCCTTTATGAAACTGATTCCCCTTTTTCTGAAGATGTATGGGGTCTTGTAGAATGGTCCTATAGGTTTAGTAGGGTTTTTTAAAGAAGGGTCATCCTTATGACAGATTACATGAGTCAAAATCATCGCGACTTCTCTTTTAATTCCGTTTAGAATCAATTCATTCTTCAAAGTTTGTGCTATAATTAGACCAATTTCACCCTGAGATTGTGCAACAGCGACAGAAAGAGGGATATCATAAGTTTTATCCAAGGATGATTCAGCTCTAATTATTATTGCTCCAACTTGAGGACCGTTACCATGAGTGATCGCTATTTTATAGCCTTTCTTAATCAATACATCCATGTATTTTATCGCTTCATAAGCATTCGCATACTGTTCAGAAATAGTTCCTTTCTGTCCTTCTTTGATCAAAGCATTACCACCAAAAGCGATTACGATTTTCTTGTTCATAAAAAACACTTCCCAGAGAATAAAATATTGGCTAGCTAATACTAAATATTTTTTTCTTACAGATGGTGAATCTTACTCTAACTTAAAAACTTATTCAAAATATTTTCTTTAAACAAATAGTCGATTCTCTCTCTGGACCAACTGATATGAGATAAATAGGAATTCCAGCAATCTTTTCAATTCTTTCCAGATATATTTTCAATTCTTTTGGTAAGTCAACGTATCTTTTCTTTGCAATCTTCTTCCATTCTTCTTCTTCTGTAAAGTCTGGCCAACCATCCAATTCTTCATAGACTGGTTCGCATCGCTCCAGAACTTTTAAACTTGCTGGAAATTCATTCAAGATTTTTCCGTTGAATTTGTAGGCAGTACATATCTTTACTTTTTCTAATCCTCCCAGAACATCGAGTTTTGTTATCGCTAAGCCATCCAAAGAATTTACTCGAACTGCATATCTGAGAATAACACCATCAAACCAACCACACCTTCTAGGTCTTCCAGTAGTTGTACCGAATTCCTTACCTTTCTCTCTTATTCTATCTCCAGTATGATCTTTTAGTTCTGTGGGCAAAGGTCCAGCACCAACTCTCGTTATGTATCCTTTCAAAACTCCAATGACAGTATCAATTTTCTTTGGTCCTATACCTGCTCCGATGCAAGCACCTCCAGCCACAGGATTGGAAGATGTAACATAAGGGTAAGTGCCATGATCTATGTCAAGAAGAGTGCCTTGAGCTCCCTCGAACAAAATCTTTTTCTTCTGTTTTATCGCTTGGTCTATTTCTAAAGAAGCATCGCCAACATAGTCTTTGATTTTTTCTCTGTATTTTAGACAATAACTTAAGATATTTCCTTTTGAAACAGTTTCTTTTGATTGAAAAACATCTCTTAAAATTCTTTGTTTTATTGGAATCAACTCATCAAGTTTTTGATTGAGAACATCATCATCTAGTATATCAATCACTCTCAACCCAGACCTGGCGACTTTGTCAGTGTAAGTCGGTCCTATACCACGTCTCGTTGTCCCAACTTCTGATTTTCCTCTGAAAGTTTCTTCTATCCCATCCAATGTTTTATGAAAGGGGAGAACAATATTAGCTCTGTCACTAATCAGCAAATCTACATTTTTGCCTTTAGATTTTAAAGTCTCAATTTCTTTGTTCAAAACTTCAAGGTCAACTACAACGCCATTACCGATAATAACTCTTTTGTTTTGGATAACGCCAGAAGGAATCAAGTGGAATTTAAAGGTTTCATCACCGACAACGACTGTATGGCCAGCATTGGACCCGCCTTGGAATCTAACGACTATGTCAGCATCTTTGGCATAATAATCTACGATCTTACCCTTTCCACAGTCGCCAAATTGACCACCTACAATAACAGCTGTTGGCATGTTCACAACCTTTAATTAATAATAGAATATATTTTATTTAACTTTTCTGGAGTTTTGGATACAATCTTCTCTTTTTGCTTTTGGGGGCAGTACGCACAGAAATATCCGTAAGTTCTGCTACGGTCTCAATCGATTTCATTGTATCGACCATTACAAGTCTGGATACTTCAACTTCAAGATTCTTATCGCGAGATAAGCTGCATTCTTTCCATTATCTATCCCAACCGTCGCAACTGGCACCCCAGAAGGCATTTGCATCATCGATAGTAAAGCATCCAATCCCTCCAATTTTACGTTCACAGGAACTCCTATTGTAGGTTTATCTGTTATCGATGCTATAAATCCTGGCAAGGCTGCTGACAATCCTGCTATCGCGATGAAAACATCGGCATCAGATTTACTTACTATTTCTTTCACTTTATCTGGTTCTCTATGAGCTGATGCAATTTCTATTTTGTACTGTATCTTTTTTTCTTCAAAGACTTTTCCAGCTTCTTCTGCTATTTTCAAATCAGATTTGCTTCCACAGATTATCAACACTTTCATCTCATACAACTCCAAAAATTTTTGAGATGACAGGTTTATTATTTATTATCTCCAACCTGGCTAATACTTTAGCATCGTAACCAGTTTCTTTCTTAATATTCTCTACTCCATTTTCCCTCTCAAAAACACTTCCAACACCGGCTATATCAAAACCGTGTTTTTTCAAAGCATTTATAATACTGATTTGTGTTCCGCCAGAAGATATGATATCATCCACTATCAGCGGAACATCCCCTTTCTTCAACCCAATGCAATACATGAGATTTTCACCTTCTTTGTAGGCTTTTGTTTGTTTGATAATTATCTGGTTTGGTGTCCTGTAATTCCTTTTTCTCACTAACGCTAAGTCTAGACCAGTAGTCTCTATCAAGGGTGTGAGAAGAAACCCCTTCGCTTCTGGTAGCAATATCGTTGTTGCTCTTTTTATCTCATCTTTAAGCATTAAAGTCATTCCTTTTATAACAGCCTTCATGAACTTTGGTTTAATCCTTCCGTCAAATGGCAGTATCACATAAGGATAAGTGCCTTTCCCATCTTCAGTGAGAAATGTAGTCATCTCACATTTTTCAATCTCTTCTTTTATTATTTTTTGCCAGTCTAACATTCTGATCAGATATGAATTTTATCCGTTGGTTAAAATTTAATGTTTACTGTTAACCAGCCAAACCGATGAGTATTGCTCCTGTGACCACGATTATGCTGCTAACAATGATTCGAATAACCCGTTTCTTTTCTTTGAATTCTTTGAAATAGAATAAACCCCAAAGAGCACCCATCAACGCAGCTGTTTGTGTCATTGGACCACCTCTGGATAGTCCCAACAATAGAGTGGCATAAATTCCAAACAGGTTTGCTATTGCCCACAAAAATCCAGTTAACAATCCCTTTGTAATTTGTAAATCTTTTGGAATGTCTATCCTTAGAATGAAAATAAATGTGCTAGTAATCATTATTCCAGTCGACATTTGGAAGAAAAATTTTTCACCACTCATCTCAGTCAACTTCAACGGAACAAACCCTGATCCGAAGAATAAAGCAGCAATGAGAGCAAGAATGATCCCTTTTTTTGTCGATTTTTCTTTTTCTTTCTTCGTTCTTCCCACGAGAACACAACCGATGAAAATTAACAGTACTCCTAATAATCCGAGGACAAGACTCGGTAAACTGGTCAATTCTTTGAATAGAACAACTCCCCACGTGAACATGACCAAAGTATTTGAAATCCATATAGGAAATGCCCTTGATATTCCAATCTCCCTGATTGCAGACAATGCTGAAAAATTACCTATCGTCCATATTACTCCAGCTACTAAGCCAGGAATAGATAAACTCAACGGGAATTTAAAGAGGATAGACATCAAAGACGTTAATAAAAAAATACCTAGACACATCAAGAATTGTGAATAATAAATGTTAGCTTTCATCTTTTTGAATGGAACTAAGTGCGTTCCCCACACGATTGCTGCAATGACGGCATAAATAAAACCAATCAACTCTGACATGATAAGGTTTTATTCTCCTTAGTTTAAATCTCTTAGAATGATTCTGGCTTTCTTTTTTTATTACTCGTTTCATAAATTCTGTAGCCTATGAAAATCAAAATTAGTATGATGACAATCGCCAATATTATTTGTAAACCAGTCAATTCGCTGAATAACTCCTTCGGTATGAAAGTTGTGTAATCTGCCATGGTTTAAAATTCTGTTTAAAAAGATTTAAATGTGTTTAAATACCAAATTTAGAAAATATGAGCAACAAAAATAGGAGATGAATGGATGGGAGAATCGAAAGATAGATGTCCGTACTGTGGTTGTTTCACAACAGACATGGATTTACATTTGATTCTCTCTTGCAAAGAAATTCCTGAATTTTACAAAGAGGAAGGGTATCGACAAAAGCCAGTTTTAAAGAGAAACTTTAAAGAGCAGTCTACTATTTATAAACAAAAATCTATCTGATTCTGATTATTTTTATAATTTCTTTTTCGCAAACTCCACCGCATTCTTAAAAATAGCAAACCCATCCCCAACATCAGACGATCCAGGCAATCTCGTCCAATAAGGATGCGTCCACTTGTGAATAAACTTCTCAGGATGCGGCATCAACCCAAAAACATTCCCTTCAGGATTACAAATACCAGCTATGTTATCCATAGAACCGTTAGGAGTCCAAGGAAAACCAGCATAATTGCCGTCAGGATCAACGTACTTGAAAACAACCTGATCATTCTTCTCAAGCCTTCTGATAACATCCCTGTCAGCGACAAACTTTCCCTCAGCATGGTTCACAGGAATATGAATGATGTCTTTAATTCCTTTAGTGAAGACACATTTTCCTTTATTCTCATGCTTTAAATAAATCCATCTATCCTGGAAATATCCACAATCGTTAAAAGCAAGAGTAGCTTCTTGTTTCTTCATTATCCCTTCTAATGCAGGCAATAACCCAGTCTTAACAAGGACTTGAAAACCATTGCATATGCCAATGACTAATTTTCCTTCTTCTACAAACTTCTTAATATCTTTACTCAACTTGTACTTGAGTAAGATTGCAAATATTTTTCCTGCTGCTATGTCATCGCCATAAGTAAAACCCCCAGGAATACAAAGGACTTGATAATCTTCAAGCGATTTTTCTTTTCTTATCAACTCGTTCACGTGGGCTAAATCCACTGTTGAACCAGCTTTTTTGAAAGATATCACTGTTTCTTCATCGCAGTTAGTTCCATCAACCCTTAGCACTATCGTTCTAACTTCCATCGGCTCACCAATCAAACGTACTCTTCCAAACTTTTTTCAATTCCAGGACATTTTCTTCGACAATCTTTCCATTTAACCCAACAACAACAAGTTTCTTATCACCAGTTACTTCTCCAATCTTTGCAAAGACATTGCCTTTCATGATTTTCTCGAATTCTTTCTCCTTTCCTCTTTTGATTTCAACTAAGAATCTAGAGTTTGATTCAGAGAAAAGAATCTTATCGTTTCTTTCCAAGCCAGAAGTAGGAACCTTCTCTAAATATATCCTCATCCCCAACTCACCAGCAAAAGCCATCTCAGTTGCTGCCACACCAATCCCACCTTCAGAACAATCATGACAAGCTCTCACAAGATCTTTATCCATCGCTTTAATCAGAGCATCAAAAGATTTCTTCGCTTTCTTCAAATCAACAGTAGGAACTCTGTTGCCCTTGAAACCATGGATGAAATAATAGTGTGAACCACCGAGCTCATCCTTTGTCTCGCCGATGATGTATATTGGATTTCCAACTTCCTTCACATCCATCGTCACTGCCTTCCTGACATCAGGGATTATCCCTATAGCAGAGATGAGCAGAGTAGGGGGAATCGAAACTTTTTCTCCTTTGCCTGTATCATATTCGTTGTATAAACTATCCTTTCCAGAGATGAAAGGAGTCTTGAATGCTATCGCCCCATCATAACATGCTTTGCATGCTTCTACCAATTGGCCTAAATTGTCTTCTCTCTCCGGATTTCCCCAGCTGAAATTGTCTAGGATAGCGATTCTTCTCCCTCCACAGCAAACGTTGTTTCTTATCGCTTCATCTATTGCTGACAAAACCATATTGTAAGGGTCGATAGAATACTTTGGATTGATTCCATTCGAAACAACTATGCCTTTCCAACTGTCTGCAACAGGTTTTAAAACACAAGCGTCACCAGGACCATCACATTTTATCCCCTGTAAAGGTTTTATCACAGTCTTTGCCTGAACTTCATGATCATACTGTCTGATAACCCATTCCTTGCTCGCGACATTAGGAGATTTCAAGATTGCTTTCAAATCTTCTGTTAAATCATCTTTATCAGGAAAATCAGGTTCAGGATACTTTGGTCTTCTCCATTTCGCTTTTCTCACAACTCTTGGAATACCTTCATGAACAAAATCCATGTCCAAGTCAGCGACAACCCTGCCTTTATATCTTAAAACAAGCTTTTTATCTCCTGTGAATCGACCAATAACAGTTGCTTCACAATTCTCGTTCTCAAAAATCTTCAGAATCTCTTCAACATTCTTCTGCGGAACTGCTAAGAGCATTCTTTCTTGTGCTTCAGAAATCCATATCTCCCATGGTTCAAGACCAGCATACTTCAGAGGAACTTTTTCTAAATTGACTTCAATACCAATATCCTTTCCCATCTCACCTGCTGCTGATGATAGTCCTCCACCTCCACAATCTGTTACTGCTGAGTACAAAGGTTTTTCATGTGCATCTCTTGCTCTCAGCAGTCCATCCAATACCTTTTTCTCTACTATAGGATTACCGATTTGAACAGCTCCAGAGGATGTTTTCTCTGATTCGGCAGTCAACTCCAGAGAGGCAAAAGTAACGCCATGTATCCCATCCCTACCAGTTCTTCCTCCGACAAGAAGTATAGCATCTCCAGGTCTTGGGTTTTTGATGTACTTGTTCTTTGGTATTATCCCAACACAACCGGCATAGACCAAAGGATTCCCAACATAACCTTCATCAAAGCCAATACCACCGTTAGCAGTGGGAATGCCCATCTTGTTGCCATAATCTCTTATTCCAGCAACAGAACCTTTCATCAATCTCTTAGGATGCATCGCACCTCTTGGCAGTTTTTCAAAGGGATAATCTAGTGGACCGAAGAACAAAACATCAGTAGAAAGAATAGGCTTTGCTCCGACTCCCATAACATCCCTGAACACACCGCCTGAACCAGTGCCAGCACCTCCATAAGGGTCGAGAGCAGTGGGATGATTATGCGTCTCAACTTTCATCGCAATATCAAAATTATCATCGAATTCAACTATCCCAGCGTTATCCTTGAAAACAACCTTACACCAAGGCATATTCAATTCTTCAGTCGCTTTCATGATGAACGTCTTCAACAAACCGTTAATCTCACCATCAGGAGTGTTTATTATCCCTTTGAAAGTTTTATGTACACAATGTTCAGACCATGTTTGAGCGATAGTCTCTAACTCTACATCAGTAGGATTTCTCCCTTTCTTTGCAAAATAACCCTGAATCTTTTTCATCTCCTCTAAATTCAATGCGAGTAAATAATCTCTACTTATCTTCAGTAGTTCTTTTTCACTCTTTCCAAGAATCTTTATTTCATTGACAGTTACCATTCATTTTCCACCGATTTTACGATAGCTGTAATTCTGTATGAGTTCGTTCGCTAAGATTCTCTTGCAGATTTTCTCTACATCCTCTTCTGATACGTCGCCAAAGATCAAATATTTTTCTCCAGTGCTCACGTTTCTTACGCCGTCTATTCCCATGATTTCAATTGCATTTAACGTGCTTAGTCCCACAGCGTCTGTCACGCCTGGCTTGAAAGTGACTTCTACCAACCATGCTTCAGGAAATCCGTGTTCAGTTATCAATTTTTTTACGTTTTCATCGCTGTAACCGAAATGTTGAATTTGACTATCAGACAAAAGTTCCTCGCATATCTTTTTCACATCATCTTCAGAAATATCGCCATCGATGATGTAAGTGTTTATCGTCCTCACGTCTTTAACTCCTTCGATGCCTAAGTCTTCTATCTCTTTTTTCGTTAGAAAGCCTACAGGGTCCGTTGCTTCTTTCTTATAACCTACTTCCACTATCCATGCCATGTAATCAACCTATCTATTAAATATTTTGATAGTTAAAATAACTTTTTTTGGCAAGAATGTGTTAAATTGCATTAAACTTTGTATAAGAAAAAAAGATTTAAAGTACTTAAGGTAATGTTCTTAGGGGAAGTATTAAAATTCAAATCTCGGATGAAACTGAAAAAAAGTTTAGAGAAACCGCTGTGAGACATTTTGGTTTTGAGAAAGGGTCTTTAAGTTTAGCAGCAGAAAGAGCATTCTTAGACTGGAGTATGAGAATGAAAAAAATTGAAAGTTTTATTACAAATGTAAAAGACCCTGCTTCAGAAATAAGAGGGATATCGTCTCAGTTAAAAAAAACTTCCGTTGAAGCTATGCGCAGTAATAATGTTAAAAAAGATTGTTTCTTTTGATCCACATTTTGACAAGGTAAAAGGGATAGAGAGATTGAGACCGTCAGAAATAATTAAATTTAAAACAAAACTTATTTGTATGGAAAAAGAAGATATCAGAAAGAAAATTTTGTCCTTGAGAGATTCGCTCACAGAAGAAGAGATGAGATCAAAGAGTGGATTGATACAGAAAAGACTCTTTAACCTCCCAGAATTTAAAAAAGCGAGAACAATCTTCTTCTATGTTTCTACGAGGAATGAAGTGAAGACTGAACGAATGATTAAATCAGCTTTAAATCTAGGAAAAAGAGTAGTAGTTCCCATATCTGACGTGAAAGAAAGAAAACTGATACTTTCCGAACTCAAAGATTTTGACAAAGAGTTAGAACCTGGGGCATTCAACATTCTTGAACCAAAGAGAGAATTTTTTAGACCTGTTTTATCCGAAGAGGTTGACTTCATCATAGTTCCTGGGATTGCTTTTGATAAAAATGGAGATAGGATAGGCTATGGCATGGGTTTCTACGATAAATTCTTAAGTTCTTTAAAGAAGCGCGTTCCTACTGTTGGTTTAGCTTATGAATTTCAAATGGTCGATGATATTCCCGTTGATGATAAGGATGTGACTGTGGATAAAGTTTTAACCGAAGAAAGAACAATTGAGTGTTTCAAACTATAATGCAAACTAAGCTGCTCTTGGCTTATACCCATGTCCGTGTTCTTGAACCCAAAAGAGATGTTCAAGATATTCTAATGCTTTCTTACCGAATCCTTCATCTCCTTCCAATTTTGCGTATGACACAATATTTGTTCTAGCACCTTTTTTATTACCCTCATATATCGCTAAACCTATAGCAATCCTTCGATTTAATTTCGCTTTTATAAAATCTTTACTTTTTTCAAATTTAACTGCAAGATTTGTTAATTCTTTATAGGATGACCTGATTTTTTCTGGATTTAAAAAAATCAATGTTGAGGCGATTGCATACAATTCATCTTGTTGTTCTTTTGTAAGGCCTGGTACTTGATAACAAGTTTTCTTTATCCAACTAGGTTCTTCTTTTCTTACCACTTCTCTAGGTTGCTTCTCCTTTTTTTCCTGAATCGATCCAAAAAACCCATAATTTATCACTACAAAATCTAAAAGTTAAAGATTTAAATCTAATTGTAATATGATATCTTTACTCTTCCTTTTTGCTCAATAAATAACCAATTAACATAACTCCTGGAAAAACGAGCATCGATGCAAACACATTGAGACCGATCGAAACGAACAAGACTGGGATTTGTCCTCCTATTATGGTAGCGAGGTCATAACTCCATCCAAAAGTCCCGTAAAACACTCCTTTATCGTATTTTTTAACAGACTCACTTATTCTAGAGAACAGCCAAATGTCTATAAAACCCCCAGCTATACCCATGAAGAGACCAGCGATTGAATATTCGATTAAAGTCTTCGCATAAACCATGATTAATATCCCAACTATATGAGACAGAATACAGAGTGGAACCCAATACTTCCTTCTAGGTTTATTCGATACTCTACCGACGATGTATTGACAAAAAGAAAAACCTATCGTTTCAATAACAACTATAATCGAAACTATACCTCTACTCATTCCCAAAGATTGCAATGCATACCGTGTAAAGAAGAACAAGAAAGCGGTAAATACAGCTAAATCCATGCTTTTATAGATTACTAATAGAGGAATCTTCTTGATGAACAAAAGAGAAGGCCTCACTTTAATCTTCTTAACCCTTTCATATTTTTTTGTTGCTCTGAACATGTAGACTAACCACAGAATACCGATTACCAACACTAGATAGAACGCAGACATGATACCGAGTCTATCTATTACAAAACCAGGCATCAACAGCCCAAGTACCCAGCCTAAGTTTTTTGTTGCCCCGAAAGTGCCGACCTTACTATCAGGTCTCTCCCTAACAGTCCTCAAACCGTAGATGATTATTATGACGAAGAGTATTGCACTCGCTATCCCAGAAACGATTTTTAGCAAGGTTATGATGATGACGTTTTTCGTTAAACCTATTAAGAATAGGGAAAAAAAGAAGAAAAACGTTAGACCAATTAAGAATTTTCTCTCACCGTACTTGTCAGTCAAATATCCGATGACAGGTTTCATAAAGAAAGAGATAACATCTCCAATGACGATCAGGAAGCCGTAAACAGCGATTGAAATGTCGAGAGAAGAAAAATAAAATGCAGGGACTATCATCGAGAATGCCATTAAGATCGTATGAAGAAAACCAAATCCTGCTCCTGAATACAGTCGACCTTTAGTTTCATCCATCTTCATGCTTTAATTTTACAGATTCCAAGAGATAAATATTTACTGAAAGTTGTGAAAGTAATTAAAAGGTTTTTCACATGCAACTATTCCCGATAAAGACTCCACTCATTAAACGCAAGGATGATCTCGTCTATGTATTGATAAAATCGATGAAAAAAGCGAGAATAAAACCAAAGAATGGGGACATACTTGTCGTTTCTTCAAAGGTCGTTGCGTTATCAGAAGGAAGAATACTCAACTACAAGAATGTGAAACCATCTGAAAAAGCTACATCTTTGGCAAAACGATATGACCTCGAACCTGGTTTTGTAGAATTGGTCTTGCAAGAGGCAGATAAAGTTTTTGGAGGGGTTAAACATGCCATACTAACTTTGAAAAATAACATACTGATTGCTAATGCTGGTGTTGATCGTTCAAACGCCCCAGAAAATCATGCCATATTATGGCCTGAGAGTCCTTCCCTTTCGGCAAATAACATCAGAAAGAAGTTCAAGAAAAGATTGAATGTTAACATCGGTGTGATAATATCCGATTCTCATTGCAGCCCTTTGAGGACAGGCACGACTGGTTTTGCTCTTGCAACTTCTGGTTTCGATGCTGTAATAGATGAGCGGGGAAACCAGGATTTATTCGGTAAAAAAATGAGAATAACTCAGAGAGCTGTTGCTGATGGTTTGGCTTCAGCCGCAGTAGTAATTATGGGTGAAACTGATGAGAAAATACCGGCTGTTTTAATACGAGATACACCTGTCAAATTGACCAACCAAACTTCCAAGAGTTCTACCTTTTTTCCTCCGGATGAGTGCTTATTCTCGAGTATATACAATGAGAGAGTTAAGAACAAAGCCGTTAATCGAAGGTTATTTTGGAAGGTAGATGATAGACAAGTTATTCCCTCTTATAAGAAGCCAATCGAATTTTTCTTTACTAGCATTTTTTAAAAGGATATCCTCCAAACCTTCATGTTGGCTACCTTCCATTTTATATAACCTACCCTCGCAGCATACCGAATCTTTTAAATCCATTTTAATCTTTTTTCCAATGTACTTTTGTAAAAATCGGTACGAGGGTTCATTAATTGGCATAATTTTGCTTTTTCAGTTAAATATTTAAACTGTAATTTTCGACAAACGTAAAAATCTCTTAATGCCTAAAAGCCCTAATTCCAGTAAAAACCATCGCAATACCATGCTCATCTGCTGCGTCGATAACTTCTTTGTCTCTGATGGAACCACCGGGCTGTATTATCGCAACTATTCCTGCTTTTGCTGCCTCATCGATAGAATCCCTGAACGGGAAGAAACCATCCGAAGCCATGACACTACCCTTAGCCTCTCCTCTCGACCTGTCTACCGCAATCTTGACAGCATCAACTCTAGTTGTCTGCCCTAAGCCAATGCCAACAGTCCTTTTTCCTTTGGCTAGAACTATGGCATTGGATTTCACATACTTTGAAACTTTCCATGCGAACAGCATCGATTCCATCTGCTGCTGAGTGGGCTTAAGTTTAGTCACAACTTTAACTCTTTCTATCGGGATAGAATTGTGCTCTTGAACCAGTAAACCGCCTTTAACACTGACAAAATCAACGTATTGTGAGTTTTTCATCAATTTTTCAACCTTCAATATCCTGAGGAATTTTCTTTTTCTCAAAATTTCCAGAGCATCATCTTCGTAATCTGGAGCGATTATGCAATCGAAATGTACAGATGACATGCTTTTAGCAGTGCTCGAATCAATCTTTCTGTTAGCACCTACTGTTCCACCAAAGGCTGACACAGGATCTGATGAGTAAGCCTTCTCAAAAGCATCGAATATATTTGAACCACAGGCAGCTCCACAGGGACTAGTGTGTTTAATTATCACAACGGTAGGTTCATCGAATTCTCTCACAAATTCCAATGCACAGTTCAAATCCAGAACATTCGTCCATGAAAGTTTTTTCCCATGGATTTGCTCCGCATTCGTGATGCATGGTTCTTTTACGTCAAATTCTTTGTACAAGGCAGCCATCTGATGCGGGTTCTCTCCATACCTTAAATCCTGAACTTTCTCGTAAGTTAAATTCAAGACTTCTGGAAAATTCGTAGAAGTGTATTTTTTCTCTAGGAATTTTTGAATCATCCAATCGTACTTTGCCGTAAGTTTGAACGCTTCTGCTGCAAGCTTTGATCTAGTCTCTTTGCTAACATCTCTCTTCATCTCTATCTCTCTTAAAACTTCCTCGTACCTCTCTGGGTTGACTATGACTACAACATTCTCAAAATTCTTAGCAGCAGACCTTACCATGCTAGGACCACCGATGTCTATGTTCTCTAAAACTTCTCCCAATCCTATTTCTTTTTTGCTCACTTCCTCAAACGGATAGAAATTACAAACAACCATATCTATCGGTTTTATATCATGCTTTTCGAGTTGTTCCACATGTTCCTTTTTTTCTCTCAAAGCGAGAATGCCAGCAAATATTAAAGGATGTAAGGATTTGACTCTTCCATCAAGGATTTCTGGGAATTTCGTCAATTCAGACACGTTCTTAGCGGGTATACCGTTTTTCTTTAGATAATTAGTTGTTCCACCTGTTGCTATAATCTCAACACCAAGCTTGTGAAGACTTCTACAGAACTCAACAATACCTGTCTTATCGTAAACAGATACGAGAGCACGCTTTATTTTGCTCATAAACAAACCTTTTATATTACATGTTATAGAATTTTAAAGTTTTCGGTCGTTATTTTTAAATTAAAGTCTGTACCCATTTTTAATTAACTTTCCATCGAAGTAAATGTTTCTGTTATCATCGATCGCAAACCTACCTTCTGCAATCCACTCAAGTGTTAAAGGGAATATCTCCCAATCTCCAACCTCTTTCAATTTGTTTTGATGTTCTTCAGCTATCTTTATCAGTAATTCTTTATTCTCTGGTTTTTTCAAGTCTTCTATCGTAATACCTTCAGGTAATTTAACTCTCAAAGGCTTGGAAATAACCAAAATTTCTCCCATGTCAAGGTTTTCTGTGACTATATGTGTTGAAGAATGTAAGAACTTTTCTCCAGCTAGTATTGCCTTCATCGAAGGGGTGTGATATAACCCAACATATTTTCTCTTTCCTCTTTCAACGACAGACAAGTCAGCAGGATGAACGTTGATGATGAGATATTTGGATAGAAGTGGCTTAGTGATAACCCAAGCATAACCCCCCAATGCAATGGCATCTGGTTCATAAGACTCGATCAACTCTACAGTCTTTTTATCGAATTCTTCGCGGACCGACATGTCTTTTATATCTCTACCATGGTAGAATTTTTTGATGTCATTCACTTTTAGTGGAATTCCATATTCTTCAGCGATAATCTTGGCATTGCTCTCGGGATTATCAGTAAATATTACAACGACTTCATAGGGTGGTTTTCCTCTTTCCTTCTTTAACCTGATTTGATGTTCGATTATTTTTCTAACATTAGTACCAGAACCAGACATGAAACAGGCTACACGCATTGGTTGTATTTTTGGGTCGAATAGTAGTTTGTATTTCATAAAATCTATTTATGAATATTCTCAGCAAGAATTAAAGTATTTTCTAAGACCATTGCAACAGTCATCGGCCCGACTCCACCAGGAACTGGGGTAATATAAGAAGCAATATCTTTGACATTCTCAAAGTCTACATCTCCGTGTACCTTCCCTTCTTTGTAGCATACCCCAGCATCAATAACTACTGCTCCTTCTTTGACCATATCTTTCTTTATCAGATTGGAAACTCCAGTCGCAGTTATCAAGATTTCAGCTCTTTTAGTGTGTGCTTTAAGGTGTTTTGTCTTTACATGACACAGTGTGACAGTTGCAAACCTATTGGTCAACATCATAGCTAGAGGCTTGCCAACGACATTGCTGTTGTTGACTATGACCACATTCTTCTTCTCTACTGGTATCTTCATTTTCTCTAACATTTTTATTATCCCTTTAGGAGTGCATGGAGCAATGTACTCGTTTCCGATCAACAAATTGCCAATGTTTACTGGGTTCAAACCGTCAACATCTTTTTCAGGGGATACCGTGCTAAGAATCTTCTTTTCATCCATATGTTTAGGTAATGGTAACTGAATGATTATACCATGAATTTTTTTATCATTATTCAACTCTTGGATGAGTGCCATTAATTTCTCTTCTTTCATGCTCTCTGGAAATTCGTACAGGTTAGAATTCATGCCGATTTCTTCACATGCCTTCTGTTTGTTCCTTATGTATATTCTGGAAGCAGGATTATCACCAACCATAACTATAGCTAAAGTTGGAATTATATTCTTTTTTTTCAGTTTTTGGATCCTTGGTTTTAATCCTTCCATTATTTCTTCTGCTATTTTTTTACCGTCGATTATTACAACCATTTCACCACTTCTATGATTTGATTTAAGACTTACTTATTTAATAAATTCATTCTCTCTCCAAAAATAGCAGTCCCAATCCTTACCATCGTTGCCCCTTCTTCTATTGCAACTCAAAATCATTACTCATACCCATCGATAATTGTTTTAATCTTGCAGCCATAGCAAGTTCTCTTAACTTTCGAAAGTAAGGTCTTGTTTTTTCAGGCTCAACTAGAGGAGCTATGGTCATCAAACCCTTGACTTGAATTCCGTCTAATTTTTTTATTTCATCGATAAAATCCACTGCTTCTTCAGGTTTTATGCCGTGAGTTATTCCTGATACATTGACTTGAACTAAGACTGGCATCTTTTTGTTCAATCGAAGACAACTTTCACTGACTTTCCTTGCTATCTTAATCCTATCAATCGAATGTATGCAATCAAAAATTTCAGCAGCATCCTTAGCTTTGTTGCTTTGTAAATTTCCAATCATATGCCATTCAATTTTTCTGGAGATATCACCGAGTTTTTCCTGTTTTTCTCTGGCTTCTTGAACTTTCGTTTCTCCTATACTTGTTATCCCCAGACTAAACGCTTTCTTAATGATATCTACATCAAATGTCTTAGTTACTGCGATTAATTTTATTTCTTCAGGATTTCTGTTGACTTTTAGAGCTGATTTTCTAATTCTTTCTTTGACGTTTTTTAAATTTTCTTGAATAGTCATCAATCATCTATGTGTTTGGATATTTTTTAAATTTCTGTCGTTTCACCCCTCGCGTAATTAAGCGAGATAAATATTCGTTTGACGGTATTATTTCCGATAAAAAGTGATATTTGCTTCTGGAAAAACTCCAAGAGAGTTTCTACTGTCGTACACCACAAAAAGCAAATCGACAATGAGGTCTGCTTATTTTGCCCTGAAGTTTGAAGAAAAATTGTCTTTAGTCTTAAGCGAAGAGGAAGTAATCAAGATGATTGATTCCACGAATAATTTGAGGTTCATAAAATTATATTTTTTAATTTAAAGCCCAGGATACAAAGGAAATCTTTTACACAATTCAATAACTTCTTTTTTTATTTTCTTTATTTTCTGGTTCTTTACTATCTCTTTTCTGAATTTTTGTATTGTTTCATTCCTAGCATTCTTATCATCAGGCATCTCATAACCTTTAACTTCGTTTATCACTTGTGCAATCCAATCCCCAATCAATTCCATCTCTTTTTCTTTCATTCCTCTTGTCGTCAAAGCTGGGGTCCCTAAACGAATACCGCTCGGATAAAAGGGAGAAGATGGCTCTGCAGGAATAGTATTCTTGTTGACAGTAATGCCAGCTGAGTCTAGTGCATATTCTGCGAACATTCCTTTACCTTTTCCAAAAGGAGTTAAGTCAATTAATAACATATGGTTATCAGTTCCATTAGTCACGAGCTTTAATCCATTCTTCATCAAAGACTCTGCCAAAGCTTTACAATTTTTCACGATTTGTTTTCCATATTCCTTGAATTCTGGCTTTAATGCTTCTCCCAATGCAACGGCAATAGCAGCAGTCTGATGATCATGCGGACCTCCTTGAAGTCCAGGAAAAACAGCCTTATCTATCTTATTCGCAAGGTCAGGATCCTTCTCCAATCCTTTTTCTGTGACCATGATTATCGCTCCCCTTGGACCACATAGAGTCTTATGAGTAGTTGTGGTAACAATGTGACAGTATGGAACGGGACTTTTGTGAACTCCAGCTACCACGAGTCCAGCTATATGAGCGATGTCAGCAACATAGTATGCTTCGACCTCATCGGCAATTTCTGCGAACTCCTCAAAAGGAAGTTCACGCGGATAAGCACTCGCACCACACCATATTAATCTTGGTTTATTTTCTCTTGCTAATTTCCGAACTTCGTCTAGATCGATGTATCCATCTGGCTTAACATGATAAGGAACACTCTTCCAGATTATACCGCTCGCGCTAACCTTCCAACCATGCGATAGATGACCACCATCAGGAAGATTCTGGCCCATTATAACATCTCCAGGCTTACAAGTCGCTAGATAGACAGCAAGATTGGCAGGAGTCCCAGAATAAGGCTGAACGTTTGCATACGGCACACCGAATAATTTCTTAGCCCTTTCTATGGCAATGTCCTCTACAACATCTATGAATTGATTGCCGCCATAGTATCTCCTGTGAGGATAGCCTTCAGAATATTTGTTGGTCAAGACTGTTCCCAAAGCTTCGAGGACGGCTACAGACGTGAAATTTTCAGAAGGAATCATCTCCAGGCCAAACCTTTGTCTGTTTAACTCGTTCTTGATGGCTTCTGCAACCTGAGGATCTTGTTTTTCTAGGATTTCCAAAATCTTCTCGTTCATTCATACCCCCTTAATCTTTTAATATGTTCTATACTTTTCTTTATGTGTTCTTCTGATGCGATATCTTTCCTGTACCAAAGTGAACCTCCTTTAATCGCATCAATACCCTCGAGTGAAATCTTTCTTGCAGTCTTAATATCATCTCCAATTCCAACCACACAAACCGCTCTCGATTTGAGCGCAAAAGTTTCTTTATTTTTCAATTCCATCGAGCAAGGATAGATTCTGATTTTGTCGCCATACTTTTTTTCTAGAGCATAAGCTTTACTTAAATCAACTCTTGTATCGCCCTTGAACTCTTTCTCTTTTCCGCCGTAGGTTGGAGGTACTTTGTAAGTTACGACTGTAGCTTGTTTCTCAAAATTGAGCTTTGTCAAGTTTCCATCGATAATGCTAAGGCATACATCAACAAAGTCATCCTTCATTATCGGTAACAAGTTCTGGATCTCTGGCATGCCTGGTCTGCTATTAATCTCAAAAATTTTCAAGCCATCTTTTGCAATGGTATATGCCATGTACATCGGTACACCCCACAATCCTGTATTTCTTCCAGCACCTTTCAGTTCATCGAAAATCATATTGCCTATATCCAAAGCATCTAACCAATCTTTTTTGCTCATGAATGGCAGCAATTCATCAACATCCTTATAAGATCCCATGCCCCCAGTATTGACACCTTTATCCCCATCAAAAGCCCTTTTATAATCTCTCACTGCTGGTGTTTCAACCAAATGCCTACCATCAGAGAAAAATTGTAAACTAAATTCTTCGCCCTCTATCTTTTCTTCTATTATCACAGAGTCATGCTCGAATATAGTGAGAAAATGGTTGAAGAGTTCTTCACGAGTGTTGAAATGATCCCCCCACACACCAACTCCTTTACCAACAGCTGGCTTGTTAGGCTTAACAGCAACTTGATTGTCGAGTTCATCCAACCATGTCCAAACATCTTTTTTAACTTGTTCAAGATTCTTGTAATCTTTTGGATTAAACACTTTGAACCTTGGGTTGGCTTTGGGGAAACATTTTTCTATTAATTTGCGTTGTACAACTTTACTCCCTTCAAGAGCAAACTCTTTCGTCGGACAGATCATTGAAATGTTAGTTTCTTTTTCTAGCAAGTCTCTTATCCCATCCACTATGGGTCCTTCTGGCCCGACTATACCAAAGTTAATCTCGTCTTCATGTTTTTTCGCAAACTCACAAATGGTGTTAATGTTAAGGTCAGGAATAATTGCATGTTCTTTTGCTTTTTTAGCATTGAAAGGATTTCTTTGCTTGTCAGCCACAAAGAATTGAGTATCGTAATTTCGACTACGAGAGAATGCATCGATCATCGAAACAGCTCTTGCACCGTAACTAACTACCAAGATTCCAACTCTCTCCATATTAACTCGTCTCCCTCTCCCAATATCTGATTCTTTTAAGAGATGTTTGATTCTTCATCCTATCAGCGATTTTTTGTGCTAAAGGCGTGGGATATTCTCCAGTTAAACAAGCCATGCATAGATCAGATCTTTTATGACCTATAGCATCGATTAAGCAATCCTTCTTCTGATAGCATAAGTTATCAGCACCTATTATCTTCTCGATTTCAGGAACAGTATTGTTAGCTGCTATGAGTTCTCCATGGGTTGCTATATCTATTCCATAAAAACAAGGCGATATTATTGGCGGGCAAGTAATCCAGACATCAACACTCTTCGGACCAGCGCTCTTCACTAATTTAACGATCTTATTCGATGTTGTTCCTCTCACGATGCTGTCATCGACTAGAATAACGCGTTTATCTTTTAAGACTGACTTAATCGGGTTTAACTTGAGGTTGGTAGCTTGATCTCGCATCTTCTGGGAGGGCATGATGAAGGTTCTGAATATATAACGGTTCTTTATAAGCCCTTCTGCAACTGGTATGCCTGTTACTCTCGATATCCCTTCAGCCGCTGGTCTAGAAGTGTCAGGAACTGGAACGATTACGTCAGCATCTGAAGAATAAGTCTTAGCCAGATTCTCACCTAGCTTAACTCTCACATCATAGACACATTTGCCATCAAGGATGCTATCAGGTCGACTGAAATAAACGTATTCGAACATGCAATGAGCAGCATTCTTACAAGAAACGACTTGCCTTTTCTCTGACTTACCATTCTTATCGGTGATGATGAGTTGTCCTGGCTTTACATCAGATTTTAATCTTGCTTTATTGACTTCCAGAGCAACACTCTCGGATGCGAATGCTCTCATGTTATCATTCCCGCCGTAGCACAAAGGCTTGAATCCGTAAGGATCACGAAAAACTATAAGTTCTCCATCGCCTGTAAAACTCGTTATGGAGTATGCACCTTCTACCCTTTCCATTAGGCCGAGGACTGCATCTTCTATATCCTTAGATTCCGCCAACTCTTCAGACAATATGTTGATGAGTATTTCAGCATCGGAAGTTGAGATCAAGTTCCTACCACTATCGATCAGTTCTTTTCTCAAATCCATGTAGTTAACCAAGTTTCCGTTATGCGCAAGTACAATACCATGTTTTGGATAATTAACTTGGAATGGCTGCGCATCTGTCAATCTAGATTTACCTACGGTTGAATAACGAACGTGTCCTATGCCTGTATTCCCTTTCATCTTTGAGAGTAGGAGTGGAGAGAGGGTATCCGTGACAAGACCAGTAAACTTCTTGAGACAAATTTCTGAGCCATTTAAGATTGCGATACCGTTTGCTTCTTGTCCTCTATGCTGTAAGGAAAGCAAACCATTGTAAATTATATTGGATGTTTGGTCCTCATCTGATGAAAAAACTCCGAACACACCACAAGATTCTTTCTTCATTTTTTCACTATTTAAATAATATTCTTATATTTAAATAATGGTTTTTTACAAGATTATGTTAAATAAACAAGAATGTGTCACTCAATTTCTATCAATGAATTTACAGGGCAAGTAAGCCTTTTCTTCAATTTCTTGATTGAATCCCCTACGGATATTATCGTAAATATACCAGCGACGTTAGCGTTTGCTTTTTTACACATGTTCATCAGCGCCTCCATCGTTGATCCCGTTCTTATAACATCATCGACCAACAGAACAAATTCGCCTTTCTTGATTGAATTTTTTGGGATGTAAAGATAGCCGTAAGTTCCTGTGAGATAAACTCTTTTCACTTCGATGAAATCTTCTATCCCCATCTCCTTGTTTCTTTTCGCTATTATCGTATTAACGCCAAACTCCTTTCCTGTCTGGATAGCTAAAGGAATGCCATCAGTCTCCACAGTTAGGATTTTATCGACTTTTACGAAATTGAAATCTTGGAACACCATTTTCGCGATTTTTTCTAAGAGATCAGCATTTGAAAGTATATCTGAATGATCAAACGCACCAGTCTTTTCGAATCTGATCTTTCTCATTAGAATGTCTATTAAATACCTTTTCTCAAACTTGTCGATGATATTTTTAGCTCTTTTGATGTTGGGAAGGACATGCCCATTGATATACCTACTCAAGACCGGGATCGGCAGTTGTATAAAAGATGATAATTCATTGTAAGAGTATTCTTGCTTGAAGAGTTTTAGGATTTCTATGGCGAATATTTTTGTCTTTGTTTCATCCAACTTTGTCATAGTTAAATTTTACACAAATAAGTATAAATTTTTTTCTAATGAACAAAAAATTAACATAATTATATAATTTAACTCAATAGAATCTATAAGCATTCTTGGCCATAAATAAGTACAATTGATAGGAGAAACGTATCGATGGGTCTCACTAATCGATTATTTCATTCAGCTATTTTTTCTTGACATCCTTAATCTTAGCATAAGAGTAGAAAAATCTTTGAACGACTGTTACAAAACTTAACACTACAACTAAAAGAAATGCCCAGTAGATCGCTTCGGAATAGAATGGAACCAGTAAAATGGATACCATCATAATTAACATTCTCACGTCTCTTGAGGCGATACCGATCTCACAAGAAACACCAACAACTTCTGCCTTGCTGCGTACGTATGTTACTAAGAGTGATAAAATTAATGCCAACGAACCGATTAACATTAGCTGACTCGGGTTAGTGAAGATTAAACCATAGAATAGGAAAATTTCAACTATTCTGTCCAGAAAAGAATCCAGAAATTCACCTTTTTTACTGACTTTTTTCTTCATCCTTGCCAAATCTCCGTCCACACAATCCAGAACTTCAGATACAAAAAGAATGACTAAACCGATGATAAACATACTTTGTGACAAAAATATTGCAGAAAATATACCCAAGATAAATGATAGAATAGTTACTTGATTTGGTTCAAAACCAAGTTTATAGAACAAACGCGCTGTTGGCTTCGAAAATTTTCTGTAAAAATATTTTGTAATCGGGTATCTCCATTCCATATTATCCTTAAACATACTTTCGATATTCTATAAATAAGTTTGAGTCTTTTACTCTTGAACCAATTCTAAGGATCGTTTGATTTGCCCATTCACATTTTTATCAGTAACTTCTCCATGACCAGGATACAAGACTTTAACATCCAATTTACAGAGATGTTTTATAGATTCTATTAACTGTTGAGTATTTCCACCGATCAGGTCAGTTCTACCTACACCGCCATCAGGGAAGATCGTATCTCCAGAGAACAAACTCTTAGATTTTTCTTCATACAAGCAAATACTCCCTGGTGTATGACCTGGTGTATGTATAACTTTCAGTTTACAATCCCCCAAATTCAAGATTTCATCTTCCTTTAAAGTTCTATCAGGTTTGAAACCGAGAAACTCAGCATCAAGTTCATGAATCAATACTTTTGCATTAGTTTCTTTCTTGATTATTGGGGTAGCGATGGTGTGGTCTGCGTGAAAATGAGTAAGAATTATGTACTCTAAATCTTCTGTCTTGATGTGTTTTTTTAGGTTGTTTAAGACGATTTTAGCATTCTCAGACGGATCTATTATTACAGGTTTCTTCGTTAACAGCAAGTAAGAATTGGTCCGTATTTCTGAGGCAATAACTTTGATAACTTTCATGATTATTATAGATTATTGCGATTCATTAAAATTAAAAAAATAATGTTTTAGCATACAACAAAGAATACAAATGGTTATATATATACTACTTATTAGTGTTAAAAATGTTAAACAATACAAATAATCACTATGTAAGAATTAGAAGAAGTGTCTGCGAAGAATACCATGACCTTCTAATGACTTTAATGGAATTAGGCCCTACTAGGCTCAAAAAAGCGTCTGAAAAATGTAACTTAAACGCAGATACGCTCAAAAGATTGGCCAAAATGGGAAAGGCATTAAATCATATTAAATTCGAGGATAAACGAGGAACTACTTATGAAATAACTGATTGGGGAATTGATGCTCTTAATACTTGGATTACGATACAAAGGCTTGGTCTCAAAGGAACGGTAACAAGCAAATACGACATTGATTCTGAACCATTTAATAAGATGGGAATTGGATTTAAAAAACCATACTTGTCAGGTAAGAAAACCCATGAAATTTATAATTATTCTAGAGTAAAACCTTGTAGATCTTATTTTTTTGTTAGTGTAGATGTTTTAAGAGTACTAAGAAAACATTATCCAAAATCTATTCCTCTTAATAGATTAATTTATGAGGCTAATATACCACCAAGTTGTTTACTGTCAGGATTAACTTATAAATACAAAGAAATGTTAGGATATTTATCGGAAAAAGAACTTCTTAGTGTTTCTGAAAAGGGAAGAACGTTACTTTGTGAAGGCAATAAAAAGGGAAATACTGCAGTTAACGCAGTTGATGGATATGCAAAAGAACATGGACTAGAACCTATTATTCCCACTCATGTAAGACCAAAAGGTTGGACGGGACATTATTTAAGAGAAGTAGATCAGATCGCATTTTAAGAACTGTCTCTCAAAGGAGAATTAAGTGAATCATATAAAAGTTTTAAATATCTTCCTTTACAATACTGAAGAAGTGATTAACGTGAGTGTCAACCGGATTATCTGATTCTAGACATTTACTTAGTTTTATCTCTTCAAATTCACAGAATTATAAAATATCGGATTAGGTGTGAGCAATGGCAATACTAGAAGATCAAAAAAAGGCTGAAGAACAGATTTTGAAATTCTGGGAAAATAACAAAATACCCGAAAAAGTAAGAAGAATGAAGAAAAAGAAGATATTCTACTTTGTAGACGGCCCTCCCTACGCTACTGGCTCAATTCACATGGGCACAGCATTAAACAAGATCTTAAAAGATGTTTACATGCGTTTCTTCAGAATGCTGAGTTTTAAAGTCTGGGATCAACCTGGTTATGATACCCATGGTTTACCGATCGAGAATAAAGTCGAAGAAATGCTCGGCTTGAAGATGAAATCTGATATAGAAAAGTTTGGTATAGAGAACTTCATCGAAGAGTGCAGAAAATTCTCGACAAAATTCATAGATGTTATGAGCGAACAATTCAACAACTTGGGAGTATGGTATGACTGGAAGAATCCTTACCTCACGTTGACGAATGATTACATTGAATCCGCATGGTTCACGTTCAAGGAAGCGCTCAAGAAGGGCTTACTCTTCAAAGGTTTATACCCTGTTCATGTCTGTCCAAGATGTCAAACGGCTGTTGCTTACAATGAGATAGAATATAAAACAGTCAGCGACCCATCCATATACGTAAAGTTCAAGTTAAAAAACAGAAAGAATGAGTATCTAGTGATCTGGACTACCACGCCATGGACTCTGCCAGCTAACACAGGAGTGATGGTTAAACCCGATGCGGAATACGTTAGAGTAAAAGTTAATCAAGAGATTTGGATAGTGGCTAGGGAGTTGCTGGAGACTGTCATGGATAAACTCGATATCGAAAGTTATAACATCGTTGAAACTTTGAAAGGAAGTAATTTAGACGGTTGGGAATACTTTCACCCTCTTGCGGATTTATTCCCATTCCAACAAGACTTGAAGAATGCTCATAGAGTTGTTTTATCAGATCAATTCGTTTCTCTAACAGATGGAACAGGTCTAGTGCATTTAGCCCCAGGACATGGACAGGAAGACTATAAAGTTGGTCTTGAGACAGGATTACCAGCCGTATCTCCTGTTAAAATAGATGGAAGTTTCGATGAGACTTGTGGAAAATATGCAGGAATTTTTGTGAAAGAAGCTGATGGTCAAATACTCCAAGAGTTAGAGAATCGTGGATTGCTCTTACACCAAGAAAACATAACCCACGAATATCCGCATTGTTGGCGTTGTGACTCTTCTTTGTTACTGATATCACTTCCTCAATGGTTTTTCAAAGTAACAGAAATGAGAGACAAGCTGATAGAAGAAAACAAGAAGGTTAATTGGTGCCCTCCTTGGGCTGGTCAAAGGTTTCAGAACTGGCTCGAAAGTCTAGGAGATTGGCCTATTTCAAGACAAAGATACTGGGGGATACCATTACCAATCTGGATTTGTGAAGAATGTGGAGAAGTGAAAGTCGTAGGATCTAGGGATGAATTGGAAAAAATACCAAAAGATTTTCACAGACCGTACATAGATGAAGTAACGTTGAAATGTCCAAAATGTAAAGGCAGAATGAAAAGGGTGCCGGATGTCTTGGATGTTTGGTTTGATTCTGGAGTTTGTTCTTGGGCAAGTCTAGGTTTCCCAAAAAATAAAGAATTGTGGAAGAAGATGTGGCCAGCTGACCTTAACTTAGAAGGACCTGATCAGATTCGCGGATGGTGGAATTCTGAGTTGATAACGAGCGTGATAACTTTTGATAGAGCTCCGTTCAAGACTATAGTATTCCATGGTTTTGTCTTGGATGCTCACGGAATAAAAATGTCAAAATCCAAGGGCAATGTGATAATGCCTCAAGATGTGATCAATGAATATGGAAGGGATGTGCTAAGATTCTATCTACTCTCAAGCCCTGCCTGGGATGATTTCTACTTCAACATGGATAACGTGAAAGATGTAGCTAAAGAATTCAACATCATGAGGAATACCTTCAATTTCGTCAGTACTTACGTCAAAAAGTTCAAAAAAACTGAGAGGCTTAAAATAGAAGACAAGTGGATACTATCGAGATTGAATTCGTTGATAGAAAATTATCTCGAATATTTCAAGAGTTACCAAAGTCATAAGGCTGTAGGAGAAATAAAGGATTTCATCCTTAACGACTTTTCACGCTGGTACATAAAGCTGATAAGAGACAGAGTTTGGCCACTCTATAAAGGGAAGGACAAGGAAGTAGCTTTTTATACACTCGTAATTGTCACTGAAAACCTTGCGAAACTTCTTGCTCCAATCTGTCCTTTCATAGCAGAGGATGTTTATCAGAATGTAGTTAAAAAATTCAAGGTAGGCTTAAAATCTGTACACATGCATGAATTTCCCAAGCCAAACAAAAAAATGATCAACAAAAAACTTGAGGAAAAAATGGAAATTGTTAAAGCAATAGTTGAAGCATCTCTCGCGGCAAGACAGAAGGTTAACCTGAAACTACGTTGGCCTGCTAAAAGATTAAGTATCGTAACGAAAGATGAGAAGGTTAAAGTTGTAGCCAATTCTTTGAAGAGTGTTCTCCTGAATGCGAGCAACGCAAAAGCATTGGAAGTCCTTTCAAAAGAACCTAAAGGTAATTTTGCTGAGTCAGAGTTCGATGGCAATAAAGTTCTAATCGATTTGGTTGAAGATAAGGCGATGATTGAGGAAGCGATGTACAGAGAGTTGGTGAGAAAAATTCAAGCGATGAGAAAGGAGAATAAATTTATCGTTGAAGATAGAATTAAATTGACGATTAAATCTGATTTTGAAACGGAAAAAAGTCTGAAGAAATTTGTTGGTGATCTAAAGAAAGATGTTGGCGCAAGCTCTGTCGAGATAGGAAAGTTGGAAGGAGAATATTATGGTGAATTAGAGTTTAGGGGTAAAAAAATGATGTTGAAGTTCAGTAAGGTCGTTTAAATGTACTATGATCTATACTCGAATAAGCAGAGTGAAGATTACTTACCTCGTCTCTATACTAAACCCTCTGTTTCACCAATCTTTACCGAAGAACAATTCATGCAAACAAGGAACGAGAAACTTCTCAAAAGAATTGTTAACGCGTTGAATTTTATTCGCAGTTATTTCAAAGAAATTATCGGAAGAAAGCTTGAAAGAGAATTGAAAATTCCCGATATTGTCAGAATTATCACAGGTAAAATTCCAGTTAGAGTCATGGGTGGAATAGCAGGAGTAAAAATCATTAAACCTATAGCAGCTGTACCTGTTAACAGAGTGCCGATCATATTCTGTGATGACGATATGGAAAAATTGGCAGATGATGAGTTAATCTTCTGGATATTGCCACATGAACTGCTGCATCTGAATGGAATCGAGAATGAAGAATTCATCGAGCGATTCTTGATCAAAATGTATGAAGATTTAGGTTTTGAAGAAATTTCCGAGAAAATAAAGAGAAAATCTGCTTACTTAAACGGACAAGTATAGAAAATTTTTATTACGTATTTACAGATATCACCTAAATTCACTTATGATGTAACAAACTCCTATAACAATCAAGAATAAACCTAAAAAAATCAACAGTGCGCCAACATAGAATGGGAATGTCCCGACAGGTAAACTAAATGAGATTATGGCGTTTAAACCTAAGACTATGAAAGCGATTCCTATCCAGATCAAACAAAATGATATGGCCAATAGCCGTAAACCCATTCGATCGACAATAGAATAATTAATTTTTATAGAATAAAAAGAAAGTATCCTGAAATTTTAGACTATTACATTTAAGGAAAACATTATATTTTAACTCGATTTATATTTATTATGATTGAAGAAATTATCGGTTATCTTGCTGGAATTTTTATCATGGTTAGTTTCATTCCTCAAGTAATTAAATCTTATAGAACAAAAAATGTGAGTGATCTATCTTTAGGATTTACAAGGGCCCGGCTCGAGATTTGAACTCGACCCAAGGGTTCCACAGACCCTTACGCTAACCAGATTACGCCTTTAAAAGTCTACGCCAACCGGGCCATCTCTTCAATTCTATCTTCTACAATTATAAATATTTGGATGGATGGAGGTAATATTTTCTTTATGGTTTTTAATTTTCTTTTAGGTCCTATAATAATTATCTTACCATTCCAATATCTTATGTAGTCGATTATTTTCTTTCTAAATCTGGAAATATGTATTGTTTCTAATTTTTTATACATGGCTCATATTTATATTGAAATCCATTTGCGATCAAATACTCCGCTATTCTCTTTTCGTGGTTATTGAACATCCTTTCTTCTTCCAACTCTATGAAATCCCATGTCCCAATTTTTAATTATACCATTTTTCCTATTAAGCATAAACCGCCCTTTCTACACTTTTCTTAATTTTTTTAATTTTCTTTGAATTTTCTGATTGGCTTCCTCTAATACTCCTCCAATTTCTTGGCTTAATTATTTTTATCCATTTTTGTAAAACTTCTTCTTGGTCGAGTTTTGTAAATGACAAAATTTTTTGAAATAAAGCAAAAGATAAAGTATTTTTCGCATACATAATAGTAAAAATGACCCCATCTTTTATCCAAGAGGCGAGACAATTTTCTTAATGAACCTATATTCTTAGCAGCCAATCTTATAAACTCTGACTGTTTTACTGTTTTGAATATTATTCTATCTCTAAGCTTTTATATATAAAAACTTTGAATAATTATTCAATGAGAAGAATAAGCATTCTTAGCATTATTGGGATACTTATAATTCTTGTTGTTCTCATACTTTTGATACTAAGATCTGTTGGCATCATAGAAAGTTCTACTGATGATCGATTGTTAATAGCACTTGTTGTTGGTTTGATTCTTCATGCGTTGAAAGTGGAAGGTGATATAGGGAGGATTAAAGCCAAAATGGGAATATGAGATAAATGTGCATGCTTAAAATCCCTGAAGAGGATGAAGGTTGGCTCGAGAGGGCTGCGATAAGAGAAGGTAATTCAAGAGAAAAGTGGAAGAGGGAAGAATTTAGATGATTGAAGTTGAATCATCTTTCTATTTTTTACTTCTTCTTTAACTTAAGATAAAAAAAGAACATGTTAATAATTTACCATTTTTAAATAAAACTTTCATCAATAGTTAAACATGCGAATATTTACGATCGGCCATTCTAACAGAACGATGGAAGATTTTCTTAAAATACTGAAAGCGCACGAAATAAAACGAGTAGTAGACGTTAGAAGATTTCCAGGTTCTAAAAAATTCCCTCATTTTAACAGGGAAAACCTTGAAAAAGTTCTTCCCGAGAATGACATCGGATACTTCTATCTCGGCGAGCGATTAGGCGGTTTCAGGAAGGGAGGTTACAAGAATTATACAAAATCAGGGGACTTTCAAAAAGGGATAAAAAAATTGTTAGGAATTGTTAGGAAAAATAAAACAGCCGTCATGTGCACAGAATTGCCGTTCTTTCGGTGTCATCGAAGATACGTTTCAGACGAGCTGGTTAGGCTCGGCCATAAAGTAATTCACATCTTTGACGATAAGAGGACCTATGAACACAAATTAATCGAGCATTAGAGGAAAAACTCAGATTGATTTGGTAGTTCTTCTTTTATTAAAGTTTCTAACTCTCTTGCTGCTTTGTATATTCTTTCGCCTTTTACTTGTGGACGAAGGTTTTATTCATCAATCAGGAAGGAAACCTGTCTGAATTTTAATGTGCAATTATGACATGCTTACTGCTGTTTTTCGCCTTTGTGAATTTGTTGGATACAAAGTGAAATTCAAAACTATTAAAGAGAACTTACGGAGATATAGCTTGTCTATGACACAAGCAAGAGAAATTTGAAGGAAGATGTATCAAATTCCTTCAAATCAATAGACGAAGATTTCCTATTCTTACTTTCTCCAATCCTTCTTTCTTCACAATTTTTAAGCAATTCTGGGCTGTATTTCTGGAGGTAAATGGTAAGTCCTTCATCATGAAGTGGGGATAAAACGCAAGTAAACTATAAGGTATCGTTGGATCTATATTAGTAATAAATTTACTAATCTTCTTAACTTGATCTTCTTCTACGTAACCAGGAACTAAGAGTGTCGACGCGCATAAAAAAGGGACTTCAGGTCTTTTTTTATGATATTTTGCAAGCATCCTAAAATTCTTCAAAGCAGTTTTATTCGAAACTCCTGTCAGAGCGAGATTGAGGGCATCATCATAGGCTTTAACGTCAACCTTTATACAGCCTCCTGAATTAAGAGAAATCTCCGCGAATTTTTTGAGAAGGTTCCAGTTTGCGTTTCCGTTCGATTCTAAACAAATTCTCAGTATATCATTTTTCTTCAATTCTAAAGCTATTTTTGAAGTTTCTATCGCATGTGATAATTGAGGATCAGGAGTTCCACCGAAATAGCAAATACAAGTGACTTTGTCGTTAACTTTGCTTGCTAATTCTTCAGCCGAGATTAGAGGAGAAAGTGATTGAGTTAGATTTTTGAAGTGCCAGTTCTGGCAGAATAAACAGTTAAAGTTACAATTATGAGTAAATACATGATCTCCGTGCATGAAATTATGATAAGGCATTTCTTTTGAGTTGACTTCTAAATCGTAAAGATAACCATCATACTTCACTTTTTTAATCGAATTTATTTTAAGTACGTGGATATCTCCGTCTACCAACTTTTTTACAATCAAAGAAATTTTTTTAACGTGTCGAGGATTGACACGTTTGCACTTCCACGGTATGGTATCTCTCTTAAAAAGAAATGTGGGATAAACTTCAGCGATGGTGGATCTTCCGTTTAACCTCTTAAATTTTAATCCTTTTCTTTTAACTAAAGAAGGCATGCTTTTATAGAAAAATCTAGAATTATTTCCTTCGATAATTATGTCCTGTACAGATTTTTGAGAAATTCTTGGAATAATTCCAAACCTTGCCAAAAGTAAGATTATTCCATAATTTAGCTCGTGACTAATACTATTTGATGATATTATTATACCGCCTCGAACTTCATGAGCATGTCCATTACCTAAAAAATAAGAATCCAACAATTCTTTTACAAAATTATCAAACATGTCAAAAACAAAAGAAGGAACTTTTTTTGAACAACTATTACTTCCTGTTCCTAAACTTTCAAAAACATGATAAAGTATTCTATTAGGCGTAACTACCCTAACTGCGCTTGGTTCTCCTTTCCGGAATCCTTTACGAATGCTTGTTTCTATGTTGAATATCTTTTTAACTAGCTTTTGTACTTCCCTTGCTAAATCCATTTCTTCTATACTTAAATCAAAACTTGTTCTTTTTTCCTTTGTTAAACAACCTTCTGCAAGGTAGAATCCTAAGAGTCTTGCAAAACTTTTGTCTAGTCTTAAAATAGCTGGTACAAAATTCTTCTTTGAATATTTTGTGCTGAGTCTTAAGTGCATTCTTTCTTTCTTATTTCCTTCAAGTTTAAGGTAGTGGAGTAGGGGCATCGAATTTTTCCTTCTCCAATTCCCGATGAGGTGTTCTTTCACACTTAAATACTTGGCCAATTCTCGTTGAGATTTGGCATAGAGAAGGTGTTTAACATTATGAACTGTTATTTTTTCATCACGCTTCATTAATAATTCTATTAAATCGATCGTCGAGACTTTTTTCCTATTTTCTCTTCTTATCTTTTTCAAAATAGGTAAGAATTCTTCTCCAGTTCTTAGCTCTTTTGCCGGTTTAATTTTGAACCCTTCTTTCGAAAGAACTAATAAGGGGTGATCAGAACTTACATGTATACGTCTTTTATATTCTAATTCAATTTCAGTCAACTCTCCGTTATTTGGTTTTTTCATCATTCTCGTTACAGGCGCAAACTTCACTTTGAAGTCTAAAGGATCAAAAGATAGGATTCCTATTTTTCTTTGAGGCTTTATCCAAGTGACCTCTCCAATTTTTATTTTTTCTTTCGCTTTTTCGAACTCTTCTTCTACCAACTTTCCTATTTTAATTACTTGCGGTTTTCCCTCTATTGACACGAATGTATTTTCATTGAAGGGGACACAAGCGCCATAAAACACGCTTAAGTTATAGTAGCCATACTCAGGTCCTTTACTCTTAGCAAAATTAGGATAGCCACAGCCAGTTCCTCCAGGACAAAATTCGATACTTACACAGTTTGTCGGTAAAGCATCGTAATACCATTCGCACAATCCTTTATCTGGAGTACCAGCAATCCTTATAAGTTTGTTGTTTTTGTTCTCTACTAAACCACAGTATCCTCTTTCTCCTTCAGGAATCTTACATTCGTTACCGCATCCTAAACATTGCAAACCTTCCGGATTCTTCGGAACAAAGGGAGTTAAATCAAACTTTTTCCTCGAAGTTTCATGAGCTTTTCTTGCTATCGGTATAGCTTTTTCAGGATTTTCGATTATACATTTTCTGCATAAACCAAGAAAAGAAGAAATGTATTGCGATTCAGATTTACAGATCTTACAAATGCCCATATAATAAAAATAAACTCTTAATTTTAATACAATTCTATTTTAAATTAAGGACGAGTAGATGAGCAAAGAAGATCTGTTAGTTTTGAAGAAAGAAGTTGAAACCTGTACAAGATGCGATTTGCACAAAACTAGAACTAATGTCGTTTTTGGAGAAGGCTCAGCAAACGCAAGAATAATGTTATGTGGTGAAGCCCCAGGTTATTGGGAGGACCAGAAGGGAAGACCTTTTGTTGGTAATGCAGGTAAGTTTCTCGATGAGTTGCTTAGTATCGCTGGATTAAAAAGGGAAGAGGTTTTCATAGCAAACATCTTGAAATGTAGACCGCCTGGAAACAGAGAGCCAAGACCGGAAGAGATAGAATTATGTACTTCTTTCTTGAATAAACAAATAAAAATCATCAAACCAAGGATAATCTGTACCCTTGGAAATTACGCGACTTCTTACATACTGGAAAAATATGGGTTTAAGTCTGACAGCATGGGAAAAATACATGGAAAAGTTTTCAGAGTGAGCAATCTTTCCACTCAGCTTAAAATTATTCCTATGTACCATCCTGCTACCGCATTGTATAAACCCTACATGAAAGAAGTAATAAAACGAGACTGGAAGTTAATAAAGGAAGAACTTAAATAAATCATTCGTTAATGTTTTATTTCCTCAACAATTCCAAAACTTCCCTATTGCTCAAATCATACCATTCAACGTATGCGTCTGCAACCGCAAAATAAAATTCATCTCTAACGTTTAAACAATAAACCTCATCCGCTTCTTTTCCAACCAGATTGATCGCTCCACTATTTCCTGTTGGCACTGCTACTATTATCCTTCTTGGTTTCTGTTTTTTGACCGACCTTATCGCAACCAGCATGGTGTAACCAGAAGCAAGACCGTCATCGACTAGAATAACAATTTTTCCTTTAAGCTCAGGAAATCTCCTTTCTCTGCAAAACAATTTAACTCTCCTCTCGATTTCCTTTTTTGTTTTCTTAATTTGTTCATCGATAATTTCTTTCGTCAGAAAGGATTGTTTCATCAAATTTTGATTAAAAACAATCTCACCATCGTGACTTATTGCTCCGAAACCTGCTTCAGGGTTATCAGGAAACTGGATCTTTCTCACTACCATCAAGTCAAATTTTACCTTTAGCTTTTCAGCAATAACTTTACCGACAGGAACTCCTCCAGCTGGAATGGCAAGTACTATCGCATCCTCATTCGAATATCTCTTCAGTTTTTCTGCTAAAAGTAAACCTGCTTGTTCTCTGTTTTCAAAAATTCTTTTCTTATTTCTTAATTTAGGATCCTCTATTAATTTCATTCAATCTTATCTTCATCCTACTTCTCTAATTGTTTATACAACCTAGTACAAAAATAAATTCTTGAAAATACAAAAACGATATGCCAGAATTTAAGTGTTTTTTAGACATCTCAGTTTTAACTTAAGTATAAGAAGATATGCTTAAAAAGAAATCTTCATGAAAAGATTGATAAGAATACCAGAAGATGCGGAACTTCCTTTGATAGGACTCGTACAACTTGGAGTAGTGGATAGGGGTACTAATCTTTTACAATTGAGACCAATTACAACATGCAACCTAAACTGTGTTTTTTGCAGCACCGATTCTGGAAAATTTTCGAAATGTCGCGTTTCCGATTACATGATAGACTTAGATTATTTCCTTGATGGATTAAAAGAAATAATAAAGTTTAAAGGAAAAGGAATTCATGCACACATCGATACTGTAGGAGAACCTCTGACTTATCCAATGTTCATAGATTTAATTTCTAGATTGAGTGAAATTGAAGAATTTGAAACTGTAGCTTTTGAAACTAATGGGACCTTGCTCACAGAAGAAATAATAGATGAATTGAACGAGGTTGGTTTGACAAGAATAAACCTTTCTGTTCATTCATTAGACGATGAATTAGCCAAGAAACTGACAAGTTTTAAAGACTACAATGTTTCAAGGATAATTGAGTTGATTGGATACGTAACTAATACTCCAATCGAGCTAACGTTAACACCAGTTTGGATTCCCGGGATGAACGATGAGGAGATATGTAAGATAATAGAGTTTGCTAAATCTACGATCAAGAACAAGAGGTTCCCCATTCTGGGCATACAAAAGTATGAGGCTCATAAGTTCGGGAGAAAACCAAAGGGCATAAAGCCAATCTCTTGGTGGAAATTTTACAGAAAACTGGAAGGATGGGAAAAACAGTTTAAGATAAAGCTTAGACTTTCTCCAAAAGATTTCGAAGTTGAGAAAAGAAGAGGCTTGCCGAGAATTTTTGAGAGAGGGGAAAAAGTGAAAGTAGAAATAAAAGCATCTGGTTGGCTCAAGAATGAGATGATCGGAATAGCAAAAGATCGTTGCATGACTGTGGTAAATTGTAATGCCAATCCAGGAGAAATCTTAAAGGTTAAGATTCTAGAAAATAAACATAACCTTTACATAGCTAGGTAATTTTCCGAGTTGAAGAATCTTTGATTTATCGTCTATCGAAAGCTTTTTAAACTCACATGGTCTTTATAGTATAATTTTTGGATGCTTGTAAACAAGGTGAGAACTATCGAACGCATGAGTTCATGGGTGGAGAGTAATGTTGCTAGTAGACATTGTTCTATTCATTTTTGGACTCCTGATGATAATTTTCGGGAGCAAAATAATAGTCAAATCTGGGAACGATATAGCCTCTAAACTCATGCTTTGTAGAGTTGCTATCGGTGCCATTTTTTTCACCCTCATAACCGCGATGCCAGAAACTTTCACGACTATCTATGCCACTTATCATAGTTCTGCAAGGATTGGTTTTGCTAACCTAGTCGGGTCAAACATTCATAACATACCGTTAGCTGTTGGTATATCTGCCTTCTTGACTTCATTAACGTATGAGCGTTTCGCAAACAGGATATGTTTGATCATGATTGTATCGGTCCTGTTTACATCCTTACTGTTGATCGACGATCAAATGAACTCTGTAAAGGGTGTAATATTACTCGTTTGCTATGGTCTGTATGTTTTTTATGTTATTAAAAAAGATTGGAATAATAACCATGATGAAATCACCAAAACATCAAAGAGTCTGAAGGTAATAATTTCAACCTTTATTATTGGCGGAATCGTACTCCTTTTTGGTTCTTATTTGGTTGTCGATTCCAGTCTAAATTTGGCTCAGAATTTGGGGATATCTAGTTTTTATGTTGGCATTACAATCATGGCCTTTGGTTCGATTATACCTGAAGTTGCCGTTTCACTCGCGGCAGCACTGAAAGGAGATGGGTCGATATCTATCAGCAACGTACTCGGTGACAACGTGTTTACGGTATTCGTAATTTTAGGTTTAACTGGAATATTGAGACCTTTCTTCATAACTCCAAGAGAATTTTGGTTGTCGGTGCTGCCGATGTTCCTCATAACCTTTCTAATATTTCTTATTACATCAAAAAAGAGTCAAAAAATAACGAGGGTAGATGGAATAATTTTACTGGCATTTTACATAATCATACTGATAATCCAAACTGTTTATCTGGCTTAAAATATATTTGAGACTTTTTTTGCAAGTCACTATATACCAAAAAGAGATTTTATAGGTTTCAAGTGCAGGGGGTGAGATTTGAACTCACGAACCCACTAAGGGATAGGAGCCTCAGTCCTACGCCTTTGACCTGACTTGGCAACCCCTGCTCGTTAATAATCTTATACTTAATTTATTTAATGTTTTTAACTGACAGAGAAGACTATCTTAGCAACAACTTTCTGAGCATCCCAGGCTTGAGGAGTAAAGCCATGATAATCACTACAAAAACTGGCGATAGAAAATATATCGATATGAACAACAGTGAACAATCCCCAGAAAAAGGTAGAACTATAAAGATATTTTCTATGTTCGGGAATAAAGTTGTGTAGAACCAATGAAGCGTGTAATCAGGACTTGTCCCCACCAGGGATTCCATGTTGGTTAACAACATCTTTCCATCAGGCGCAATTATATACGGAGGTTCCAACATGTCTATCACAAAACTGACGAACAACCAAGAAGTGAGTCCACCTCTTATCACACCCTTTAAATCCACATGATGTTTCATCGTATAACTCAACGGAATACCGAGAACTATGAACGTGAATAACATAATGCCAAAATTATACAAAAAATATTGGAGTGGCGGTGTCAAACTCAAGAAAAAGTCAGAGTACATCAATTGCGGTGCAATAAACAGCATCCATATGAATGCGAATGCTGTAATGTTGACTATAGCAATCCATTCTTGCTTGGTTATTTTAAACTGTGGAATTTTTATTTTCTCCGATTCTATCGCCTTTGGAACATTAATTGCCAATTTTTTCTTGGATTTTACCCTCAACCTCAAACACCGACCTAATCGCTAAAAATTCAGTGACTTTATTATCTGTTATGGGTCTCAGACAAGTTAAATCTAACCCCACTATCTTTCCGTCTATCGCGTTAATCAATCGAGAGAATTCTCTGAACGAGATTCCGTTTGGTTCTGGATGGTGTACTGCAGGAGCAAAAGAAGGGTCAAATGCATCGATGTCAACGCTGATGTAGAGTCTAGAGTCTTTCGTGAATTCTTTTAATTTTTCTTCTGCTTCTTGCAGGTTATCTTTAATTTGGTTTGGAGTGATATAAGAAATTCCGTTCTTTTCCATGAAATCGAACTCATCCTCGTCGCAGGACCTTATTCCAACCAACATTATGTTTTTCGGCTCAAGGAATTCACAAGTCCTCCTCAGCCAAGTTGCGTCGTTTATCTTGGGGTTGAACTTAATTCCTTTAACAAAATCTAAGTCTTTTATTATCTCATCTTCATATTCATCTTTCAAATCGCAGTGAGCATCGAAAACAATCAATTTTACATTTTCGAATGCTTTCAAAGCAAAAAAAGTCAGTAAATGACCTCCTCCAAGAATTAAAGGAACCTTATTCTTTCCAACTATCTCTCTAGTTTTTTTAGTTATTTCATCCAACTTTTTAAGTTTCAAGTCTCCTGTGTCAGCTATCTTTACGTTTTCCAATAAGTTTCTTTTTTTATCTATGTCAAACGGCTCAACAAAGTCGCTAATTTTTCTCAAAGAATTCAATGCTATCTTAGAATTTTTACCCAAAGGGACCCCAAAGACTATGACATCTGATTCTTCTGGAGTGAACAAATTGCAAATGAATTTTAAGGACATGAATTAATTATAGAATTCAGTAATTTAATTCCTATGTTCCGCGTAGCGAGAACCAATACTTTGCAACCTTCTTTCCAGTATAACATCGTAGACTGATTCGTCTTTTGGAATCCACTTTCCATATTTGATCGCCAATTCTCTGATTGCAGTCCTAGCGAGTTCACCAAAACTTCTATAATTTCCTCCCTTCACTATTTCCATCGCTTGTTCGTACAGTGATTCTTCTAACTTGAAATTGCCTAGAATCTTTCCTTGCTCGTTAATCATTCTAATCAAGACTTTTTCCATTGGAATTAGAATAAAACTTTTGTATTTATATAAGCATGCCCCCGCCGGGATTTGAACCCGGGTCACAAGCTCGAATCGCCAAGTATTTTCCTTTGAGGCTCGTATCCTTGACCGGTCTAGACTACAGGGGCATAATTGATATGTAAAAAGAATAGATAAAAAGTTTTTATAGTTTCACTGAGTCACAAAGATACATTTTCATTGAAGTTGCTCAGAGAACTGTACTTAACCTTTCACAGAACAATTTATATTATTTAACCTAAATGTATATCATGAGGATGGAAAAAGTCAGGGATGTGTTGAGAAAGCGTAAGGAAATTTTGTTCGCTTATCTTTATGGCTCTTTCGCAAAGGATGAGCAGAGAAGAGAAAGCGACGTTGACGTAGGAGTTTTCTTGAGAGGTGGTTTTCAAGGGGGGACTTTCTACGAAGTTGAGCTCAGTCTTGAAATCGAAAGAAGAGCTGGGATAAAAAACGTTGAAGTTGTCGTTCTCAACGATAAACCATTGCGTTTCTTGAATCAAGTCTTAAGGTATGGTAAGTTAATAGTTTCAAACAACGAAAGAGAAAGAATCAAGTTTGAGACGTTCGTCACAAAAAGTTACATAGATTTTAAGCCCTACTACGAGGAATACGACAAAGCGAGAGTAAGGAGGCTTGGGATATGATCGACAAAGATTTGATAGAAGCAAAATTCGATACAATCGAAACGAACATAAAATTCCTGGAAGAGTTTAAGGACAAGAGTGTCGAGGATTTAGAAAGCAGTTACAAAGACTTACAGGCTATAAAATACTCTCTACTGGAGATTTGCGAAGCTTGTATAGATGTAGCAAACCATATAATAGCAACAGAAAGGTTAGAAAGAGTGGAAGAGTACTCAAAAATGTTTGAAGTACTGGCTAAAAATAGGATTATCCCTAAAAAACTCGGTGAAAAACTGGCAAAAATGGCAAAATTCAGGAATCTACTGATTCATAGGTACGCATATGTTAAGACTGAAAATTTGATCGAAATAATCAATTCCAACTTAGTCGATATCGTTGAATTCATGAAAGAGACGGAAAAGTTCTTGAAAAAGAAAAGTTCTTCGAGATGCTAAAAATCGGATAGCATCCAACGGGATATCCTTAACAGAGCTACAGGGGTCTAATTGATATGTAAAAAGAATAGATAAAAGTTTTTATAAATTAAAGTCTTGACGATCATGGAGGAAATCAGCACACCTTCCCGAAGAATAATTTCTGATGAAATCGAGGAAAGGTTAACATTTCTGGCCGAATTTCTTAGCGATTAACGATATATCGATGATATTGACCTTACGATCATTGTTTATGTCTGCATTTCCATGTTCCCATTGAGTACCACGGGCTTTAGATACTTTAATTATGTCATATATATCGACGTCTCCATCTCCATCGATATCACACCTTGGATCTTTAAATTTCTGACAGATTTCGATATCTTCTTCGTCAACTACACCATCACTATTCACATCCTCTTTTGTAGGATTTTCTTGATCGAAGGCTTTTGCAACCTTTGTTATGTCAATGATTTCGATTTTTCTGTTATCATTGAGATCCACATAATAACAACCAGAACAACAACCCTCTCCTGACTTCAATCCATCGCATCTTGGGTGAGCACCACATTTATAATCACATTTTTCTGAATAGTTACAGTTCGAATCACAGGTCTTATTTATATTTCCGTCGCACCATGACGTGCTCGGAGATACTTCGTCGCATCCTGGATCAGCTCCACAAGCGGATTCACATCTTCCTGGAGCGATGGGTATATTTTGATCGAACGGTTCGTTACAGTTGTTCCTTCCGACTTCAAGCTTACCAGAACAAACTACTGGACCATCGTTTGGGTCATAAACCAAATCGTCTTTTTCCCCCCCAAGGGGAGGGTTGCACGAAGGTCCCCATGCTAACTTAACCCTTTCACCTGTATACTGCTCTAACCCTAGTTCGCATGAATCGTTATGTCCATAATCGTAGCACATGTCCTCTCCACAGTTTGGTCCGAAAGGATCAATAAAACCTCTGCAAGGATGGAATTTTATGGCACACGCACAATCTCGAGTCATACTGTAATGGTTCCAATCGTACACCCAAATTCTGTCATGAGTACAATTGCTGTCGTTTCTTTCCCATCTATCGTTCCTGTAGTATATGTTACAAGCATCTGAAGTTTGTGAGAGTGTTATCGTTGCAAGAAGGACGATCAACGGATAAACTCTTTTGAATTTCATACCAACATCTAATATTTCCTTTTTCAATTTAATAATGCCACGCTGTGTTATAGATAATCATACTCACTAATTATAATTTAGAGGAACTGTTTTATTTATCTGAGTTATATAAGAAAGTCATTGCAGAAGCAGAAATCGTAACTGTTAGAGGTATAGAAGAATTAAAAAATGTAGGGAAAAAGATGTAAAAGTCAAATACTCTGACAGATATTTTGAACCATTCATTCTTGGTGAAAAACCAAAGCTAAAGAGGTATCCAGTGATGATATCCAGACTTATCCTGATTTAATATTGTCAAAGATTCGATTTTTAAAAAGGATTAGGACAGATATTTTTCGTGTAGATATCATCGATCTCTTCCGTTAAAAATAAAAGTCAATAAGAGAAATAATTAATCATAAAAAACAAAATTTTTGTTGAGTTTTTATTTGTTTGATGATGAATACATCATGATAGGTAAAAAAGTGTTTTGAGATATCTTTATAACACTTCCTCAATGCACTTTTTTGCTATTTGTAGATGACTTCCCCTCCAAGACATCAGGAATTATTCTCAACTTATTCATCGCATCCACACTTATAAGAGGGTAGGCTCTCTTCACGATGACAGCTTCCGTACGTCATCCGCATATTATTTAAAGGAGAGTATAGGTCTCTCATTTCATTTACGGTCATCTATTAATAACTAAACACATACAACATTTCTATTCTGTAGTCACTAAATGATAATAACATCTACTCTACAGAAAATAATTCTTTATCTAGATAATCCATCGAGAACATCTTCAACCATTAAACGCTCGTCTTTTTCCCCAGTTAAAGCATCTATCACGTCCACGCTCCCATCATCGTAGAATATCAACCAATAGGGATAGTAACATTTCTTCCTCTCCACAGCCTCAGGGTTGAATAAATCCAAGACTTTGTCCGTGGATGCCATGCTTATCTTAAATGGCAAAACATCTCCAGCATACTTGTAATTAACAGGAGTCTCTGATATTTGATTTTCTATTATCTCCTCGAAGTTCAAATCAATGTTGCTCTCGTATTCTTTTTCTTCTTTAGTTATCAACTCTTGGCTTTGTAGCCTTGTTAGGATTTCAGATAAATCTTTCTCGGATATCTTCAACATTTTCATCATGTTCTCAAAGCTTGACATACCGTAAGTAGTTAAATACAGCAGAACAGCTTTATCTTTCATATTCAACCTGAGCAATCTCGGTAATCCATCTGTCCTTGTTAGAAGATTCTGCCTCAAGAAGACCAACTCCCCTGTTATCCCATCGACAAACAAATTATCCACTTTCTCTCCCTCCTCTGTGACGAATTTACACCTTAAAAGCCATAGAGGATAATAAACAAGCTTAAACTGTTCGAATTTCTTTATGATATTCTTCTTTACATCCTCCTCCAAGAATTTAGGGTAGAAATAGAGTATGTCTCCTTCCTCTTTCTCTTTTATCCTCTCAGGCATCATCGCTGGAGCCCCTGTATGGTTGCTTTTTCTGATCCTGATGTTCACGAGCAAAGGCTGGTCGATCAAGCCAACCATAACGCAAGTTCCTATGGGCAAAATCTTTATCTGTGACTCTATTCCTCTGGTTATGCCTTCGACAGAATCCATTATCGATCTCAAATCATTCGGGTTGGTTATCCTCAAGAAGAGCTGAGTGTTACATTGGGATAGAACATTCTTGTCGACTCTCGCAGGCCTTTGACTGATGATGGCTATGCCCATGCCGAATTTTCTGCCTTCTGATGCGACTGTCCTCAGTATGTCCGAGCTTATGGCTTCTCCTCCTAAACCTCTTTCAGGACAGAAGTTCTGTGCCTCTTCGATTACAAGAAGAAAGAACGGTATCTTGTTCTGTTTTCTAGCCTCGAATAAATCCTTGACGAGTTTGTAAACGACTAATTGCTGAACATCCGGCTCTATTCCCTTCAGGTTTATTATGCTGAGCATGTCCTTCTTGACTACATCACTCGGCTTTACGTAGCTGCTCGTGTCGAAAATTCCAGTAGATTTCAAGAAATCGATGACGGAAAGCGTGCTCCACTTCGCCTTGCTGCTTGAGATCAAGATTTGTTTTCTTAGGTCGTCTAACGTGTATTCTGGTTTTCCCAAATCTTGAACAGCGGAGTACAGAACACTCATTTGATTGGCAGTCAAGCGGAAAGGAAACATCTCAAAAACTTCTTCATAGTTTAATTTGCCGTTGAACTTCAACTTCTTCGCCCCAACCATAAGATTTTTTTCTAGGCAGAATATCTGCAATTCCTTCTTGTAACCGTTTGGTTTTATGTTAAAAATCGGCATGTACTTGATCTCTTCGGGTTTTCTGTTTGGGTCTCGCAATGACGTGTATTCCCCATGTGGATCGATGACAACAGCAGGGATCTTGTTCTCCATGAATTCTTCCAGCAGAACTCCGATGAAGTAGGACTTACCGAAGCCTGACTTTGCTAGAACAGCGAGATGTTTTGTTATCAAAAGCTTTGGGTCAAGGTAGACTCTCAAGTTCTCAGAACCATCTAACAACCCCACATAGAGTCCAGAAGATTTCAGACCTAAGACTTTTTTTATCAGACCATCGTCTGCTTTGTAGACGAACGATCCTGGCTTAAAAGGCATTTTTGGTAATCTTACCGTTCCCCTTTTGTCTGTGTAACCGATGACAGAGACTCTTGCTATCGCTTTATCTCTCTCTTGTGTTATTCCTTCTATTCTTCCTAGAACCCAATGCTTCTCAGGGTCTCTTGTTGCTATAAAATCCATCTTTTTCATTACACCTGAGACTTCGAACATAAACCATTCTGGAGATGTTCTTCCTACGATTCTTCCGACGAGCATACTTCCACTAATATTATTCTTAGAGTTTAAATTTAACAAGATTGTCTTCTAAAAATCATTTAAAAATCATAGCAAAATATGTTAACATCTCTTGCTTAAAGTTGAATAATTATTTCTTTTTTTGTAAAGATTAATCGCATGTCGAATAATTTTTTTGGCTTCTTCAGCATTCTTCCAAGCCTTGAACTTGACGAACCTGTGTGGCTCCAATCTTTTGTAAGTTTCAAAAAATTCTTGGATTTCTTCTTAGCTTGTGTTGATGAATGTCATTGATATCGTTTACTCCGTCAAACCTGGAATCGCTTGTGGGAACAGACAACATTTTTGGATCTTCTCCCTTCTCATCCTCTATGATCAAAACTCCTATTACTCTTGATTTAATTATGCAACAACTTCAGCTGGCTCACTGCATAAACCATAATATCCAAAGGATCTCCATCTTCATACCAGGTTTGGGGTATAAAACCATACTCAACAGGAAAAACAACTGAGGAATAGAGTGTTCTGTCCAAGACAAAGGCTTCCCATTCTGATTTGTATTCGTACTTGTCTCTCGTTCCACTTATGACTTCTACCACTACGTTGACTACATCTGGAGGATTATCCCCAACTGGTATATCTTTCCACAGGTTCATGAAATCTCTAATTCAATTGGTTATGGGAATTTATATTTTGATTTTTTTTGGGCCCGATGGGATTCGAACCCATGATCTCCTAGTTTCTCCTTGACTCCGAAGCCAGGCGCATTATCCAGGCTCTGCTACGGACCCTGATTGGATACCTAAGAAAAGTATAGAGTGTTGAATTAAAAAGATTAAATTCTACGATTATTTTCTCCGGTAAATTCTTTTCTTACTGTAGATTATCAACAACCCAAAAGCAACTAATAAAAAAGCACTAATCACAAGACTGATAAAGCTCAGTTTTTGGACATGGATTTCTGTTATTCTTCCCGTTATTTTAAATCTTTTGAAGTTAAATCCGTAGACGTAGAAGAAAGCAATAGCTAATACAATATAAACGAAGGTTATCATGATTGGTTGGACTTTGTTTGTTTTCATATTAACACAATTATTAGAACGAAATTAAAAGTATTTATTAGTCTTCCACAGCTATCTTCTGAGAGCTTCTCTAGTGATTAAAACACCGATGAAAATAATAGCCTATTAAAGCATTGTTTATGATTTCATTTCACTGGGCTTCGAGCAAAGTTTTTGCCTGAGTTTGTATTTCTAATATTGTCTGTCCTATTTAAAACAGATGATATTAAAAGATAAGAGAAGATGACACCGAAGATTATTATCGAAAGTCCTAACAACAATCTATTATTTTGAATTTTTAAATTAATAATCATAGAAGTTTGATTAACTCTTTTTTTATTAGATCGATTGCTTCGTTCAGATTACTTGATTTAAACCCCCCACCAAAAGCAAATTCTTGTTTACCTCCACATTTACCTCCCAAAAAATTACAGCCCTTCTCTAGCAGAGGAATAACGTTAAAATTCAAGTCATCACTCCTTCCCATGACTAAAAGACCAGAACTATCGCCAAATATGACAACAGTGTTTTTCTCTCCCCTTAAGCTTGCAGCTTTTCTCATCAATTCCCTTCTATCCAAACCATCGAAAATTTTAGAGTATAATTTAACTCCTCTAATTTCTTCATATTCCAGTTTTTCCATTGCTTTCTTACTGGCTTCTTTTAAATTCTCTCTCAATCTTGTAATTTCTTCTTTAAGATTCTTTGCAGTGTTTTCAATCTTGTTAGGAGTTGTGCCAAGAATTTCCGTCACTTTCATCATAATCTTCTTAGATTCTATGAGAAATTCTTTGGCTTTCTCACCCACTTCGTATTCTATCTCATACTCGCCCTTTCCAAGATTCTTGAAATTTTTTATAATGATAAGATCGATCTCACCAGTGCTTTCTACATGTTCCCCTTTACAGGCAACATAATCAAAATCTTCAACTTCCACTATCCTGATAGTTTTATCCTCTATTAAATCCCATCTTCCTCTAAGCTTATCGCCGTATTCTTTCCTCAGTTTTTCCTTGTTTCCGACTGTTATTTTTATCTTTCTGTTTTCTTGGATGATTCTGTTCGCAATCTTCTCGGCTTTTAGTATTCCACTCCAATCGATTTTTCCGTCATACTTGACAAAGAGTTGTTTTTTATCTGGTTTTATCACAACTTTAACAGATTCTATACCCTTGAAAACTCTTGAGAGGGATTGAAAAAGAACATGCTCTCCAGAGTGTGCTCTGGATTCTTCTGACATAAACGCCCCCGGAGAGATTTGAACTCTCAACCTCCTGGTTTCTCTCAACAGCTAACAGCTTCAACCAGGTGTCAGTTGCTCCACCGTTCCTCCAGATTCGTCATCTGTTTGAGCTACAGGGGCTCAGGGATAAATCCTCGTCAAAGTTCTTGGGAACGGAATCGCATCTCTAATATGATCTAATTTACAGATCCACATTATTAACCTTTCCAACCCAAGACCAAATCCTGAGTGTGGAACAGTACCGAACTTTCTAACATCAATATACCATTGATAATCCTTTGTATCTAATTTTTCTTCTTCTAATCTTTTTAATAATTCATCTAAATCATGTATTCTTTGTCCTCCACCAATGAGTTCACCATAACCTTCCGGGGCCTGTAAATCATCCGATAATGTCACTTCTGGTTTTTTAGGATCTGGCTTATGATAAAAGGCTTTGGCACTCTTTGGGAAATGTGTGATGAAGAAAGGCTCTTTGAATTTCAAACTCAAGACTTTTTGCTGTTCCCAAGTCAAATCCTCTCCCCATTTAACTGTAATTCCTTCTTTCTTGAGCATTTCTGTTGCCTCATCATAAGTTATTCTCGGGAAAGGCGGTTTGATCTTCAACAAATCTTTTGGGTCTCGTCCAAATATCCTCAATTCTTCAGGCAATTCTTTAGCTAATTTGTGCAGGATATAAGTTACTAACTCTTCTTGAACTTTCATCGTACGTTTCAAATCACACCATGGCTCTTCAGCCTCGATATGCCAATACTCTGTCAAGTGCCTTCTCGTCCTGGACTTTTCTGCTCTGAATGAGGGAGCTACAGTAAATATCTTTCCTACTGAAGCAATGGCAGCCTCAGCATAGAGTTGCCAGCTTTGAGTTAAGTAAGCTTTTCTGTCAAAATATTTTAGTTCGAAGAGAGTTGAACCACCCTCACAGGCTGCAGTGATTATAATCGGTGATTGAAACTCGATATAGCCGTGAGACAAGAACCATTCTCTTGTTACTTCGAGTATTTTAGATCTTATCTTGAGTATGGCTTGCATCTTCTTACCTCTTATCCACAGATGACGATGATCCATCAGGAATTCTGGGCCATGATACTTCTTTGCTATGGGAAACTCTTCTTTGACTTCATGAAGGACTTTGATATCGTCGATAGATATTTCATAACCGCCAGGAGCACGTTTATCTTTTTTTACAGTTCCTTTTATCTCTACAGTGGATTCGACTGGTAATTTGTCTATTTTTTCATAGGTTTTTTCATCGACTGCATCCTTTCTTAAAGTAGTCTGAATTATTCCAGTTCCATCTCTTATGAGTAAGAATTGAACTCCACCACTCGACCTCTTGTGATGGAGCCAGCCATGAATGTGAGCAGTTTTCTTCGCTTTACCAGACAATATCTTAGAGATATCGGTAAACTCTACCATAGACTCACCTTTAAAAGTTGAAATTTGGAGAATAAAAGAGTTATGACTAAGAAAGGATCGGAAAGTTCAAGCCAGATTTTTACACTCACCGTGCAATTCCAGCACCTACCGTATTTTTATAAGTCCACATTTAAATGTTTTTCTTTTATGGTGATATCACTCCTGGAACTTTTGGGAATGGCACTGCTTCCCATACTGTACCTAAACCGCAAATGAACCTTGTCAAACGTTCAACACCGATCCCAAACCCACTAGAAGGTAAGATGCCAGACTTCAACATCTTTAAATACCATTCGTATCTTGAGATATCATCTTCTAAGGGTTCCATCCTCTTTTTAACAGCTTCAAAACTGTATTCTCTTTCCCCGCCAGATATTGCTTCACCAAACCCTTCTGGAAAAATTAAATCAAAATCTTTTAAGATACCATGTCTCCTCGAATCTTCTAGATAATAGAATCCTCTTGCTTCTTTTGGATAGTTTGTTATGAAGAAAGGGTCTTTAAATTTCTTAGATAGTGCTTCTTCTGCATCCCAAGGTATTTCCTCGCCATACTCAACATCAAAACCTAAACTATCGATAATCCTTAATGCTTCACTATAATATAACCTCTTGAACGGAATCTTCGGAACTCTTAATTTCCTTCTTAACAATTTCAATTCTTCCCCACATTTTCTTTTTATTCTTTTAATCACATACTGTAACATTCTTTCTGCTAACCTCATCGAATCTTCATAGCTTGTTTCTGCTTCTTCTATATCGACCTGACGAAACTCTACTAAATGCCTACCAGTTTTTATTGTTTCTACTGGCTCAATTCTAACGCAAGGCGAAACAGCGAAGATCTTTCTCATCGAAGAAACCACCATTTGTTCGTAGAGGATCATACTACTCATTACTTTGAACTTAGAGCCATAGTAATCGATTGAAACTTGTTTTGCACCTCTTATCCCAGGATCTGTTGACGGTCCGATGATGGGAGCGAGTATCTCGATAAACCCTTCTTTTCTTAGAAACTCTCTCAAAGCAGAAAGTATTTCATCTTGAATTTTCAGAACTGCAACAGTTTTTGGGTCTTTAATAGTCAGGTATCTCTTCTCACTAATCACCTTTTGAAATAAAATATAAACGAGAATTTATATAATTATTTATAAGAAATACATAAAAATTATAAGAAATAGTTAATTATTTATACTAAATATTATAAAAATTATAACTATGCTTGATATTAAACTGGATGAAAAAGACATAGGAATACTGAGGATATTGCAAGAGAACTCCAAGATATCCTCGAAAGATATAGCAAAGAGGATAGGTAGTCCTATTCCTACAATTTATGCCAAGATAAAAAGAATGGAAGATTTAGGAATAATTAAAAACTACAAAGCTGTATTAGATGCTAAAAAACTTGGTAAAGGAACGACTGCTTTTATCCTTATATCTTTTGAATATCGTCCATCGGGAACAGAAAAGCCTCTTGATCAAAGAGAAATAGCCAAGAAGATTGCAAAGTTTCCAGAAGTACAAGAACTATATGTAATAACGGGCGATTGGGATATTCTGATCAAAGTTAAAGCCAAAGATGTAGATGATGTGGGAAAATTCGTACTTGATAAGCTTAGAAAGATAGAGGGCATAGAAAAGACCTTGTCTTGTATGGTTTATGATGTGATAAAAGAAAGTTCAGATATCAGTTTATAATTAGTTGAAACTCAAACCATTACTGAATCGTTAATCCACCATCAACGACTATACACTCTCCAGTTATATAACTAGATTCATCTGATGCTAGGAAAACGACTAAATTAGCTATATCTATCGATTGACCTATTCTTTTGAGTGGAATACTTTGTTTAAATTGTTTCAAATCCTCTTCACTCATTATTGCCTTCACTCCAGGAGTTTCCGTCACCCCGGTGCAATCGCATTCACGTTTATTCCGTACTGTGCCAATTCTAATGCTGTAGCCTTCGTAAAACCGACTATCCCAGCTTTAGATGCACAATAATGCACGAGACCAACATGTCCAACTTTCACGCCTGCTATAGAAGTTATGTTTATTATCTTACCGTATTTTTGTTTAATCATCTTCGGAATTACTGCCTTTGTGCAGTTGAAGACTCCTTTTAAGTTAACATCCAAGACTTTATCCCAATCCTCTTCTCTCATCTCTAACAAACTTTTAAACGGAAATATGCCTGCATTGTTAACTAAGATGTCAATCCTACCGAATTTTTTTACGGTTTTTTTAGCCATTTCTTCTGTTTCTTTATTGTTTGAAACATCTGCCTTTATAGCTAAACCTTGAGAACCTAAAGCCTCTATTTCTTTGACAACATCATGAATCTTTTCTGTTATATCTGAAACAACTACCACCGCACCTTCTTTTGCTAGAGCTAATGCAGTCTCTTTTCCTATTCCTTGACCTGCGCCAGTGACGATAGCAACTTTATTCTTCAATTTCATATTTTTATTTATCGATTCGCATCTTAAAGTATCTTCCACTCAGTCGTTCAATCTCTTTCATAAGAAATATAAATATGGTACCTTAAATTTTAGAATTATGAATTTCGCGAATATTTATCAAGCTAGAGAAGAAATAATGAATGATTTATATCCAGATCCTCTAGAGAACCTTCTGGGAAAAATTGACCCTCACTACAACAGGAAAATGGTTCAAGATAATGAAAAGAGATGGAACATTTTAAAATCTGCTTTACTTGAGAGTGCGGAACATAGAACAGTATATGGGGTGAATGAAAACAATGTAGATTATGTTCTGTACAAAAGGTTGAAATTACTCAAAGATGTGTGGAAAGAATTCGAAGATCTAAGAATAAACAAGTTAAAGATACCAGAGGATTTAACTTTACGTCTGTGGAATGTTTACATACCATTCAGTGAATGGATAGTTAATAAAAGAAAAAATATTCCTAAAGATAAAGCCTATATTTTGGGAATAAATGGTGGTCAGGGCTCAGGAAAGTCTACTCTAGTAGCAGTAATGAAGTTGTTGTTGGAAAAACAAGGCTATACTTCAATCGCAGCATCGATAGATGACTATTATTTACCTCTTGATAGAAGGGAGAAGTTGAAAAAGCGTGTGCCTTATTTTTGGGCTAGAGCTCCGTTTGGGACACATGACGTGGAATTAGGCATAAAAACATTCAGAAAATTGAAATTTAAAAAACCAGTTGAAATACCTAAATTCAAAAAGGATTTATATGATGGAAAGGGAGATCGAGCACCCAAGGAAGAATGGCAAAAAGTAGATAGAGTTGACATAGTTCTGTTCGAAGGTGTGGGAGTAGGTTGTTGCAGGCCTTTGCCAGAACAAGAGTTAGACAAACCAACTGGGAATGAACTGGTAGACAGGATCGAAAAAAGAGATGATCCTGATGGTACTTTCCGTAGAATAGTCAATCGAGAAGTTGAAAAATATCGTCCATGGTTTGACCTTTGTGATAATTTAATAGTAATGAAAGTTCCTAGCTTAGAAAAAATAAGGGAATGGAGGAGATTACAGGAAATAAAGTTGAGGGAGGAAACGGGAAAAGGAATGACTGACAAAGAAGTGGAGAAGTTCTTAGATTATTGGACACCTCCCACTTGGAGGTATGTTATACCTCTAGCGGAGAGTGAAGACGTCGATCTTGTGTTCGAAATAGGAGAAGATCATGATATTAAAAGAGTAATCGCTAAAAAGTAGTTAATTGAAAATATTAAAATTTTTGGAACTCAGAGGCCTTCTAAAGAAAGTGTTAGATTTTATATCCAACACCTTGATGAAGGATTGAAAAGACTGAATACCGGATAAAAAACAGTTTCTCAGCTAAAAAGTGTGAAAGAGATGATTAATGATTTTTAAGTACCCCTGACTCGCAAAAATTTTGGTTTAACCTTATTTTTTAACTACATTTCTTCAGTGCTCTCAGTATATTTTTATGAGTTTCTTCAATCGTCTGAACGGCAGTATTCAATTTTATGCAGGGAATTTTCGAAAATAGAAGTGAAAAATAATGTTCTTGTAGTTTTTCGTCTAAGTCAATTTGATAAGGATAAGGGTTATACCAAGGTTCAGCTCCCATTTTTCCCCACATCTCTTTTGGTCCAGCGCCAGGTCTTATCATTAACTCTCCTTTCCTCAAGACTTCAATAGCTTCATCTGGCTTTAATATCACTTGTGCAGGGTTTCCAGGTACTCTCTCCAACAGGACAACCAGACTTAGTCTTGTTTTATCAACAACTTTTTTTCGTCCTAAAAGTTTCTCGCGTGGCACCATTACCCTTGAGTTTCCAAAAGCATAATAACACCACTTTTTCCCTTGATCAAAAGCACATTTTCTTTTTCCGTTTTTACATTCTTCTGAACAAAGAGGGTTTTCACAATCTTTTCTATCGATAACGACGTTTTCACACATACATGCGTCAAAGATTGGTCTAAGCCAAGGAAAGTCTTTTTCATTTTCTGTACGCATGTACAAGCTTTTCTCAGGTTGTGTTGCTTCTAATAAAGGCTTAGGGTTCCCATCGCGAAAATTCACATAAACCCAATCATCACCCAGAATTCTTCCATCAGGACGAAGGAATAGTTTGAACGATTGTGTCGTCTTACCAGTTCCTGTTGGAGCGATAATCACGACTCCTTTCCCTTTAATATCGGCACAAGCGCCATGTATGGAATGTACACCAAACTCTTCTGCCAGGATTGAAGATGATGGTCCTAAGGTTCCTCTACTCTTACATTGCCCATAGTAGTCGTAGTTAATGAAGATTGAAGTATGTCTTTCTTTGCAATAGTATATGGTTGGTTCTATGTCCTCGACACCATCCAAAGAATACAAGAATACACGCGTTTGTACATCTTTCGAGAGCCACCAGTTACTAGTCCAAAAATCGAATTGATGAAGGTTATTCGTTATGAATTCCACTCCTATGCCATTAAGATTAGCCTTTGCTCTGTAGACGTCTGGTCTCAGAAAGTCATTGACGATGTTATCCAAAATCTTATCCAATTGGTATCCGTTGATGATTTTGTTAAACTTCACTCGAGATTTTTCTCGTGTTATATAATTGTTCAACATAAAAAAACCTTTTTTACTTAAATTAGATGGACACTAATATAAATTTTTAAAATTAAAATTTATCATTCTGTTTTTTAAATTAATAAAAAATAAACATAAAGTAAAAGTATTTATATTTTATTAATCAAACAATTTAACGTTATGTTGAAGAAGAAAGATCGTTTGTTGTTGAAAGAATTGATCGAAAACAGCAGAGAAAAAATCACCAGGTTGGCTGAAAGATGTCATATGACAAGACAGAGTGTCTACGCTAAAATCAACAGTTTCAGGACAAGAGGTATGAACTTCACGGTTGACGTGAACCCTGAAGAAGTCGGCCTAAACATGAAAGTTTACATACTGATTGAAGCAGAACCACAAGCAAAGTTTAGAGAGGAAGCAGACAAGGAGATTAGGCAGTTCAAAGAGATCACCCAAGTTCATCACATCCTCGGGAGGTTTGACATCATCGTGGAAGCCTTGGTGAAAGAAAGAGATGATTTGAGAAAATTGTTGAAAAAAATCCATGCTCTACCAGCTGTGAAGAAGACAGAAACCTTCATAGTCTATGAAACGACTAAGTTTAACCTGAGAGATCCTATAATAGAGGCTTTATCAGAATAGTTTCCATAAGAAATCCATAGGAAATAGAGGTATTTGCATCGGAAATGCAAAAGAAAAATAGGTTATAGAGTATACTAATTGATTTAAATAGAATAGTAGAAAAATTTATTGGGTTTAATTCTAATGCATTTCGGTACTGTTAAGTAGGTTTAATTCTTAATGTCCTTAACAAACTTCTATTTCTGTAAATAATACGTGTCGATGATTTAAAAAAAATTCGACGAAACAAACTATAGATTTGACGAAATAGGAGGAGTTAAAAATGGATACGAGAATGCAAAATGCATTAAGAAGAAGTTTAAGTAATGAGACCGAATGTTTTTATAGATTCAAATTACAGAGTAATTCTGGCGTAACAAAGACCAATATCGACTATTTTAAACAGGCTGAGGAAGAATTTGGGTTCTCAGTCAAGAAGGCGAGAATCGTAGTGATAGGAGTTGGTGGTGCTGGCCAGAATACTATAACTAGATTGTCAGAAATGGGAATTTCAGGTGCCAACACAGTCTCGGTCAACACTGATGCTAAACACTTAACAGTGGGTAAGGCTGATAAGAAGATACTGATCGGAAAGGACATCACAAGAGGGCTCGGCGCTGGTGGTTATCCTGATATCGGCAGAAGAGCAGCAGAAGAAGCAAGAAATGATCTTAAAGAATGTTTAGCGGGCGCTGATCTAGTCTTCGTCTGCGCAGGTGAGGGAGGAGGAACTGGAACAGGAGGTGCACCTGTCATTGCTGAAATCGCAAAATCCATGAATGCAATAGTTATAGGAGTTGTGACAATGCCCTTTAAGATCGAAGGTGCGAGGATAGCAAAAGCAGAGGATGGATTAGCAAGGTTGAGGCAAGTAACTGATACTGTCATCGTTATAGAGAATGACAGGTTGTTGAGATATGCTGGTGAACTGCCAATCCAACAAGCTTTTGCGTTCGCGGATGAATTAGTTGCTTCGACGGTTAAAGGAATCACTGAAACTATAACATTGCCTTCCTTGGTCAACGTGGACTATGCAGATGTCAAAACAATAATGACGTCAGGTGGAGTAGCTGCTCTAGGGGTTGGTGAGAGTAACAGCTCTGATAGAGCGATGGATGCTATTACAAAGGCTTTGACTAATCCGCTGCTAGAAGTAGACTACACTGGAGCTAAAGGAGCACTGATTCATATAACGGGTGGTAATGATCTTAGGTTAGATGAAGTTAACCTGATAGGAGAAACAGTATCTCAGCACCTAGATCCGTCAGCTCAAGTGATATGGGGAGCGAGGATCTTACCAGAATTCACCGGAAAGATACAAGTCATAACGATAATAACCGGAGTCCAATCACCGTACATACTTGGCCCTATATCGTATGAAAAACCTGTCATAAGAGAGATGAATCAAACACTCGGGATCGATATAATAAGATAATGCTTATGGAGACACCCCTCCCTTTTTTCTTTTTTTTGGGAAATGGAAAGAGGTGAAAACAAGGATGAAAATAGAAGATGTGATATTCAACCTGATAAAGAAGGAGAATGAGACAAACGGGATGGTTTATGAGCCGAAGATATTGAAGATGGCAACTCTTTTGAACATCCACCCTGATAAGTATGAAAAAATCAAGGAAAGATTGATAGAAGCTGGGAAGATAGAGAAAAACGGGCTCAAACTCGTTCTTCCTTGATTTCTTTTTTTTGTTAATCTGTATTATTAATTTTAGAGTTCTTAACTTGAGTTTTTCATAGGTTAGCATCCATTCTTCATTTTTTCATCGCAACTTTACTCCATCAAAAACTGTTTATATCCTTGTTTGAAATTACAAGTTGGTGTTTTAAATGATGTGCAAATATTGTAATGGTTACTTGAATTACAGGTTTAATCATGGTTTAACATCGACTCATATTTGCCTTCTATGTGGTAGTGTAACGAATAAAAACAGGGTTCTCAAAGCCTTCTTTTAATTTTTTAAAAATCAGATATATTTTTGTTCTTGGGAAAAAATTATGATAGGTCTTGTTTACTCAAGAAAAAATAAGGTTCATAACAAACTGTATCGTTGGGTCTGGATCAAAAAATTCAGGAATGGACAACATGTTTGTCCAACCAATTTTACCAGAGCTGTAACCTTTTTTGATTCCTCCGTCTATCTACTGGGGCTTATTTGGGCTTTACTTTAACATCAAAATTTCTTCTGATGTAAGATATGTAGATTTTTGTTCTGGAAGAGAAAATTAGGATTATGAACAATTTAAAGAACTATACAAAATTATCAAAAATCACATAGAAGATGAAATTAAAATTCATGAAAAACTTCTCGACGGCAAAACAACTTTAGAGCAAAAGATACCATTAAAATCCATTAAAAAGCTTACGAAAAGCTAGTAAAAACATTGAAATAAGGGAAATCAGATAATTTAACATATGAATTGGAAAGAATTCTTGAGGTTAGATCGAAGAAAATTTTTAGTTTGGCTTTTGCTTATTATCATAACTTTTATGATACCTTTTTTTACGTCCATACTCCAATTCTTGATGGTAATCAACCCGATACTTTATTTTTTCGTGTATTTAGTTGCAACTCTCGAAATGACAGTCTTCAACTTCCGTTTAATCTTGGAAGTTTCTTTGGTTTTGATCAATGGAATTTTACTCTCCTTATGTTGGTATTTTCTCTCTTGTTTTATAGTATTTGAATGGAATAGGCTCAAAGAAAAGCGTTTAGATAAAGAAAAACCAACGCCTATAACTTACTCTGCTGGTTAACTTCTTTCTTGAAAATAACATAAATAGCTTAACGTTTGAGTTTCTCAAAAATGGACGGCAAATGTATTATATAAGCCCTATTTTTTTCATGGATGATCAAAGGCTTACCGTTCATCAAAGCGTTGATGCTTATCTCGTACACTCCCTCTATAGGCACTTTAATCGTTTCAACTTCAAATCTTTTGATCTTTCTTTTCAATTCTTTCTCAAGAGTGGTTTTCTTTTTCTTCAACTCTTTATTCATCGCCTTAAACTTCTCGATGTCCTCTAGTGATCTGAAGTACATAAAGAAAACAGAGCCACACTTGCATCCAGATAGGATTGATGGATCACTATCTTCATAAACAGCTCCACACCTCAAACATTTGTGTGCCATGCAATCATCGTAGATATGGTAGTGAAAACATTTAAACCTCAGCCCAGACAGAGAAAGAATCTGGATTCTTCTTTATTTCTTTTATTATCTTGGCTGGACCTATCAGAGTTAATCCTGTCTTTAGGCTTTTTTTTGCTGATTTACCAGTTAAACTTTGCAGAATGAAATCCTGTAATTTCACTCTTCTCTCTGAAAGGACTTCGAAGAATTGTTTCCAGCCCTTTGTTTGTTTTTTAAGGCTGCATATTTCGATCCCAGGAAAACCATCGTCGACCCTCCTCATAGTTTCCTTTATTAATTCCATCTCTTCTTCTGAACTCAAAACACCGTTCATCACAAGGATTGAACCATCTCTGACTTTATTCAGGATAAAATTTATCTTACTCTTACTAGACTTTCCATCTAGTAAAGAAGAGGATAGAAAATCCATCTTCAGCTTTTTCAGCTTAAATTTCTTCATCCAGCCTTCCTCGCATGTTTAATTATCGCATCATACAATTCGCCTATGTTCTTTCCATTCAAAGCAGAGATTTCAACGAAGGGGTATTGTGGAAAGGCCTCTTTAATGTTGTTTGGTTTGGCTCTCTTCAGATCGATTTTATTAGCGACTAGTATGACTGGGATCTTTTTCGCTTCTAGATTGCCTAAAAGAGTTATGTTTACTTGAGTCAAAGGGTCTTTTGTCGCATCCATGACTGCTAAGACAGTATCGACGTGATTCAGCCATTTTATAGCTTCTACAATTCCTTGCGTCGCCTCTTTTGCCCTGATCTTTGCAGTCTTTTCCTTCATGCCGTACTTAAGGAACTTCCTGTAATCCACTTTCGTCGCCAAACCGGGCATATCAAGGATGTTTATGCGTAATTTTTTACCGTTCGATTCTATCACAATTTTTTCTTTCTTTTGGATAGACCTTGTTTCATGCGGTATTCTTGATACTTTTCCAACCTCTTCACCAGCCCAATCCATGGCAATCCTGTTTGCAAGAGTAGTTTTTCCAACGCTCGTACAACCATAAATACCTAAACTGATATCTTGCCTTAACCTGAAAAAATTGCGAATCCAGTCGATAAATCTGCCAAATACCATCGTCTTTCACTTTACTTAAAAATAGAAATTTAAAGTATTTAAGAATTATAAGATTCACAATGTTAAAGGTTTAAAAGTTTTTAAACTCTAGGATCAATAGTTTTGTATATTGCATGATTATGGTTGTCCCCGATGGTGTGGGTGTGATTTGGCCGAAAGACAGGGTTACGAGGTTTGAGGTTGCAAGGATTATAGGCGCGAGAGCTTTGCAAATCACACTGGGAGCACCTATTCTAGTAAAAGTTGAAACGAATGAATTCGACCCCATAAAGATAGCAGAAGAAGAGTTTAAAGCAATAAGAATACCAATGACGATAAAGAGGACTTTACCGAGTGGGGAAGTTGTTGTGGTCGATATTAAATCTGCGACGAAAAATTGGTTGGAAGATCATGGTGGAGAGATTTAAGCAAATCTTTCCATCAACCATTCTTTTCTATAAAAATACAAATCTGACGGTTTTATTTCTTTTACTGCTTCAACCAAGTATCTTTTTTCATTCATTAATTTTCTAAAAGCATCGGGATGGGAAGCATGTGTCTCATAATAGTGTTGAAGTCTATACAGTTTATCTTCTTCCCTATAATTCTTTTCTTTTTTGAGTCTTAAAAGAACAACTTTCCAATGACTAAACTCTTTTACTATATCAAAGTCATAAACTGCTTTGTGGAATTTAACTTCTCCTTTCTTATAAGAGAATCTTAGTGGAATAGAAAGGTGAATCGGTTCTATCTTAATGTTCGGGGTAGGAACGCACTTTATCTCTTTTTTTCTTCCATAATCCCAATCCACCAAGATACTGGTTACTCTAGAAGCTCCTCCGCCATCTTTGTCAGTCGTGTACATGTAAGGATCTTTTGCTGCTTCGAATTTGGTCATAGATGAAAGAAACGCTTGAATGAGTCTGGCTTCATCATAAGTGACAGGAGGATTTATATGGATCAATCTTTGTAAACTTTTGTGGCCGGAATAATTTGTCTCGATAGATTTAGGATTAATACCATACTCTATCAAAATTTCTAAACTTTTTTCCTCATCTTTAATAATATTGCCCCATACTTCTTTTAAATTGACTCTTGGACCTGGATCGTATTCGATGACAATTGTGTCGACTCCTTCTCTGCTCTTTCTGTCAACTGATCGATAATATTCAACTCCGTATTCTCTGAGAAAGAAATTCACTACATCCGCCGGCTCGTTGAATTCTAATTCATTCTTCGTTCCTATGACATTCCTCCTGGGTATTGGCTCTCCAGTATGGGTTAAAGCATAAACAAATGGATGTCGATCCTTCATTTGATCTACGATAAGGTAAGGAATTGGACTTTGAGACGAGAAAATAAAATCTTTTAGTATATTCATGTGTTCAAATTTCCACGTATCTTCTTCACTTTTCTCAACATAAAGCGGCATACGGAAAGGAACCTTTGTGAGAATCTCCTGGAATAGTAGTATTTCTCGAGAATCTTTTTTTCCTAAAAGCTTTGGTATTGCTTTGTCTAGCTTGTGGAAAGCTCTGGAATAGAAAAAAGAAGTAAAGAAAGTTCTGAGCCAATGAGCCTTGTTCTGTCTCAGAGTTAAATCCAACCTGTATGTTCTAGAGTACGCAACCATCTTTCTTTCCTTAAACCGAACATTTTCCTCTTCTACTACAGGAATGGAGTATTCATACGACTTTTCCATTCTTATTGGTTCACACTTTTTTATTTTCTTGCTTCCCTCCTTAGGGAACGCTGCCTCTAAGTATCTCTCGAATAGATGGACAGCACTCTCTGCTTCGTCTCTAGTTTTTTCCAATTTTGTAACTTCTACTTCTATGGCAAAGTTGTCAAAAGAATCGATGATTTCAGGTTGAACTTCATGAAAAAGCTTACTTATGAAATCTTCGGTAGGAAAAGCATCAGTAAGTCTATCTTCGTACTGCTTTCTTACTTGATAGGGAAAAGGAGGGTATGCTGACATCAAACAATAAGAGGAAGTCAAAAGTTAAGTAGTTATTATCTTCAGCACTCGATAAGTATATTCTTGAAAAAAAACTCTCTTGAAAAATGAAACTACACTGTAAGAAAGCAGATTTGTATCTATTCTCCAAGTTTAGAAAAATACCTATTCCTAATTTTCATCTTTATTTTTTATCTAATCGAGATTACACACGTTATGAAGCTGAAATGAAAATAAGAGAAAAAAAGAATGAAATATTTGAAAGATTGGGGGAGAAATTCAAAAGTCATGTTAAGATGATGGTAAAAGGAGATCCTGTCGAAAAATTTGATGTAGAAGAAAAGTATGGTTTAATCATGACTGCTGCAGGATGTATACCTAAGGAGGCTGTTATATTAGAAATTTGAATTAAACAAAGCTAGACTTCTGAAGATTTTATTGCTTCAAGCAAATCTCTTGCTTTCTTATTCTTCTCAAAATGTTTCCTAATCGGTTTTACTAACTTGTCCAATGCTTCAGAAACAGCATTCTTCAAATCCAAAGGATGTATTTTTCCCTCCCTATACATTTTTTCCAATTCTCCATAACTGTAAACTTCTATATTCCCACCGTATTTTGCAGGCCTCTCTATCTCCAATTTTTTCATTTTTCTGAAAATTATGTATTTTGTGTACTCGAGGATAGGATTATTATCGACAACCTTCTCAGGACAGAAGGCATTACCTATTTTACGTTTGATATCTTCTTTTGTATCATGAACAAAAATGCAAGTTTCAGGTTTACTCTTGCTCATCTTTGAACTTATCTCGACATCTATCTGTTTGTTCTCGTCAAACCCTTCTGGTTGTTTCATCCCCTGCAAACCCATGAGCATGTGATGACTGACAACAACGGGCTTCCACCAACCCAACTTAGGACCGACTTCTCTCGCTAGCATGTTGACTCTTCTTTGATCCACTCCAAGCTGGCATATGTCTGCTTTCAAGTGGAAGATATCTGCGCACTGCATCATCGGATAGAACAATAAGACTGTTTCTTTCAGTTCTGTTTCTTTTCTACCCATGATTGAAAGGCATCTGATGGCTCTATTCAACGTCGTGTTCTTTGCTATGAGTATGACTTTCTTCCAGTATTCAGGATCGGATATAGCATCACTCGCCCAAAGGAACTCAACTTTATTTGTAGGAACACCGGTAGCCTTCCAAACCTCTATGAAGTATTCACCAACTTTTTTTATCTTCTCTAAATCCCCACCCATCTTGTTGTTTATCCAACCGAACCAGTCCGCAACCCAAAGCTTGAAATAGATTCCTGCTTTAATCAAGTCTTCCAAATTTATCGCTCTGTAGATTGCAAAAGCTATATGTGCAGTTCCACTGGGTTCAAACCCATCGTAAGCGATAGGATGATTCTTTGTTTCTAACAATTCTCTCAGTTCTTGCTCTGTTACTATCTCTTCACCAACTCTTTTTATTAGTTCAAGCCTTGTTTCTACGTCCATTTATCTCACTATATCACTAATATAGTTAACAAAATATATACCAAATTTCATCATAACTTGAATATACATTGTAATCCAGTTATTTTAACCCTTTTGTTATCGAAACAAAAACACATTTTTCCATTTCCCCTACTTAAAGAAAAAGTTATCAAGCTCTTACTGTTATTGGTTCTATTTCATGAGGTTTCTTATTCCTAAGTATTATAAAATTCCATTTACCATTTTTTGAATCTCAAATTATGTTTTCCCTAGGTCCAATGGACTTTAGGGGAAACTTGATCCGTGAACTCTCATTTTCTCTTATTCCAATGTTTTTGATAGAATCGGACAGTCTTACCTTCTTTGAAAAAATCTTTTATAGCCTGCCTTGACGAAATTATTTTTCTTATAAAAATTTATCACATTCTCATTATCCAAACCCATGCCCACAAATATTCTTCTTGCCCCAAAATTCTTTGATTGTCTAGTTATTTCTTGTAAAAGCTTCGTGTCAATTCCTTCATCCCTCAAGCCTTGTTTTACGGCCAATGATTCCGTAAACGATTTAACTCCTCAAATTTGCCAAGTACAGGCTCTATAGTCCTTGTTTTTCCCCATGGACCGGAGGGGAATCGAACCCCTAGCCTCCTGCGTTTCCTCTGATAATGCGAAGCAGGCAATTACAGCCATTATCCTACCGTTGATCTACCGGCCCATCTGAACTTATTAATAAAAATATTAAAATACTTAGTATTGAAATAAGTTTTAAACGGGCTCGTAGCTTAGTTCGGTTAGAGCGCACGATTCCATGATAGGAATGCGAGGCTGATAACCGTGAGGTCCTGAGTTCAAATCTCAGCGAGCCCACTATTCTTTTGATTTTACTTTATATGATAAAATTAAATATCGACGGTCAAGAAATGGTTCAATAAAATCCAACCTTGTAACAAAAAACATGTAAATAAGTACTATTTTTATTTGAATTTATAAAAAATATTAAATTGCTATGCCTAAGTGAATATTATGCCAGGAATCTTCATAGCCTTCGAAGGTTTGACGTCTGCAGGAAAAAAGACTCAAATCAAACTGTTAGCAGACAGACTGAGGGAAATGGGAAGAGAGGTAGTAACAATCAGCTTCCCTTCTTATGAGACAGAAATAGGAAAATTAATCAAGAGTTGGTTGTCAAGGAGCTTACCACTCACTCCCGAGACTGCTTCTATACTCTACGCAGCTGACAGGATGCAATATCAAGAAAGAATAAAGGAATGGCTGAGAAAGAATTGGGTTGTGATAACTGATCGATACTGTTATTCGAACATTACCTACCAATCTGCCCTGGGCCTCTCAAAGCAATGGCTAATAGACATAGAGAAACCTATCATTAAACCAGATGTAGTCTTCTTGTTGAACATCCCTGAGGAGACAGCTTCAGACAGGGGACTAAAACAGATAAGTCTTCAAGAATTCTTGAAGATGGAAGGAGAAAAACCAATAGAAACTCTACAAGAAAAAGTAAGAAAAGGATTCTTAGAGTTGGCGAATAACCCCCCTTACCAAGAAAGATGGTATATCATCGATGGAACAAAACCAGTAGAAGAAATTCATGCCGAGATTTGGAGTATCGTTCAAAAAGAATTGGCCTAGATTTCCATCCAATTGGTAACTCTCAGACTTAAGTCTCGTCCTTATAGTAGTCTGGAGGTATGGTCTATTATTTCGAATTGTATGAAAAGTTTAAAGCATTTGCTAAAAATCGAATGGTTAATGAATGATTAAAATTAACCCGTAATCAGATAATTTAAAACAGATAGGCAGGCGACAATTTGATGAATATAAGGATAACAGAATCACAAGTCTCCTTTACCCTCGTATTCAATATTATCTTAATAGTAACCCTGAGCTTACTCATGGTATCAGGGTATGTTACCAATCCTCCTATGGTTCTATTATCGTACATTCTCGGGTCTTTTGGAGTAGGTGTTCTTTTCACTACTGTCTATGTTTTGCTATGTCATGCTTGGAATAGGTCTAAGAGAGGAAAAAGAAGGACATAATAACCCAAAACGTCAGATTTAAGATAAATTTCTTGATTCAAAATATTACTATGTTAGCGATTATATAAATCACAACTGTGATCCCAATACAAAAATAGATTTTAGTGGTATGAATTTTGTTGCTTTAAGAGATATTAAAAAGGGTGAAGAAATACCGATTTGGATAAGGTTCTATTTGGCTTAGTTGATAAAAAATTATCTCCAACTCGCGTGGCGAAAGAAACACATCTTAAGATTTCACTAATCAAGAAAATTTATCAAAGAATGAAGAGAACCCGGTATAAAAGGCGAATGCCGCTTATCTGCAAGGCCTAAAAGTCAATTGAACTAATTTTTGTTGTTTATGTGTGAGATCGCTTAATTTATAATCACTAAAGAAACGAAAGATTCTATAGGGTATGGAATTACATTATACATTTTATAGAGCGGGTCGAGGAACAAGACAACCAAGAGAATATCTATTTTATATTCCAGGAATAGCTCTGTGTATGCAGAGTTCGGCTGATTCCGGAGCCCCTGAAAAGGAAGCTCATCGGACCCTTCATGACCGTACCGAGAACCGACACAGGTGTGCTTGCTGAGAAGGCAAAGACCTGTTGGGGGAACCCAGCCTAGGGAAATCGGCAAATTAGTGATGTATCTTCGGTAGAAACCATGCCTGTGATCTCTAACTGCAAGTCTTGCTAAGCAAGGCGAGTAGGGTGGGATCGCAGGTCGCAGTGACAAGGAGGGAGCGAGGTGTTCAGCTAGCTCTTACTAAAAGCCTGAGGTTGCTTAGATCTTGATAAACAGCTTATCCTGTGGTAGTTTCGAAAGATGTTTAACTTTAAAATTTTATTCTAAATAGATGGAAGCAGAGAAAAAAAGAGCAGCACTTTTTATTGATGGTCAATTCATGCTGCCTTTTAGCTTTGAAAAGATGAACAAATATTTGCAAAAATATGATGTGGCAGTAAGAAGGGTTTATGTTACGAAAGGGCTCATCAATCACTATGCTAGCGAAGAAAAAGACATTGTAGGTGCACTTTATAGTGGTGGATTTGAGCCAATACTTACCGGACACCTGGAAAATGTTGATGCATACTTGCTAGTAGATGCGATGGAAATCATGAGCAGAAGATATAGATACGTTAATCATTTCTAGTGGCGACAGTGATATGGCACCTCTTCTACATAAGGCAAAGTTGTATAATAAAAAAGTTGTACTTGTGCATAAGGGTGAAGATCCTATACATAAGATTTCTGCAGCGTTAAAGTCTATCGTCGATGAGGAAGTAAATTTATATGCAGAAAACATCACATAAACAAAATTTCTAAAGATATTAAATTAATCTAAAAAATATTAAAAGATTTATGGAAGTCTATATTGAAAAAGGGAGGGATGTGTACAAAACAACCAAAGGGCCATTGAAGAGAACCGATTTCAAGTAGAAAACAAAAAGTTTTGATAAAGCCAAATCTAACAACTTCTTCTCCTGCTCACTCTGGAAGTACCATTAAATGTTGTTGGGCAATTTTAGGAAAGCTAAAAAATTGTGAGGTAACAATTGCAGAAGGAAGTGTTTCTATACGATTGAAGCCTTTAGGGCTAATGGCTATTTTGAGGTGCTAAAGATTTTTATGCAGAGCTTGTCGATTTGAATGAAGATGAGATTATAAGAAAAAGAATTCCTAAGAAGTTTGATTTGTGAACTGCCATTTGGAAAAACTATTTTTGAATGCGATTATCCTAATGCTGCTAAGCTAAAAAACCCATTCTCTTGATTATCTTAAAACTGATCTTCAACTATAAATTAAGCAGCGACTGGAATAACTTCTTCCTTTTTCTTCTTCTTAATCCATGGTGGAGGAGGATATACAGATGGGTATTCTGGCAATTCTCCCCTCAAATAATCTTTTATTATTTTGTCAACAAGCTCCTTCGTCTCTTTGCTTTCTGCCTTTTCCTTTAAGGTCCTTTCCAATTCCTTACATTCTGGGCTGTTCTCATTTCTTACTGTTGGAACCTTTCCAATTGGGTTATAAATTGCGTGCAGCCGCCTTAGGATGTAATCTTCCAAGTTTTCTCTCTCATATGGGCTCATATCGTCTATTTTCCTGCCAAGGTAAACTTTGGTGGTCTGAGCGATGATGTGCCAAATTGGTATAAGAGCTTTTCTGCTCATCCTATCACTTTATAACAACTAGAATATTAAGGATTTAAATTTAACATGTCCACTCAAGCCTCATGAGCCAAAAAGCTAGATTAAAACCTTTTTAAAAAGCCTTTCTGCTTTCGAAGAATCAAATCTTGGCAGCTCCCAATCCTCTTTAATCCTATACCTTTTCACAAAAACCTTCTTCTTTCTTATAGGATCAAAGCCTTCCTTTCTGTATGGCTCTTTATATAGCAAAATGCCATGACGCTGCCATGTCGGAGTTTTGTTAAGATCAATTCCATGCTCCTTGCACAATTTAAAAAGTTCAGCAGTATCTAAACCCCTAAGTCCTTCAGTCGCAGCTCTCGCGCTCTCTCCTTCCTTTCTCAAAATCCAATAAGCCCAAGAGTTATTGTGATTTCTGAATGCCTCTGCTTGCCTCCATCTGAAATATTTTAAAATCTCCTCTTCCCTCAAAGGAATGCACCTACAATCAAAAGCTACAGCTTTAACTTCATGTCTTTTCCTTATAGCTTCATGAAAAACTGAGCTGGCCAAACCTGCAAATGTTGAATCAATCTTTTCTATTCTTTGAAAAGGAATTTTAAGAAACAAAAGGTTTATCTCGTCAGAGAAGATATAAGCAAGCTTTGGATTGAAAATAGTAAAAAATTGTTTTGCAGTCTTGACTAAACATTTAGCAAAGAATTTATCATAAGGAAATTTCAGCTTTAGCTTCTTTGTTAAAGGGCGAAATCTCCAGCCATCCAGCCTGGCAACAAAAGGCAGCTCTGGCAAACAAATTCCAGAGTAGATTTCATTATCTACCAAAGAAAAAGGACCTTTTGAAGCTTCAGACTTCGGCTCAGGATAACCATACTTCTTCCATAATTTTTCTGCTTCCATCTAATAGAAATTAAATCTTAAAAATTAACTTTCTTTGGCCATGAGGTCAATTGTCCTTTCCCTTAAATTCAAAGATGAGAAGAGAAGCTCCACCAAATATCTCTCTTCATTTATTAGGTTCATCTGTAAGGAGCGCTCATCAACTCCTCGACTTTTTCTCTGTCTATTTTAGGAAATAAGGAATAAAACTGTTTCAAAATTTCTGCGTTTGACTCTCCTTCCAGACAACCAGTTTTGAGAGAACAAACTCTCTTAAAAAATTCTTAAAACTTCTTATACATTCTTTCGTACTGCTTTTTAACTTTTCTTGAGTTATTCGCTCTTTTAAGCTTATAAGGTTCTTCCTCGTTATCCATAGACTGTAAGCTACAAAAACCTCTTCTCCTTCAGGAAAGGCTTGAGATAGAATTTCTCTTACATCATTTCCATAAAGAAGCCTTGAACTCTTTCTTAAATGATCCTTAAAAGTTCTTCTCATAAAACAAAATTTTCCATAGGCTACATTTCCCCTGTCATAAGGACTTATTTCAATTCCGATATTATACTCCTCCTCATTTTTGAGCTTATGCTTGAATATCATGAAATTGAATCTTCATAACACTTTCTTGGAACAACAAAATCATGATCAAAGACTATTAAAAGATCTAGGTCACTCCATCCAGGAATGAAATCTCTTGCAGCAGAGCCATAGAAATACCATAGATTCCTGTTAACTCTTTAAAGGTATCTTTTATCTCTCTTAAAATTTTATCATGCAAACATATTCCTTCAAACCCGTTTGCTGGATCATAAATATTCTAAGGCTTCTAAAAGATTTTTGACCTCATGATCAGGTTTTGAGCCTTCAGGAGCAATCTCACCCTTTCTATTAATCCAAATTGTTTTTATTTTTATGAGCTTTGCTGGAATGACATCATGAACTAGAGCATCTCCTATATTTGCAGTTTCTTCAGGTTTTGATCCAGAAATTCTCAAAACTTCTTCGTAAAATTGGGGCGTGTGTTTGTGAAAGCTTATGTTATGGTCTCTAAATATATAGTCAAAATATCTTCTACCTCCAAATCTTTCCAGACAAGCTGACTTTTCCCTTGCGTTTGCATAGGTTGCTAAGCAAAGCTTATATCGCCCAGAAACTTGATTTAAAAATTCGAAAGTATCAGGAAAGAAGCTTGGTTTTTCCACACATTCTTCTAAGGCTTTTTTGTAGGCTGTGACTAATCGTCTAATAACAGGCCCTTCACAAGGCAAACCAAGGTATCTTAGAATTAACTTTGCATGAAATCTTTCATCATCATGCCTTTCAGGAAATTTCTTATGAACCATTTCTCTATGTATTTTGAAGAGATAGATATCCCATAGCTCTCTTCCGCTTAAGCCTAGCTTTTGAGCCAATCCTTCAAATCTTGCGATAAACTTAGAATCTGAATCGTGTAGAGTGTTATCATAATCTATAAGTATAGTTTTAATCATTCTTTTACCCCATAAATTTGAAATAATTTTAATAGAATTAATTTTAAAATTGGATAAGATTTAAATTTTCTTCCCAAGCATTTCTACTACGATAAAGGCGATTTTTATAAAACTCATTCAGTTTTATCTAAATCTTGGATGATTCTTTGAATTTAGGCTCTCTTTTAATGTTGTCTAAAATCTTTAGAAGCTTTTTCATTACAAATGCTCTCCAAACCATTCCAAAATCAAGTCAATCGCTCTGTTTAAGTGCTCTGGTTGAGAAAGAATATGATCAGCGCCTTCTATTATCTCAATTCTTTTTGGTTCTCTTGCATTTTCATACAACTTATAACCATGTTCAACATACTCATCTAAACTGCCATAGATCATCATGATAGGTGGTGCATTCTTGATAGCTTTTAGAAGGTCGTATTTTTCCAAATCCTTGTAAAAACTTTTCTTGACTTTTCTCGCTTTTTCACGCAGCTTATAAGGAGTTGCTAGAATTGCAATTGCTCTTATCCTTTTATCCTGAGCTGCTATTCCAACCATTCCACCAAAGCTTGAACCAACTGCTCCTAATCTGTTCATATCCACCTTATTTGCACCTTGAAGAAACTGCAAAGCAGATTTATAGTCCTTTATCCTTTCTGTTAAATTTGCGAACTCGCCCTCGCTTTTCTCGCTTCCCTCTCCACATCCTCTAAAATTAAACCTCAAGCATGCATAACCTTGACCATAAAGCTTTTCCGCAATAATTGGCCATTTATAGCCATCCTTGCTAGATTCTAAGCCATGCAAAGTAATTACACATGGAGAATTTTCATATGGTAGATGAAGATTTCCAAAAATCAGATTACCTTCAGAATAAAATTTTACCGATTCTATCATGACTTACCCCTTTTATTTTCTTAAAAATCAGATTATTTAAATAACACTAACCTCTAATCCAACCTTCTTCTATTTCTGAAACGAAAAAGTCAAGTTTGCTTCTTTGTTTGGGGCTAAATCTTTAACAGGTTTAGTTCCTAAGGTTACCCATTTATCTGCCTCTAAGTCATAAGAAGCGGTGACGTTGAAGCTTTCAGTTTCCTTTCCATTGTTTCTAGCGAAAAGGGTGATGTGGCAAAAATTCTTCACAGGAACACTCCTTGCATTCTCTCCTAAAATAATTTCTGGTGTCTCTACCAAATTGTTGTTTGAACAGAATAGAGAAATACCATAGAACTTGTTGTTCAAGGCAATGTTGTTCATCAGATGATTATAGCTTGAATTGAACAAAAAATACCATCTTCAAAATTCCCTACGACACAATTCACAACAGTTACACCCATTCTGCCATCAAGCTCTATACCGAACCCAGTACCATCGCCTGTTATGCTGTGGCCCATGCAATCTAATACGATGTTATCCTTTTCAATGGTCAAGCAAGTACCAACTGAGATTAAGTCTCCAACCAAATGTGAGTCCTCAGTTATAGGTCCGCATTCTGAAATTGGAGCAGCTCTCACATATCTAGTGCCTAAACTAAGAACAAAAATTGACAAAAAAACATCATGCCTTTTTCAACATTGCACCCCCTTTTAATAATAAGGGGGAAAAAGATTTATTATTATGGACAGGAAATCTTTCCAAGAACTGCTGGAAAACTAATAGTTTATAAGTTGTTCGAGATAATGTTCGAGATAAATTTTTTTCTTACCTTGGGTAGTTAGCTTTGTCGTCTGTTTCGGGATGGTTTATCCAGCCCGTTAATCATTTCTGGAGCCGGCAGAACCTTTATTCAATCTTTTTTTATATTTCTCAAGAACCATACTTAGTGCTTCTTCCAAATCAACATCGAAAGAATTTGCAATTGTGATTATTGAATACAGCAAGTCACCAAGTTCGGATTTTAATTCTTCTCTATATTTAAGCGGTTTTCTACCATAATCACTCATTTTAAGAATTTCTTTGGCGACTTCACCAAGCTCAGACATTGTATCTAAAACTCTATACTCTGCTGGCGACTCTAAATTATGTTCTTTACAAAATTTTTTTATTTTTTCTTGTAGCTTTTTCATACTTTGAATAATTATTAGGAATTATAAAAATGTATCGTTAGGGCTGGTGAGCAATTTCATATAACGCTTTGGGATAAAAGAAGTCGCTGAAGGCGATTTGGGGGAGCGCAGCGAACCGCATATCCACCTGTCATAACCAAGCCCGATAGGGCGAGACAAGGTTGCGAAGCAACCGCAGAGTTCCGAGCCCACCTACAAACATAAACTTTTGTTACCAATATCTTTTACCTCCAATGAATTTATCAACGCCTTGTTTTTTAATAATTCTTAGATTTTTTATATGTGCCTCTTTATGTGTAGGCTTTAAGAAATCTAACTTTTCGCAGTTTCAAATTCCTCACATTCCCAACATCCGGTATATTTTTCTTCTGACAACATTTTCTGATTTTACAGAATGGTGGATCTCCTCCATTTCGACAGGTTCTATTACACCGCATTTTAACCATAGCACCCAATACTTCATAGCACTGATTAAAATTCTCAAATTCTTTTGCAAATTTTGAGAATTCTTTGTAATTTCGATTAAGTTTTGCTTCTCTTAATTTTTTCCTTAAATCTCTGGCCAAGTCTGCGATCTCGCCTTTATAGAAAAAGCAATCCCCACAATACAGACCACAATATGCAACTAAATTTTTATCTTGTTCACTCATTTTGCTGCACTTCCCGGACAAATAAATCTCATTTTACACTCTTTGCAGTCTTTCATATGGAGTACGCCATTAATAGCTACCAAAATTATGAAAGGTACAAAGAAAATTAACACATCTATTAATGGTGTTTTGCCTACAAAGATAACACCAACCATCCCGATTATTGGTAGCCCCATAAGTATGCCCCAAGTAATCCCAGCGAGTTTTCCTCCAAATTCTTGATTTCCAGAATCCCTTTTGAATATAGCAGATGAAAGTTTACCCCAGCCACAGTGACACCACTTATCGTAATAATAACATTTTGTGCAAAGGTGTTTTCTAAGAACAAAAACCAACATAACCACACCAAATAAAGCATATAGTATTGAAACCAAAGGAAGTCCTTTAATGCTAAGTGGATACATACCTAAAAATCCTAATACAATTAACAATAAAAACAGAGCATTCTCAAAAATAGCATAGGATTTCTTTGCTTCTTTTATACCTTTTTCATATAATTTCTGTTTGTCCATATTTTTAATTTCCTATTAAATATTTTCCTTTTTAAAGGCTGGATTTGGAATTTCGCCTAACGCTTTGCAGATAAAAGAAGTTTGCTAGCAACGGGAGCAATTTGGGGAAATCTCTGATTTCTCTTTTATCCGCTGTTAGGCGACCCGAAGGGTAAAATTTCATTAGGAATTTTGAGTGCGAACGAGCCGTTATACGAAATATCATACTTTTACTCCTAACCTCCCAGCCATTATTAAATAAAAACTTGCTAAACCTTGCCAATCTCCCCATTTTTTAGCTATCTCCCTAGCTTCTTCACCTGAAATTTTTCTATCCTTGCAATAATAATGAGAGATGCATCTTCGCAAACCTAAATCATCAGCAGGTACTGCATCTAATTTATGCATTCCTCTAACCATCGTAAGTTCCGCAGTCCAGACTCCGATTCCACGAATTTTGCAAAGTTCCTCGATAATCTTACTTTTTTCTCCATATTTTTTGAATTTCTCTAGCTCCAATTTTTTCTTTATAACCAACTTTGATATCTCTTTAACGTATTCTGCTTTTTTCTGACTTAATCCACAAGCACGAAACTCTTTAATGTTAGCAAAAGCCAATCTCTTAGGTGTGGGGAAAGCATAATAAATATCATCTTCGATTTTTACGCTCTCTCCAAATTTTTTAATAAACTTTTTTTCTATACTAAATGCAACATTTAGTGAAATTTGTTGCTCGATTATTGAATAAATCAAAGCTTCGAATACAGAAGGAGTAGTAGGACTTTTTAATCCACGTAGTTCTTGAGTAAGTTTTGACATGACCTCATCATTTTTTACGCTATTGTAAAAAGGATTGAGATCAAGTTTTAAGTCGAAAAGAGAGCAGATGATTTGTCTAGCCGTTTTCTTATCGTTCTCAGATATACTTTCATTAGTTTTTAACTCAACTAACAATTTTGGTTTATCTACCTCCCCTATAGATTTTACTGTGCAGAGCATTAACTTATTGCTTACCCTTATAACTCGCCAGTATTTTCCATTTGCGTATTTGCAAATTTGTTTATCTCCATCCGAAAAAATCTTTGCACTCAAATCAAAATCAAATGGTAGGGTGGGAGTTATTGTTAACCTCATATTTAATACACACCTTCAAACAATTTTAAATTGTTTGTTTTTCTATGACAGCGAGGAAGCATTTCGCTTAACGTCTTGGCGATTTGCGAAGTGTCAAAAACAATTTGGGTGAAGCGTAGCGAAGCCTTTTATCCGCTGTTAGACGAGGTTATAGGCTCGAACGAGTAATAGCCAGTGAGGCCGCGAACGAAGGGGCGCTATTTTTTAATCAATGTTATGTATATTACTGGTATATGTAGTAACAGTGATATTACAATCAATGACCAACCCCATAGTATCCAATCGTATGCTTGAAAATAGCTTGCTAACAATGCCCCTAAACCCACACCAAATAAAAATTTGGCAAATATTAGGGTAAAGATCACTCGGAAGCTCTGCCTTTTAAATTTTTCAAATTCTTCAGCAAACCAACTCATTTTTGAGCTTTTATATATTTTGTGTCCTATAATGAGCGATTTCATATAATTCAGTGTTATGTGCCCACGCTAGTGGCTGACGAAGTCAGAGTCTTTATACCGAACCTATATATAAAAAGTGTTTTGGCGAGCTGGCAAGAGCATTTACTATCATAATAAATAAACAATTGTTGAATTATCGCTTATGAAAATAATAGATTTTCTGAAACCAAATAATGAAAAAGTAATTATAACAACTTTAGTTATGGGTTATTCTATGTAATTGACTTTATCTCAAGGTCTCCAGTAGAAGCATTTTACTCACCAAACATTTATCAGCAAATTTTATCCGCACCATCTACCTTTTGGATATTGCGTTCTCTACAAGAAATATTTACTTTTTATATAATAGCTTCTTTTGCCTACTGGTTGTCTATTATTTCAAGGGATAAATATAATTTTTTGCTTTTTTGCTAATAAATTTTTTAAGTTTTGCGGCTTATAAATGAATTTCGTCTTCCAAACATAAATTCACATCATGTTGTCAATAATAGATTTTCCTTCGGTTGTTAAGCAGATTGGTAACTTTCTTTCTGATGTTTTTTCGTTTCACCAGCTGCGAAGAGCTAAACAGTATTTAAGTGGCCTGATAGTTGGGAATAAGGCCACTGTAAACAGCATAGCCAAGATGGTCAGAGGAGACCAAAGCTCCATGACTTCAAGACAAAGATAGAGCTGGCTATGGGGCTGATAGAGATGGGAACGCCGGTAATGGTGTGCGTCTTTGATTCCTGGTATTTGAGCAAGAAAATGGCCGATAAAAATAGAATACTACAGCAAGGTGTTCGTTAGTAGGTTAAAATGCAATAGAGTGATCTGGCATGAAAAGAAGAGGATGTCCATAACCCAATTTGAGCAAACGGTACCGAGGGAGGCTTTCAAGCAAATAGGAGTTCTTGGCAAAAGCTACTGGGCCTTCACAAGAGTGCTATCTATCAACAAACTTGGAAGGCACAGAGTAGTTATATCTTATGACAATCAGAACTTAGAGGGCGATCCTGTAAAGCTAACTAAAAATTCTTCTTATCTTTAAAAATCTTGGTGATTTATACTCTTTACCTATTAACTCATGTGAAAATCTTTGAAGGGCAATGCTAGCTTTTGAGAATGGTTTGAATTCTACAACAGGTGTTTTTTGTGCTAAACTCTTTATGATATTCTCATCCCAAGGTATGCATGCAACAACACGGGTATTGCTTATGTTTTCAACCTCTTCCTTACTCACTTCGTAACTCTTTCCTCTGACCTTATTTAAAACAATCCCCAGGATCTCTTTATCCAAATCTTTTGCTATCTCGATCAGCTTTAAACAATCGGTTATGTCTGGAAGATGCGGATTTGTTACAATCAAAACTTGATCACAAGTTTCAAGAATTGAAAAAACCTCTTTGCTAAGACCGGGTGGGGAATCTATCAAAATGGTTCCTGAAATATCCTTAAATAAACCTTTCAGCTTACTTGAGTCAATATCTAAACCTAGATAACCTAAAGATAAAGAGGCTGGAACGAATCTGAGACCAGAAGGGTGTATGTGCAGTGCCTCAAGTATTGATATTTCCGTACTCAAAACGTCATGAATCGTTAAATCATGCTCAAATATTCCCAAATGCAAAGAAAAATTTGGATTTTTCAGATTACCATCAACGGCTATAACTTCCTCACCCAATTTATGCATGAGTAAAGCTAGATTAACGGCTACGGTCGTCTTGCCAACACCACCTTTACCAGATAGAATTCCTATTACGTTTCTCATGTTACCTCATTCAAAAGCCTATAAAATTTTTTCCTCCCCTTTAATATCCCCTTTACGATTTTCTCCTTTTCCATTTCTTTTAAATATTCGTTTGCCCTGCTTCTGGATAGATTTAAAATTTTACCAAGTTCTGAAGGAGCAAGCTCAACCTTTTGTCTCAGAAGAAATATTATCTGTTTTTTCTTTCTCAATATTTTCGGGGTTTGTTTCTTTCTTTTTAATGCTTTTTCTATATCTTCTACTTTCTGATCCAACTCCTTAAGTTGAGTCAAGATCTCATCCAAATCTTCCCTAACTTTTACTTTCTTTATCCTTCCTATCAAACTCCTTATCTTCACCAAATCCTTATTTATCTCTATTTTTTCCATAATATAATATTAAATTAAAATTTTAAATATTTATTGTCGATCGACATATTTTATCCTTTGCTTGTATTCTTCAATCAAATTTTTATACCACCTAATCATTTCTTTGTCCCTTGTTCTTTTGATTTTGTTTGCTAACTCCCTTATTCTATTTTCACACCAATCGATTTCAAATTCATTGACTATTTTTGAGAGGTGTGGAGTTTTACGCTCCAGCCACCCATTAAAATCTTATCAAGCTCTTGATTTGAACCACATTTGTGGATTTTACCTCTTCATCATTCATAATTTTCTTGACTTCGTCACTATTCTCTTTACCTTTTCGAGTAACCACAAATCATAGAAATTAAACAAGTACTTGACAACTCTAAGCTTACTTAGAATAAGACAAATTGATGCAAAAAAGAACAGAAGAAAATTATAAAGAATATAGATTCAAGCAATGCTATTCTATTCAAATTTAGATTAAAAAATGATTGTAAGACTAGCTGTTAAAATGGTAAAAAATGTGAAATCCAATATCTTGGTAATATTACAAGTATTTTTTATCCTTTTTTGTGTAAACATCCTACCCACCAACTCAAAGTAGAATGGAATATGCATAATATGATCAGGTAGAAAGAACTTATTGGAGAAAAGCTTGAGAAGTATAGCTGAGACAAAACTTATATACTCATAGAAAAAGCAGTAATGTATCACTTCAAGCCATTCAAGACTAATTTCCATATTTATATTGGTACTGAGATTTTTAATTTCCTATCGATTGTCGATCGACACTGACATTTTCAAAAATTGTAATTTTATTTTTGTTGATATTTATGAAAATCTCTAAATTCAGAAACGTTGAATTGTTGGTATGTAAATTAAGAGTGTATTTTTTTGCTTCTATTTGTCGCTCGACATCTTAGAGTAATTAATATACTTCGACAGTTATATAGTACATTAGTGTCCAAGTAAATTAACATAAACATGACTGAAGATATAAAGAAGAGAATTATCAAAGTATTAAAAAAATATGAAGACGGTCTAACAATTAGTGAAATTGCTAAACTTCTTGGTGTACATAGACACACGATAACAAAGTATGTTTATGAGCTTACTGGTTCTAAAAAAATCAGACAAAGAAGGGTTGGACCTGCAAAGCTTTGTTATTTTAAAAGATCAAAAACTAAGAGCAAATCCCAATTGTCGGTGTTTTTATTTTTGCCTCTAATACCAGCTCTAATCCTTGCTCAAACCACAAACTTTACAAACTCTTTCATGGAAAATTCCATAGATACACTAATACAAACACAAATTCTGAATATATCTCAAGTTAACGAAATAGACATAATTAATGAAAGTAGTATAACGGATTCTATACCAAATGAAACGTGTGAAGAGTTATGGAATTGCGTGGAATGGAGTTCTTGCATTGATGGACAACAAACAAGGACATGTGTCGATCTTAATTTGTGTGGAACTACCCTAGACAAACCTTCGGAAACACAGCTGTGCATTGAATGCAATCTTACATGTGATGTATGTGAAGAATTAGATCCTGTTAACTGTACTTGTAACCCGATAACTTCATGCATTCTAGGTGATGGTTGTTGTCCAGACAATTGTAATTATACTGCTGATCCAGACTGTGTACCAGAATGCTTAGCAAATGAGGATTGTGATAAGACATCCCTGTCAAAATACGTCCTTATTTTGGTTTTTCTATCCCAAAATATCCCAAAGGGTTTTTGAGTGGTAAACCTGCATAAAAACAAAATGAAATCCCAAACAGAGCATGATACGATTTTCTTATTCACAGCTTTATTCTTCGCAACAATAAATTATTTAATCTCACTACTTTCATTCATTATTTTTTCTCTTATAGCTGTACTAGGCATTGTTGTAATAAAAAAGCTAAAATCAACCACTGGTCAGGCTCAGCCGTTAATTCCATTTTTATTCCTGATCCTAGCAACAGCAAGTGTTTTAGCATTAAACGCAACGATAAACTCATCACTTACAGGCTCTACGATCAATATTCCTGAGACAACAACAGAAAAAACCTTTTTAATAGAAATTTGGGCAAACACCAGCATAGAGTTAGAGGTCAATGAGAGCTTAGCAATAGCCAGGCTATTGCTTGATAACGGAATAGCTTTAGAAAATCAGCTAATAGAGTTCTATATTAATGATTCCCTTTTCGCATCAAATCCAACGGATTCTGAAGGTTATGTCGAAATCAGCCTTAATTTGACTCCCGGGGTTTACCAGCTAAAAGCGAGCTTTGCAGGCAATTCTTCCTTATATCTAAATCCAGCTGAAGCCATAAAAGAGATTGAAATAAAACCAGAAGTTGATAAAGCACCAGCAATTCTCAACGAAACAATTGATAAAAATTCTATCCTTCAGGCCGAAACCATAAAGTTAAGTGCTGTAGTTTTGGATGAGGTTGAAGTTGAAGAAGTAATATTCACAATCCAATATCCAAATGAAACTCTTGTTAACTTCACTGCTTCAAAAAACGGGCTTTATTTCCTCGACTTTTCTTCTGATAAGCCAGGAGAATATAGTTGGGTTTGGGTTTATGCCTTTGACAGCTCTGGGAATCAAAATTCAACTCAACCCAACCTGAAATTTATCGTTAACGCGGGAAGATGGCTTAAGGTTAGCTTAGACTTACCAGAAAGAATAGAAAAGGGAGAAATTTTAAAAATAAAAACAACTTGCTCTGGCTATGGGGTTACAGAAGTTTGGTTCAACCTAACTCTACCAAAGGATTGGATTTTGAGATCTGGGAATTTAAGCTTGCCTTGTGACTTACCATGTTTTAATGAAATTGAAGTCAATACAAGCTTAGCTTCTTTGGGTAAAAAAGAAATTATAGCAAAAGCTTTCTCAAAAGAAATCAACACATCTGAAACAAAATGGGTTGAGTTATTTGCAAATTCTAGTTTACAACTAGAAGTTAATAACACAAATCCAGAGCAAGGAGAGAAAATTTTAATTCAGGCTCAACTCAGCGGAGATTTTGACCTTGGAAACAAAACTGTCGATTTTTCCATCGACAACATTTCAATAAAATCTTTGCAAACAAATTCTTTGGGCAACATCAACTTTACTTATGCGATACCAAATTTAACTGGAAAGCATTCAATAAAAGCAAGCTTTTCTGGTTTAAATTACATCAATCCTTCTTCTGCTGAAGTACAAATAGAAGTTGGAAAAATCATGACCCAGCCTGTGATAGATTACCAAACTCCAGAGCAAGCTGATATAACGATTGGTGAGCCAGTGGGTTGGTCTCAGCTTGTTTTCGTTTCAAATCCAACCAACCTAACTTTTTACAATTATTCCTTAAACCTCTCGATCCCACAAGATGCTTTTGATGTACAAGTTTTGCTCAATCAAACCTTAATTTCAAATACCTCACAAATTTTAATTCCAGTCCTTGAGCCCAATCAAGCTCTAACTTTTGAAACTAAATATAAAACTCCAGCAGTCCACCAATATGAATACCTTGATAAAAACGAAACTGAGTGGAAAAAGCTAATTGTACTGAATACAACTTCTAAGGAAACGTATAAAAATGTTCCAGTTAAGACAGTAATTCTAACAGAAAATCTAACCTTAAGTCCAGGCTTAGATTATAATTTAACTAACCTCAGCTTAACTACCCTTTTACCAGAACTAGCTCAAGAATTCATCCTTGAAATCACAGGATGGTTCGCAAAGAGGGAATTTGAAATCACCTATGGTGAGCTAAAACAAGGCAACATAATAATAGAAAAGCCAGTTGAGTGGAATCAAACCATCAAAATAAAAAATTCTTATAACGAAAGTTTAACCCAAAATATAACCATTAATTTACCAGTGGATGCTTTTAACTTCTCGTTATTTTTAAACAATTCTCTAATTTCAAACTCCTCTACTTTTACGTTAACTCTTAACCCACTTGAAGATATAACTTTAACAGCTAAATTTTACACGCCAGCAGTAAAGCTTGACATTCTTGAATTGGATTTTGACTTAATTTCTTTATTACCGCCAGAAGCAAGAAACATTCAAGTTTTTGAAAATGAAAGGCTGATTGCAAGCTATCCAAACCTTGAAAAGGCAAAACTGAAGATACCAGGCATTGAAAAGAAAATCTTTGTTTATCACAACTCTTCTCTGTGTTACAAAAATATAACAGTAGAAATTCCTTTACCAGTTAAAAACTTCACTTTTAGCAAAGAAGTAGAAGGAAAGGAAATTAATGCAGAGGATGAAACTGAAATTGAAGAAGGAAAGCTAATCTGGTATATCAAAGAAATACCTTCCTCACACAGCTATGACAATCAAACCCAAGTTTTGACTTCAAAAGGCTGGAAAGAGCTGCCGGATGTAAATTATAATGACAAAATAGCAACACTAAATTCCAAAAGGATAGAATTCCAGGAACCAACTAGAATATTTGCTCATGAATACAAAGGGGAGGTGTACAGGCTTTCTGGAAAAAATTTCTCTTTGCTTGTCTCTCCTGAGCATAAGGTTTATGGATTAATTTTGAATAGAAATCAATACAACAACAACGGTCTTTCCTTAAGTTTTCCTGTAGCTGGATCGACTTCAAATCCGAAAGATTCTAGAATAACAACACCAAGCAAAACTTTATCTACAAAATCGGAAATCCAGACAGGAAAAACATCTTCCTTATCCTTTAACTTTATCCACGCTCTACCTCTTTCTACCTTTATCTCTCCTGCCCCAGTCGCTACCCTTTCCTCTTTTATAGGTTTGATTTCAAGTTCATCAGCTAATTTCTTTGGCAACACGGTTAAGCTAGCTCCAGTATCAACTAAAGCATTGACCTTCTTTGATTTCTTCCTTTCCAAATCATATATTTCAACTTCAACCCACGAATGTCCCATAAGTTTTAATTGCAAAGGGTATTTAAATAACTTTTCATCGCTAAAGGTTTATGGTTTACCCCTTGATTCAAAAACTATCGCTCCACTCTCCTTTAACAAAAATACATTGCCTTTAATTTCTCCTTCAGAAAACTTTTCTAAAAGCTCTGATAAAGCTTTTTACTGTACCTCCAAGTTCAGCGGATCAATTCTTGATACTATTATTCCAGAATGCTTAGAGGAAGTATACGGAGAATACAGAAAATCAGAGTCTCTTGTAATCAACACTCTTTCTTCTTCAACAGCTAATTTAAACACTTCACTGTTTCCAATGCCTTTAGAAGAAAGCACTACATCATGCCCAAGTTTAGATAAAAAGGTAGATAAGCCTCTGTGTACATTTTTGTCTAGCAAAAACTTCATGCTAAGCACTTGCCAAGATCCCATCGAACCTATTTTCAGTGAGCTTTGCAACAAACTCCAAAGCAGCTTGAACATGCTCTTTAGTCAAGGAGGGATAAGCTTCGCGAATTTTCTTAACATTAGCTCCTTCTCCAAGCATCCACAAAACATCACTAACCATAATCCTAGTTCCCTTGAAGGTTGGCTTTCCATGGCAGATTTCTGTGTCAATAACAATATGCTTACCAATTTCAACTCTCATACTATTAAATTAACAAATGATTATTTAAAAGCTTTTAAGCTTATGCCAATAAGCAATGTATACAACCAATTCTCAAATGAATCCCTAGTTTTCCTTGACTCAAACCTAAACCCAGTAGTGGTTGATCGCATAGAAAAGGTCCCTTACTCAGGAAAACTTTACTCTCTTGACGTTCCCAACGATGTTATTCTTGTAAGGAGAGACGGCAAAGCTGTATGGTCAGGAAACCAAGAAGAAAACAAAAAGCAGGGAATTAATGCAACCCTGAAACCAGAAACAATTAAAATACAGGGAAAAGCTGTTATTGAAAAACCAGTCCCCTGGACACTGAAACTAGGAAATTACACAGTTAACTATGAAACTCCTGCCCCAGAAAAGCTTGAACAAGCAATACTGACAGGAAAGAGAATAACAATAGTTTCAAATGCTTCTGTTCATTATCAAAATGTTACAGCTTATACTGATCTGCCAGAACTGAGTTATAAACCAAACCTCTACAGAGTGGTTGATGAGACCAGAACTGACATAACAGCTGATCCTTTGTTCAATGTGAGCTATTTTGATATCAATTCCAACGGAAAATATGATAGAATAGAATGGAACGTTCCACAGCTGAGTAACGATACCTATGAGGTTGACATAGCCATAATTAATGTTCATTCCTATCCCACAATTGGTGGGAACTGGACTGTTCAATTTGAGACCAAGGGCAAGGAAGATTTAACGATAATGCCCATTAGTGGAACAACTTTTGCTGAAAAGGCCAATGATAATGTTTCAACTAAAAATGATTTGGATTTTTTGGAAATTAAGAAAGGCGAAGAGATCCTTTTCGATTATTATTACCTCATCAAACCAGCAAATTCACCAGAAACGTGTAAAGGATATTCCTCCATAAGCCTGGAAAATGAAACCTATTGCATAATCCCTCCCAACGAAACGGCCGGGAAGTCTGTTCCCATAGATGGGATTTTTGTCCCTAATTTCTCTAGCAATGTCACCAATTACTTCACTTCAAAGGTTTTAACCCCTGGCACCCACACTCTAAAATTCCAGTTTGGCCCACAGTCAGCCACAGCAGAAAACCTCGCCGGCGGTGAATCCGAAGCATGGTGGGATAGGTCTTGGGAAGCTAGGAGGCGGTTGAATTTTTCTGTCTGGGGCGGGGCAGGGACTGAGAACTTAATTGATTTTACTTTGATGGTTAAACTTAACGCAACCAATATAAATTACACGAAATGTAAGCCAGATGGTTCCGACCTTCGTTTTATAGACAATGATGGCACAACCCTGCTAAAACATCACATTGAGCTCTGGAACTCCAGCGGAGATTCTTTTGTATGGGTAAAGGTCCCATTAATCGAAAACACTTCAACTGACTACATCTGGATGTATTACAATAATTCTGCAGCATCAGACGTACAGAATGAGAGCGGAACCTATGACCCTTATTATAAAGGGGTTTGGCACCTTAACCGAAATGAATCCGGAGAGATAAACGCCTCTGACTTTACTTCTAATGGTAACGATGGAGATGTTTTTGGAGCAAATTTAACCCTGTCTGGAAAGATTGATGGGGCTGGGCAGTTTGATGGGGTGGATGATTATGTTGAGGTGGCTGATTCGCCAAGTTTGGATGTTACAAATGCAATTACGTTAGAAGCATGGTTTAATTCTTCAACTTCTGGATGGAAATATAAGAAGCCAGTTAGTATTTCAAACTCTGGCTCATCACTAACTAACTATCAAGTTTTAGTTACCACAGATACCCAAAGCTTAATTTCTGCTGGAAAAATGCGTTCTGATTGCGGAGATATTAGATTTTTTGATGGAAATGGCAATAACTTAAGCTATTGGATTGAATCTGGCTGCAATACTACTTCAACTAAGATCTGGGTGAAAGTTCCTTCTATTCCAAATGGAACAAGCACAATTTACATGTACTATGGAAATCCGGTTGCTTCTTCAGCAAGCGATGGATCAGCAACTTTTCTAGCATTTAATTGGAAATTCGATGGTCCATTTGCAGGGAGAACTTCTATAGAGGGTTATCATACCTGTGCCTTGCTCTCAGATGGAACAGCAAAATGCTGGGGTTATAATGGGTATGGTCAATTAGGAGATGGGACTACTACTAGTAGGACAACTCCAGTTGCTGTTTCCGGATTAACCAATGCTGTGGCAATAGCAGCAGGAGATTCTCATACCTGTGCCTTGCTCTCAGATGGAACAGCAAAATGCTGGGGTCGTAATTACTATGGTCAATTAGGAGATGGAACTACTATTGATAGGACAACTCCAGTTGCTGTTTCTGGATTAACCAATGCTGTGGCAATAGCAACAGGATATTATCATACCTGTGCCCTGCTCTCAGATGGAACAGCAAAATGCTGGGGTTATAATGGGTATGGTCAATTAGGAGATGGAACTACTACTAGTAGGACAACTCCAGTTGCTGTTTCCGGATTAACCAATGCTGTGGC
>JASEGC010000003.1:109132-115943 GCA_030018415.1 Candidatus Aenigmatarchaeota archaeon
TATCATACCTGTGCCCTGCTCTCAGATGGAACAGCAAAATGCTGGGGTTATAATGAGTATGGTCAATTAGGAGATGGAACTACTACTCATAGGACAACTCCAGTTGCTGTTTCAAACTATAATTTGGGTGGGAGATATGATGCCACCGGTGGGATACCCTCTACAATTCAAAAAGCACCCTACTTTGTTGATACCTACTTTGTTCGCAAATACGCTTCACCAGAACCTTCAGCAACCGTAGGAAACGAAACAGCAGCAGGAATTTCAAAGGCAGGAGCTTATGGAATTGGAGCAAATACCACAAATGCTTTTGCCTCAATAAATAATCAGACAATTTCAGCAACAATAGCTTCTGGCTGGAATCATATTGTTTTGACTTATGATGGTTCTTCTCAAAAATTATATGTCAATGGAGAATTAAAAACCTCTCAGGCATTAACAGGAACGATTTCAACAAATAACCTTTCTTTACTTATTGGCGATTTGATTGGTTTCAACGGCATCATCGACGAAGTCCGCATCTCGAATGTTTCAAGATCAGCAAGTTGGATTAATGCAAGTTATCTTTCTATGAGTGATCAGTTTGTTACTTACGGCCCTGAGGAAGTGCCTCCCACTGAGCCTGAGGCTGAGGCTGAGGCTGAGAAACCAAAAACCTATGATTCAACCTTGGCAGAAAAAACAACTTTTGAGGTTGGTGAAAATGTTACGATAAGAATTAATGTCACTCATGGTGGTGGAGCAGACAAGCTGGATAAAGTTTTGATTAACCTTACTTCAGCATCCGGAACCAAAAAAGTCACCAATGATGAAATGACAAACATAACAAGCATAAGCTATGGTTATACCTATGAATACAATTACTCTTTAACTGGCTTGGTTCAGGCAGATCTAGGAACCTGGCAAGTAAATATAACAGCAAATGATACTTTTGGAAACACAGATACAAATTCAACAACCTTTGATGTTCAAGACACAACAGGGCCGACTATAAGTAATGAACAGTTAAATACAACATCAGTTGATGGCTCAGCCGAAGTTGTCAAATTTAACTTTACTGTAACTGATTTAATAGCTGTAGACTCTTGCTGGGCAAATCTAACGCTTGAATCTGGTTCTGAAACCAAACTCCCCGGCTCTTTAGCTGGCAGCGAATGCACAGTAACGTCAACCATAGCAGAGATAGGAGATTTCACCTTTGTAGGCTATGCAAACGACACTTCAAATAATTTAGGTAGTGGAACTGGAGCAAGTGGTGTTAGGGTTGATGCTTCAGTAGGGTCATCCTCTCAGGTTTACTCTCCAAACTTCATTGCTTCTGGTTCACAGGATGTTTGGTACAGAAGAGTTGTAACCCTGGATAATAGTTTGGGTTCATCAGCCTGGAGCCATTCAGAATCAGATACTTTGCCATCGGGAGTAACAAATTGGAAGGTTTGTGAGGATAATACAACAGATACAAATTGTGTAGCGAAAGCTTCTGGTTCTGGTTCTTCTGTCTTATGGACTGCTAATCAATCTGCAGGCTCAGTAGGCTATGAAACTATTTTATACAGATATGAGAATGGAATTACTCTTGATACAATAACATGGGGAGCCAATAATACTGCAGACCATAACGAATCGTGGCAAAGGGTGAATACAACCTTGAACTTTACAGAATCTGTTAACGAAGCTTCTGTTTTAGTTAGCTGGGCTGTGGCAGGCACTTTATCTGGAGAAGATGAATGCGATATTAACTGTATTGCTTCGGATCAAGAGATAAACGGAGGTTATGTAACTTATGCAGGTGCATATGGCGACTGGGTAGTAAAAGAGTGTGGTGGCGATGCTGGTTGTACTGATGATGACTGGGTTGCAGATAATTCACGGAATCATACAGCCGATACCCAATATTTGAATGAATCTGTTACCCTATCAACTGGCTCTACCGGTTTGTCTGGCACGTTTAACGAGGTTAACTACACTGTTCCTAGTCCAACCGGTGGTTCTTGCATAGATTGCTCTGGTGCTCCGAATGTGGCAGCTGCTTCTGGCTCTGTTACTGAGGAGGCTACAGCTTTAGGAGATTGGATTACTGAAACTGAAATTTCTGAGGAAACCATAATCACACCATACGTTAAGACTCACTACAACAGAACAATGCAGTTTGCTAATACTTCCTATGCTTTCCTTAATGTTACAGTCAACTTCACGGTAAATGATGAGAATGTTACCGCTGGAGAAGAATTCTTAAAAGTGGAGAACGCATCAGGGTGGCAGGATGTAACGCCTTCAACGAAGCAAACAGATTGTGATTCGAGCAATCCAACTTATGAGAGTAAATATGTTGGTGGTGACTTATGGAAAGTTTGTATGAAAGATGTGGATGCGGATGGAGTAGCTGATTACTTTAAATTGATTGTTCCTCACTTCAGTGAACAAAATGTTTCTGGTGGGGGAGAAAACTATGCACCAGAACTTACAAGTGAGGTTGGTGAGAACAATAAAAGTTGGGGTGAAACATGGAGTTACAATGTGACTGTCTATGATCAAGACAATGATAATGTAACAGTTTATTTACAGTATAACAGAACTGGTCAATGGGAAAACATATCTTCTCAAGTCTGTGAAAGCTGTGGAACACAGCAACAGTTGAACTTCACTTCAAATTGGACTGAAAATGATGTCGGAACAAAGTATTGGAGATTCTGGGCCTTTGATTCTTCACCAACAAATAATGTAAATTATACTACCTCATATTCAGTTACAGTACAGCCAGATAATACAACAGCATGGATAACGCAAGGTGATGGTCAGCAAGTAGACAGGAATGGGACTGCTATTCTATTATTACAAGTAAGGATAAATGATACGGATAGAAATATTTACATAGGCTCTGGAGTTAACTGCTCTATTTTCATTACAACTGATGGCTCTAGCTGGGATTCTGGCAATATAAATCAAACAGATACAGATAGTTATTGTTCCTATTATTTTGATCCCAATTCAAGCTATTCTGTGGGTGTTCAGAACTTTAAGGGTGGAGCTTACAATGATGCTAGATATTTTGATTACAACTCTTCTACAGGTACGCTAACAATCTGGGGCAATTTCTCTTCAAGCTTAGAACAACCGAATGGTACACAAAGTTATAATGTAAATGAAAATGTCACTTTTAGATGGAATTTGACAGATGATAACACTACTTTGGTTTCAGGAGCTAACTACACGATCGAGATAAAACTAAATACTTCTTCAACCTGGACCAATATAACCTCTTCTTGTTCAATTCAGGATGAAGGAAACGGCTGGTATGAATGTAATTGGACTGTAGATGTTGGTTTTTCTGCAGGCTGGTATGATGTAAGGCTGAATGCTTCTAAAGATTTTTACTACAACCAAACTGATATTTTCGAGGAAAGGTTTGAGATAACCAATCAACCACCTGATTTGGAAGCCCCCAATTATAGTTATGAGCAAGATGGTGGTTGGGGAGAGTGGTGGAATTACACAGTAAATTTAACCGAACCAAATCCAGATACTGTTAATATTTCCCTTTGGTATTCAGAAGATAATTCAACTTGGTATTACAAAGATTCAAAAAATATTGATTGTTCTCCTTCAGGCTGTCTTGATTTGATTGTAAGCTTTACCGAAGATCCTGGTTGGCAATCAACAGATGTTGGCACTCGTTACTTCATGTTTAAAGCTGATGATTATCATGGTGGATATGATAACACAACTGGTAAAAATGTAACAGTTGCAAAGGATGACGTCTCTGTTATTTACATCTCAGGAAATGAGACCCAAGTTAACAGAAACGGAACAGCTAGTGTTACATTCAAAGTTAGAATAATGGATACAGATAGATCAGAATGGGTTGGAGCTGGAGTTAACACTTCATTGTGGGTAACAACTGACGGCTCTACTTATTACAAAGACAAGCAAGACCAGCTAACAGATTCTTTAGGTTATTCAAACATAACCTTTGACCCCTCTTCCTCAATTTATAATGTTGGTAAACAGCTCTGGATAATTGGAACAGATGGTGATGAATGCTATAAAGATGCAAACTCCTCAGCTTACAACGTAACTATAATAGGAGATATCGCAATAGCTTTGCAAGAACCATCTGGCCAAACCTACCAAGCAGGAACTGATTCTATAATCTTTAGATGGAATTTAACAGATGATAATTCAACTGTGGTTGATGATGCTAGTAATAAAGTTGAGATAAAGCTGAATACATCATCCACATGGCAGGATATAACTTCTTCATGTCCAGTCCAGAATGAATCTCAAGGCTGGTATAACTGCACTTGGTCAGTTCCTTGGGATCAACAATATGGCTGGTATGATGTAAGGATAAATGCTAGTAAGCAGTATTACAATGATAAATCAACAAGCTTTGATGAGCGATTTGAAGTTAACACAACCCAGCCAACCCTATCAGCTCCCTGGTATAGCTATGAGCAAGATGCTGGTTGGGGTGAGTGGTGGTTCTATGCTGTTAATGTTACTGATCCAAATCCTGATGTGCTAAATGTGAGCTTATGGTACAACAGAACTGGAGAATGGGAATTAATAAATTCTACTAACACAACCTGTCCTTGCTCTAATCAAGAAGTAAACTTCACCCAAGACCCCGGCTGGTTAGCAATCGATGCTACCCAGACAAGGTATTACAAGCTCAATGTTACCAATCATGTNNNGGCTGGTTAGCAATCGATGCTACCCAGACAAGGTATTACAAGCTCAATGTTACCAATCATGTTGGTGGTGGAGATGAAACTGCTTCTCAAACGGTGAGTGTGGACAAGGATGATGCTATTGCTGAGCATGTTTATGGAGATGGAACAACAGCAAATAGACAAGGGGCCCAAACTATTTTATTCCAAATAAGAATAAATGATACAGATAGAGGAGCGTACGTCGAAGCCGGATTTAACTGTTCTTTCTGGTTCACCTCAGATGGCTCAACTCCTTATGATTATTCTTTTGTTAATCAAACAAACGCATCTGGTTATTGTGAATGGAATTTAGATCCCAATTGTTCTTACACTATTGGGAACCAGAAGTGGATAGCTGGAGGAGTGGAAGATCCTGCCTACAAACCAGATAACATAACTCAAAAAAGCTACACAGTTAAAGGACAACTAATAAACAACTTGACAAAGAGCGGTTCTGAACCAAATGGAGAGTATCGCTACGAATCAAATCAAGTGACATTCAAAGGCTACATGGAAGATGATTGTGGTTCTGCACTCTATGATTTGGGGAATGTTTACTTCTATGGTATTTTGAATTCCACAGAACAAGAATTTGCCTGCACACCAGTTACTGATAGATCTGATGCTCCTTGGTATGAATATGGTTGGTATAATTGCACTTTCAACTCTACTTCCAAACCTTTGGGCTGGTATCAAGTAAAGATGAATTCTTCTGAAACAACTGGTTACTATGGAGGCTCTACTGTAAAATATCCTCCAGATTCTTTTTATCTGGAAAATAAAACAACAAGTGGAATTTTGCTTGAAACCCCTCAAGAAAAAATAATAGATAATATAACCCAGGATTTAGCATATACCTTTGATATAGAAATTATTTTAAACAACACCGGAACTGCAAGGATGCTTTTAGCAAATATAACAAACATAGCAAAGCCTGCTTTTTGGAGCATAAATACAACGAGCTATGAGTGTGGAACTATAAACATATCAACAGATGAATGGGCTGGCGCTTCAAACTGCACCAAGAGTTTTAAAATAACCCTGCCAGCAAATACTCAGCCAGGAATATATTGGATAAACTTTACTGGTAATTGGTCAAATCCAAATGGAACTTTGAGTTCTGTAAGCAATAGAACAAAGGTTAATGTTACATCCAACCCAATCCTAGAAGTTGAAGAAGCTGTTATATCTGGCTCAGTAGATAGAGCAACAGAAGGCTATGTGAACAACTTTACAGTTAACTCTACAGGTAACGATGTCTTGGAGAACATAACATTTAGCTGTATCAGTGGAACAGTTTGTACTGATTTCACTTTAGAATTCAATCCAGTCAACATATCATCCTTGGTGGAAGGCAATTGGCAAAGCATAGCTGTTAATGCAACCATACCAGTTGGCTATGCTCCTGGAGTTTATAATGGAACTATAAGGGCAAATGCTACTGGAACTAGCTGTGATCCTGCTTCACAGTGCTGGGATGACTTTACAATAAACATAACTGTTATCAATACTGCACCAACCGAAGTGAGCTATAAGGTTAATTCAACTCTAACAGGCTTGGCCACAGGCGGGTGGGGTGAGGAGTGGAATTACTCTGTAACAGTGAATGATATTAACCTTGATAACATTACTTTGAAGCTTTTTGTCAACACTGGCTCTGGATGGGTACAAAAGGGTTCACAGCAAACTGTCTATGATGGCTATGGCTCTGTTTCATGGCTGGTTTCTGACTTTGCTTGCGGAGAACAAGGATTAGCTCAATATAAGTTTGAATATAACGATTCTGTTGCAACAGGCAACTTCTCTGTCCATAATAATCCTAATTTAACCAGGGATGACGTCTCTGTTATTTACATCTCAGGAAATGAGACCCAAGTAAACAGAAACGGAACAGCTAGTGTTACATTCCAAATAAGAATAAATGATACAGATAGATCAGAATGGGTTGGAGCTGGAGTTAACGCTTCATTGTGGGTAACAACTGACGGCTCTACTTATTACAAAGACAAGCAAGACCAGCTAACAGATTCTTTAGGTTATTCAAACATAACCTTTGACCCCTCTTCCTCAATTTATAATGTTGGTAAACAGCTCTGGAT
>JASEGC010000003.1:115953-119009 GCA_030018415.1 Candidatus Aenigmatarchaeota archaeon
ACATAACCTTTGACCCCTCTTCCTCAATTTATAATGTTGGTAAACAGCTCTGGATTATTGGAACAGATGGTGATGAATGCTATAAGGATTACAACTCCTCAGCTTACAACGTAACAATAATAGGAGATATTGTTCCTGTTATCGAAAAACCAATACAGTGGCAGAAGTTCTATAAAGACGATACCATACAACTCAACTCAACAATATATGATGACAACCATACTATAGTCTCTGGGACAACGATCAACTGGACTTTAGAAGAGACAAGTGAATTTTTAGGTAATGAAGAAAACACAACCTGGCAAATACCAATAAACCATGGATTAGGTCAATTTACTGTAAATCTAACATCAAACAAAACTTACTATAACACTGGTTCTGATCAAAGAGGAATTGAGATATGGAGCAAGGCTAATACATCGTTGCTCACAACCCCTCCAGCTTCCTTATATAGAGGAGATAACCTATCTCTAGAAGCAGAGGTGAGAGATTATTTCAACAATTCTGGTGTTCAAGACTACACCTGCAGATGGTGGTGGGGCAACGGAACCTATCAGGAAAATATCGCAAACACGACGACAAATCAATCAGGAATATGTAATTATACATGGGAGACAAACTGTTCCTATTGGCTTGGAATCTATTGGTTGAATGTTACAATAGAAAATGAGACCTCAAAATATTATGATGCCTGGGTTAAAGAAGATAATCTTAACACAACTCTAAGAGATAACCTATCGATAAATATTGATTCTCCAACCACAAACCAGATATTGCATAGAACTGCAACAGAGCAATTAAATTCAACAGTATCAGATTACTGTGGAACTCCACCAAAAGATCCATATCAAGTGACCTGGTACAATGAAAGCTGGGATCAGATTGCTACTAGTGATAACACAACATGGCAAGTTCCTGTTGATTATACTTTAGGTAGTGAAATAATTAGAGCAAATGCAACTGGAAGCTATTATGATACTGGAACAGATCAGGTATCTGTATTAATCTATGGTTGGTCAAACCTGTCGCAGATAACAACAGAGGGGCTAGTAACTCACCAATCAGATAAGGCATTAGCTGGTGAAATAGTAGAGGTTAAGTGTAGGGTTGAAGATGCAAACACAACCCAAACAGTTCCAGACGGCTATGAGGTAGGCTTTTATGAATTTAATTCAACCGGTTATCTGGTAGAAAATCTAACGAACACAACCGTTAGCGGTTATGCTTACTGGTACTGGAACACCACTGAAGAAGATGCAGGTAATTACACTATAATATGTAACATAACCGACCAAGCATCTTTGTATTATAATGCTAGTGAAGCGGATGAGAAGAACAAAACAGTGGAAATAGAAAGGAAGCTGTATGTATACAGCATAAACATAGACAATCAAACTATCTACAGGAACGATACTTTTGATCCACACGCAGCGAACATAACCGTTCAAATAACAGAATCTGTGTTTGGTGGTGTTGATGGAGCAACTGCTCATTTCTGGGAGGGAGGAGGAGAATTTGATAACTGTACGACTGATAGCGCTGGCTATTGTTGGATAATTTACAATTCAAGTGACACGAAGACTCCTGGAAACTATACCATACTCATAAATGCAACAAAAACAGGCTCAAACCCATCTGATCCAAGAGAAACATGGATTGTTACTCAAGGTCTTATATCTATATCCATAACAAAACCTCAGGCAAACGCAAGTTATCATAAAACAGAGAATGTAACACTGTCAGCAGATACTAGAAGTGAGAATGGAGATCCAATCGCTCCAACTGTAAATTGGTTCAACTCAACTTGGGATTTCCTAGTTCAAGGTGGTGAAAATAATACAGAGGTAAATTGGACAATACCAGCAAACTATAAACTCGGTCAAGAAACTCTACATGCTAATGCCACACTGCAATGGTACGACTCTGATCATGACCAGCTTAACATAACAATCTGGGGATGGAGTAACATCTCGTTTGTTTACCCGACAGCAAGCAATTATTCCTATGGTGATCCAATCAATCTTGAATGCTTAGTTAGTGATGCAAACTCGAGCAAAGGAATTGACACCTATCCGGTAGACTTCTGGTATAACACAACAAAAATAAGCAGTAACCTGACAAACTCCTCTGGTTATGTGACTCATTACTGGGAACCACCACAATTAGGAAACTTCTTGCTACGTTGCAATATAACAGACAATTCAACACTTTACTACAATGATTCTGTATCTGAAGCAACAGTTAGCATAAACATAATAGATACAACTGAGCCAGAGATAAGAAACATAAACATAACCCCTATCCTTTTGGAAACCTATCAAAGTTTAGAGCTATGGGCTAATGTCACAGATGATATTAATGTAAGCAAAGTATGGGTATATATAGAGAAACCTGATGCCAATACAACAAATGTAACTCTAACACAGATACCTGGCTCAGAATATAATTTAACCGAAGCTTACCCAACCTTGTATGGAGCTTTGTACAATGAAAGTTATACCCCAGATGTGGGTGGTATCTACAATGCTACATTCTATGCAAACGATACAACAAATAATGTTAATTATACGATAAAATATCAGTTTGAAGCAATTCCAAAGACAGATGTTGATACAGAGTTACTACCAGATACATACACGGTTTATAACATCAGTCAGGACCTATCTCAAGAATTTGATATGAATGTTACTTGCAATAACACTGGAAATGCTACAGCTTACTCTACCAACATAACTTTACAGCTTCCATCTGGTTGGACATCGAATATAACTTTCCCACAGAATTGTGGTGATGTCACTAATGGTTCTTACTGCTTTAAAGTATTTAATGTAACTGTTCCAGCAAATGAACAACCAGGAGACTACATGATAAATACAACCTGTGAGTGGCGTAACCCAGACTTAACAACCAATAGCTCAAGTGATAACTCAACAATAACTGTAGCAAGCAATCCAATCCTAGAAGTTGAAGAAGCTGTTATATCTGGCTCAGTAGATAGAGCAACAGAAGGCTATGTGAACAACTTTACAGTTAACTCTACAGGTAACGATGTCTTG
>JASEGC010000004.1 GCA_030018415.1 Candidatus Aenigmatarchaeota archaeon
CTAGGGGTGTTGCTGTAGACAGCAACGATAACATCATAGTTGTGGGCTATGACAACTCACCAGGCAATGCCCAATGGAGAATAATGAAGTTTGATTCTAACCTCAACTCTCTGAGGAACTACACGGTAAACCCAAGCTCAAGTTATGATTATGCCTATGCTGTGGTAAATAAGACCAATGATGAAATAATAGTAGTCGGTATGGATAGGAATGCAACGAGTACTCAATGGAGAATAATGAAATTCAACTCCTCACTAGATTCCATACGGAACTACACAACAAACGACAGTGCTGGTGTTGACGAGGCTAGGGGTGTTGCTGTAGACAGCAACGATAACATCATAGTTGTGGGCTATGACAACTCACCAGGCAATGCCCAATGGAGAATAATGAAGTTTGATTCTAACCTCAACTCTCTGAAGAACTACACTTACAACAATCCTGATAACACTGGTTCTGACATAGCATGGGATGTAGCTGTAGACAGCAACGACAACATCATAGTTGTTGGCTATGACAACTCACCAGGCAATTATCAATGGAGAATAATGAAATTCAACTCTTCACTAGATTCCACATGGAACTACACAACAAACGATAGTCCTTACGCTGACATGGCACGGGGAGTAGCAGTCGACAGCAACGACAGCATCATAGTAGTCGGATACGACAACGTTACAACCAGTTACGAATGGAGGATAATGAAGTTCGTCAGCTGCGACTACAACTCAACCATCTGTTCAATCTGCGGGTACAACTGGACAGGAACAGAATGCTGCGAACCAAACGACAATTATGTTGAAATTCTACCATACGACAATCAACTCTGTGTAGCTGGCTCGAACAAAACCTGCGAATCTTTAACAAGTTGTGATGTTTGGAACATAGGAAGCCTTTACTTCTGCAACAATACTGATTATAAATGGCATCCTGGATCTGGCACGGATCATCAATGTAATGTTTCTGACTGGAACTCCTGCCCAAGTCCATGCCAGAGGAAGAGGGACATACTTAACTGCAGTGGTAACCTAGGGGAATTAGGGGATTGTAACTTAGACTCTGGCGATGATATTCAGCCTTGTGGAGCTGGTAATAATTGCTCTGGTAATGGAGTTTGTGGTCCTGGCTTATGCGATTTTACGTATAGATGTTCCCTAGGCATTGGAGACAACTATTATGGTGTTTATGGACAATATAGATGTCAAGGCACTTGTGATGTAAATGGCAACTGTGAAAATGCAACAAATTGCGATCTATGCACGAATTACGACCAATATTGTGAGAATGGGGTATGTACATCAGGAACCTTAATGATAGATTCGATCGAGATTAAACCGATAGATTTTCCACCAGATAACGTTAATCCAATAGCAGGAGGAAATGTCAGGATGAACGTAACCGTTAACATAACAAACTCAACTCACATGGATCCAAATAATCCTTGTACGGTCAGGATATTCAACGCAACTGGTAGTTATTCTAACCCTACTCTTGGTCCTTGGCTAGGAACGATACAAAAAGTTGGGACACAGTGGCAATGTTTTCAGGGATGGGAGATGGAATACTGGAGGAATCCTGGAAGATGGAACGTTAGTGTTAACTTAAGTCTTTGGACTGGAGTGAGTAACTTCACTTCTAAAAATTTCACTTACAATTCTCTTTACGCATGGAGTGATAACGTTACGATCATCAACTGGACTGGCCTTCCTGGTCAAACAGTCAATTCTTCAAACTCCTATCCCATGCTGGTCAACAATACTGGGAACATGGAATTGGATATAGAGATCAATGGGAGTGATTTTATCGGTCAATCTAATCCTAGCTATGTAATAGGCATAAAAAATGCGAGCTTCAGCAACACTACTCCACCAAGTACTTTTTACAGCCTGACTAAAACACCTCAATTCATGATTAGCTTGGGCGTGAGAGAAGTAAAGTACATCTATTTTAGAGCATACCTACCAGTAGGATTTATAAGCCAGTATTACAATAATAACATTGTAATGAGTAGTGTTTGAGGGTTTATATGTTTGCTAGATCCATGTTTTTTCTGTTCATGATTTTTGTATCTTTGATATTCTTGGCATCCTACTTGTTCACTGGCACTTTTGAATTATACAGATTAATCGAGTTGGCTGTAAAAACTGGTAGTTTATATATAGGAGGTTTGTACCCAAGAGTTGAAAGAATTTACATGAACCAAACACCTACCAATATAATAGAATGTACCTACACACCTACTGTCTGTTCAATGTCTGGCACTCAAGGTACTACTCGGGCAACGGGTATTAGGGCGACGATAGTTGATGAAAACGGGGATTGTGATAGTGCTACTGTAAACTATTACGTCTGTCAGGGTTTAGTAGCAACTTGTGCAGGTAATGCCGCTTACACAGGTGCTCTAGGATCGCCTGTTAAATATACTGTTGGGACATGTACCAACTGCTACTGCAACTTCACAGGCACTTTTAACTTACAATACTGGCGAAGATGGAAGAATTGGACGATTAACGTTACTGTAACCGATCCCACTAATCGATTCAATCAGACTAACAGGACTTGGTATTACAGCCAGCTGGTTTCACTCGCTTATCCGTGGACTTCAACTGGTATCGGTACTGCGATACCGTTAGGGGAAGTATACATGGGTCAATGGAATTACGGAGGAGATGTAACACAAGGAAACGTAACACGAAATTGGGGAAACATAAGGCTTAACGTTACTTACAATGCAACCGACTTTACATTTGGTACTAACACAATTGATGTTCACGCTAACACTTTTGCTGTCTCAAACAGGTCCGGTAATCCTTTCGGTTATCCAGGTCAATATAGGAACATGAGCTCCAGCCCATCGATACCAGTTGAGTTCTTCCCAACTGGAGGAATGCGCAGGTGTGGCAATAATGCATGTTCAGCAGACGAAGATGGTGCTCCAAATTGGGCTAACTATACTCTATGGTGGGAAATATACGTTCCGATGGGGCTAGTGGGAGGTACGTATACTAACTCGATCGAGGTATCAGCTTATGCGTATACTGCTGCTGGGTAATGGTGATAAGATGAAAGCTTTGAACTTTGGAAAATTTGGTTTGATAATATTCCTGACTTTATTGATGACCATCCAAACAGTGAGTTCCCTAGGCGTTACCCAGCCGATACCTATCGATTTAAAGCTTTTAAGAGGTGATGCTGCAAGGTTTTACTTCGAGATTCAAGCTACGATGGATTCTAAACAGTATTGTACTTATTCTGTTACTGGTCTGGACCCCTTAGTAATAAGTTTTGACAAGAAGGAAGTGGTAGTGAACGCTGGAGATATAAAGAACATTTACGGAACAGTTTCTGTCCCTATCGACGCACCGATTAAAACATACGATGGAACACTCATCGTGAGTTGTAAGCCTCATGTTGAACTAGAAGCTTCTGGCTCAGTGATACAACAAACGATGGGCGTTAAATTTGTCATAGATGTCATCGAGAAACTAGAAGAAAGGGTTGTTCGTGAGATTCCAGAGAAGGAAAAACCCAAAGTATCTCCTCTTTCGTTGATTCTGTTGATCATCGTGCTGATACTTTCGATCGTTGGTTTCTACTTGACGAGGAAGAAAGAAAGGAAGTAGTCGTGGTGTATGGATGAGCTTGAATTCTATTACTCTTTTTTTATCAATACTCGTGATCGTAATATTCTTGTTCGCGATCGTTCCTGGTCTCGAGACTATAAGAAGGAATGTAGAATTAACCGTATCAGGCATCCTAAGGGTACCTGGAGTTGCACCAGAAGTTATGGAAATATATGTGAACAACTCAAGATGTGAGGAATCTCCTCCTGGACCAACGATGAATGGTTTAGCTGGTAGTACTGTATCCTTGTTCTTCAACGCGACGCTCTATGATCAGAACGGAGATTGTAATACTGCCGATGTCATTGCTTACGTATGCAAGAACGAGACAGGATTTCCTTGTAATGCGGCGACAGCAGACGCTTCCATAGTTATGACCTTTTACAGCCAGTTCGACACATACTATTGTAACTTTACTACACTGCCTTCAACCTATTCTCTGGATTATTATAAGAGATATGGATACTGGTATGTCAACGTCACTGCAACCCAGCCAGATCTTGCTAACAGCACATTAAGATTCTGGAACTATGGGATGATGCCTGCAGTTGCCTATCCGCTTGGTGATGGTATGATCGACTTGGGGACGATATCTCTGGATGTGTGGAACTATGGAAGAGGAGCGAACACAACTAGGAACATAGGAAATGTAAGGCTTAATTTAACTTGGAATGCGACAGACTTTACTTGTCCTCTTTGTTCTCCACCACCACCGAACATGATAGAGATAACTGGCGATAACTTCGCCATCGCGAATATCAGCGGTAATCCGTTCGACAATCCAGCTAATTACAGATATATAAACGATAATCCTTTGACGCAAGTAGAGTTCTTCCCAACCGGAGGAATGCGCAGATGTGGGATTTTTGATTGTTCACAAGATGAACATGGTAACCCTTATCCAAACAACTTAGCTAATTATACACTATGGTGGGAGATAAACACATCTTCACCAAAACAACCTGGAATTTACAACAACTCGATCCAGGTTACAGGTAGATATCATCTAGAGGGTTGATGAAAATGAAAAATTCCGACGTAAGGAAGTTTGGTTTTATTCTACTCTCAGTTCTGTTGATGAGTATCCAGACAGCAATGTCTTTAGGCGTTACCCAGCCGATACCTATCGATTTAAAGCTTTTAAGAGGTGATGCTGCAAGGTTTTACTTCGAGATTCAGGCTGTGATGGAATCGAGCAGGCAATCTTGTAGCTATTCTATCAGTGGTCTGGACCCCTTAGTAATAAGTTTTGACAAGAAGGAAGTGGTAGTGAACGCTGGAGATATAAAGAACATTTACGGAACAGTTTCTGTCCCTATCGACGCACCGATAAAGGCTTATAATGGAGATTTAACCGTGAGTTGTAGACCTTTTGTTGGGGAAGGAGTATCTGGTTCAGTGATACACAAGACTTTGGTCGTACCTTTCACTGTGAACGTTGTCGAGAAACTAGAAGAAAGGGTTGTTCGTGAGATTCCAGAAGAACAAAAGCCAGCGATACATTTATTGCCGATGCTAGCGATAATAATTCTAGTAATACTAGTGATCTACCTTGTCTACTGGCTCAACAAGAAAAAGTAAGATTTTTCTAGTATTCTTTCTACTTTTTCTAATCCTCTACTTTTTTAATGTTTTAATCAACGTTAAAGCTATAATTGTAGGCAGGCTGAGGATACCACCACCTTTCGGTGCGAAACTCTCGATATTGATAGACAACGAAGAATGTCTTGAAACAAAGAGCTATTGTCCTGGAGAGGTAGTATACATAACTAACAAGCTGGAGAATGTGGGAAGTGTTAATCTTACCGGAAATCTATCAACTTCAATCCTTAACACAACAAATAAAGAAATCCATCATGAAAATTGGAACATCGATTTATCTGTCGACGAGGTCGAGTACAGAAACACTAATTACACTGTTCAGTATAAAGATGAACGTGGTATCTACAGCATTGTGAGCAATTTCACTTTCGACGGAAACTTAACTAGTTCAACCTGTAAGTTTAAGGTCAAAAAAGGCATAGGAATTCTGCGTAGATTTCCAGCTTGGATCATCGATACCATCCCTCCAGGTAGATCAAAAGTATATCCTTCTGGCATTCAATTGTGGTTAGATGATGCTTGTAACAGTACGAATGCCACTCTCAACACTACGACGGGAATACCAGGACAATGGGTTTTTCTCTCTCCAGATACTCTTTATCTTACACCAGATACAGTGAATTCAACTGACTTGAACATCACTATTCCTCCACTCACGCCAGAAGACATATATGACAACGGAACTATCTTCGCTTATGCTGATAACCAAATAGTTAGTGTTGGGTTAAACATCACTGTTTCATACACTGACTTTCGTCTGAACGTTACTGTGCTGAACAAAAAAGTATGTCAAGGTAGCAACGTCGATGCTAGGGTGAACATAACAAAGATTTTACCACCAGAAGATGTCACAGTTAACATGACTTATCAGGTTGTTGATATCAATGGTACGGTTTACAACGAGAAAAAGGATTATGATGTCTTGATAACTGAGAATGAAACGATTGTCACGTCTATTCTATCAGCACCAACTTCAATGGGCAATTATAGGTTTTTAACTACTTTAAGTCGTAATTTGACTTCAGTACAGGCATACGATACTTTTGAAGTGATTTCTTGTCCTTTGCATACGACACCAACAGGAGGGCCTGGGGCCATCGGTCCAGGAAAGGAAATTTTGCCGCTTGGGAAATATAACCTTACTTTGAACGTTTCTGATACGATACTAACAGTTATCCTAGGTAACAAGACGAGTTTTATCGCGACAGTAAATAACACAGGGACTGAGACTGTTGAATCAGTGAAGATTTTGATCGAAGGCATACCAACAGAATGGATCAGCGTATTTCCAGATATAAATAACATCTTTCCAGGAGAGGCAGAAAAATACCTAGTGGTAATAGATGTGCCTAGTGATGCAGAAATAGGAGTTTACAAGTTAAGAGTTAAGGCTAGTGATGAGGTAGAAAGTAATACTGTGGTTTTGACTTTGGTAATAGGAAGGAACCCTAAAGAAATAGCCGATTTGCTGCTAAAAGAACTGGAAAAGATAAAGGCAGAGGCAGAGAGAGCGTTGCTCGTAGAGAAGTGTTTAGATGTAACGATCATGAAGACTTTCTACGATGATGCAGATTATGCAATAGGTAGAGGAAAGGAAGAATATGAGCATGAGAATTATGAAAAAGCTGTAACATGGTTTGGTTACGCTATGCCAATGCTAGAGAGAGTTGTTTATAAGGTTGACATAGCTCTTGAGATGGAATTGAAGACTTCGAATTCATCCAAAATTCTGATTCCACCATTCTTCGACCCAGAAGAACAATTTCGACTGGCAGGAAATTATTTAACAGAAAAAAATTACGAGAAAATTTGTGATCCCATACAGAGAATAAGAAGGTTTATCCTAGTAGGATTGATTTTCTGGCCTTTAATAGTCATCATGTCGATAATTCTGGTGATAATGTTCATCATATACTACAGGATAAAGAGAAGAAGTGAAAGAGAAAGAATCTTGATGGAAGCCAAGGAAAGGATAGAGAAAATACCACCGGTTGAAGAGTAAACATAAACTTTTAAATTCTAATTAAACCATAATTATTATCATTGCTAATTACTAATAGTGATTACTATTAATGAAAAAAATAGAGTGAGAGAAGAAATAATAAAAATCTTGGGAAACCATCCGGAAGGATTAACTGTACAGTTTTTGTCGGACAGGATTGGTGTCAGCAGGCATACAATCATCAAGTATATCTTTGAGTTGAAAGGGTCTGGTATCGTCTACAGGAGAAGGGTTGGTTCTGCCACTCTGCATTATTTGAAGAGTCTCCTTGAAAGGTTACACAAAAATTTTGAAGAGGTGAAGTATGAAGCCCATTAAAAGGATGATTTTTACCCTAGTATTCGTAGCATTAGTCACGATGCAGACTGTTTACTCGCTCACACAAAAAACCTTTACTCTGAACTGGGATAATCCTGTTTTCAGGTACGAAGAGAATGCTTTGAACGATAGCAGTATAACAAAAGATCTTTTGTATTCCACGGCTGAAAACAAAACTGTTTGGATAAGGTTGCCAAAGAATTCTACGATTTTAAGTTCAACCATCACTTTAAAGGGTGAGAGTTTTCCCACGCAAACATACGCAACAGATGAAGTGTGGAGTTTGGCAGTAGGAAACGTCAACACTTCTTCCTCAGACAATGAGATAGCTGTAGCAGTAGCTGAAGGAGTAAATCTATTGGATAATGCAGGCAATGAGATATGGAGTTTTTACAAGCTTGGTATAAATTTCTATGATGTATCTATCGGGGATGTTAGCGCTGATGTGGGAAATGAAATTGTTGCTGGTTCAGGATCAGGTGACGGAAGTGTTTATGTCTTGAACGCTTCTGGTCAACAAGTATGGAACTACACGATAGGAAGCGATGTCATGTCCGTTGCAGTGGGAAACGTCAACACTTCTTCCTCAGACAATGAGATAGCTGTTGGAGTTGCAAACAACACTTTGTTTCTCTTGGATTCTAACGGCAATCAGTTGTGGAGTTATTATTCTGGTTTGTCTGGGAGCATGAACGGAGTTGCCATCGGAAATTTATCTGCTGATGCAGGAAATGAGGTTGTCGGTGGATCTTCTGACGGAAGTGTTTATGTCTTGAACGCTTCTGGTCAACTAGTATGGAACGTATCGATCGGGAGCATTATAAACGATGTGGCAGTGGGAAACGTCAACACTTCTTCCTCAGACAATGAGATAGCTGTGGCAACGAGTTCCGCTGTGTATCTTCTAGACTATAACGGCAATCAAGTATGGAGTTATTCAGTTGGGACCACAGTAGATACCGTCGCTATAGGTGATGTCACCACAGATCCTGGAAATGAGGTTGTAGCTGGAGCCAACGATAAAATAGTTTACGTTTTAAACTCTACAGGCTATTTAATCTGGAGTCACACGACCAACAACTGGGTTCGTGGTATAGATGTGAACAACATAACAGCAGATCCTGGGAACGAGGTTATCGCTGGAACAAGGTCTGCAGGTACTACAAACATCTACATCTTAAATTTCGAATACTATCCAACGAACGTTTCTCTTGATATAGAGAATGATGGAGATTATGATTGGACGAATCCTGGAAAACTGAGGACAAGCATTGACATACCAAATTCAAGCATCACTCCAGCGATTCAAAATTATCTTAACAATTGTGATTCTCAGAACTGCGACGTTCCATTAGTTTTCCATTCGGATTTTGGAGGTGATTTAAATATAACCTTCATAAACATCACTTATGATTACAACGCATCAGAAGCAATTTCCTACCAAAACATATCTGCTTGGTCTAGGACGAACAACACGCTAGTGAACGAAACAATAGGGAATAGAACTATAAACATATCTTATTATACGAATCCAGCAAACAGCATTCAAGTGAAATACGTCAAGATAAGTAACGGTGCGACTACGTGCGATTTTGGAGGAATATCTTATACCAATACAACAATCGATGGACAGAATGTTTGCAACGTAACTCCTTTCAACATAGTTTCAAACGATTCAGACCTTCTTTGGGATAACACGATGACTTCGAGTATTGCTATTTATTCGAATGAAACCTCTCCAGTTATTACTGAAACAGGAGTCTGGACAAAGAATGTTACGATATGGAATGAAACGACAACAACATTCTACAATGTAACAGCAAACACGAGCACAGACATAACTCAATATATCTCTGATGCAGGTCTGTACGTAGATTGGAGTGGGTCTATTTATAGTATAACTCCCAGCAGTTCGACTAACGATTGCAATTCAACAAACCCAACTTATGAGAAAAGAACTATAGGAACAGATGATTTTTATGTGTGTAAACAAGACACGAATGGAGATAGTCAAATAGATTTCTTCAAATGGAAACAACCGCATACATCAGCCATAATCTACATCGTTAACGGCACGACCAATCATCTTGCTGACTTGACCGACGCGCAAGTAACACCCTTATCCGGAAAATGGAACATAACGAACTTCAATTTTACCGTCTTTGTGAACGATACTGATGGAGACAACGTTACGGTTAACTTCTGGTTGAAAGTTGATGGCTTAAACTGGGAGATGAGAGGTTCTGAGAACATATCCGGAAGTGGAACGGCTTGGTTTAACTATACTGCCAACGAATCCTGGGTTGGGACAAACTATTATAAGTTCGAGTACAGGGATTTCAACTCTTCGACTGGCTATGTCTACCATTCTTGGCAGAATACATCTGAATTTACTGGCCCGACTGTCTTGAAGCATGACGTTTCTATAATCTACATAACTGGGAACGATACTTATGTTAACAGGACTGCGTCAAACTACACTACTTTTTCTTTCGTCGTGAACGATACAGACTTGAACCAGAATGTTAGCAACGCTTACTGTAGTTTTTGGATCACTACCAACGGAGCCAATTTCATCCTAGCCAATTCTACTTTAACCAACACATCTGGATTCTGCAATTTCAATTTCGATCCAAACGCGACTTATTCTGCAGGACAACAATGGTGGAAGGGAGGGACTTACCAAGATAGTTATTACAACGATGCAAACTCAACAAACTACGTAGTTACGATAATCGGTGGCTTGAGCACCAACTTCACAGAATCAGTCATCAACCAGAATTTCACAAGAGGTACGAATGTAACCTTGTTGGCTAAATTAACAGATGAGAACAACAACATCGTTACTGTTTCAGGTTATACTTGTACTTGGTACATAAACAACACTCAAAAAGCAAGCTCAACAACCAACAGTTCAGGTTATTGTAACTACACTTGGCAGACTGGTTGTCCTGGTTCAGGTTTTGATTCAAAGTTGGCTTTGTACCCACTCAACGTTACTTTAAGTGGGAGTGCATCTCCTTACTACATTATCGAAAGGAATGTGAGTAATACTAACGTAACATTGAAAGATAATTTGAACGTGACTGTAATTAGACCCCTTCCAAGCCAGATAATCCATGAGCAGGAGAATGTCACTCTGAATTCCACGGTCTCAGATTCTTGCGGTGCTCCGAGTGAGAGTTACACAGTAACTTGGTATGGACAAAACACAAAGGCATGTACTCTGACGAATCCTGTCGCTACAGGCGATAACACAACCTGGCAACTTCCAGATGTATGTGTGCCACAAGTTTTAACTATAACAGCAAATGCAACTGGAGGATTCTACAATTCAAGTCAAAAGAGTGTTCAAATCTACTTGTATGGATGGTCTAGAGTGAGCATAAAAGACCCTCTTAACAACACAGAGATCAATAGGTCAGCATACGGTGAAAAATACAATGTTGTTTGTTTTGTAGAGGACGTTAATCTTTCGAGTGGTATTGGTAGTTACTCAGTCAATTTCTGGTATTCCAATTCCTCTGGAACTTATACCATGGGCAGTAATGCCACTACGTCAAACGGAAACGCTACACATGCATGGAACATCTCTAATTTTGCTCTATCAGAGGGATTTTACGATGTAAAGTGTAACATCTCAGATGACCCAAACCTTTACTACAATGCTTCTCTACCCGAAGATGTATCAAGAGATGTGAGGATAGTCGGAAGTTCTGACATTTACCCACCAGAATTTTTGGAAGTTATTGCAACCTCTGCTAAACAATACGTTGAAAACGTTACCATAAACGCAAACATCTCTGATTTTTATGGAATCGATAAAGTCTGGGCTTACATAACCTTTCCGAACAAGACTTTTGCTATCCACAGTTTAGCGAATACTTCTTCTAACAATAAAAAAGGTATATGGAACATATCTTTGAACTTTACAGACTTGGGAGATTATGATTTTATTCTTTACGCAAACGATACTAGTGGAAACAATGCCAGTGCCACAGGATGGTTTGAAGTATACCCAGCAACAGTTCAATTCTACGGTAATACAACAGATACCGATGGAAATAAAGTATCTGTTGAGTTCATTTTCTACAGAAACGGAACTAATTCAATAATTCATACCAATAGAACCACCACATCAAATGCGGAATATAACTTCACGATACGTAAAAGGATATACGATATAGAAATAAGAGTGTTTAATCATACTATTAAGTTCTTGGAAGTAAACATAACCAACAACACTGCAAATTCTGTAAGGGATTTCGATACTTTCACTGCTACGGTCGGTGACATAATAGGGGTCAGAAATTATCTCAAAACATTGACGGTCAGGAGTACACTCAATTCCAGTAATGTAAACCTTACTATGAATTACTCAGATGTTATTGGTATTTATACAGACCCCACCTATCCTTATACGTTCAGAGAGACTGATTTAGATGTTTACAAATGTAGTGATTTTAATTTGACTGGAGAAACTTGGACTTGTTCTGGAGGTTGGACAAATCTAGATGGAAGTCCTGTTTTAGCTTCTGATATTATCACTATAACAACTAGTAGTCTTTCGGGATTCATATTGGGAGATACAGCCAATCCTAATGACGGCGTATGCGACAGGGGTGAAACCTGTGCCTATGATCCTACCTGTTGTGGTGGGCCGCCTGGTCAACAAGTTATTGGTGGTGGAGGAGGTGGAGCTGCAGCAAGACCTGAGTGTGGAAATGGTATATGTGAACCAGGTGAAAATCGAGATAACTGTCCACAAGACTGTGGGACACCAGAGACACTCTTCAGTCTGAGAACAAATTTAACCGACATCCAACTCGACCCTGGACAAGAAGAAACTTATGCGCTCTGGATAACCAACAACATAAACACTAACATAAACGCCTCTATCTCCATATTCGGAACTGCCAGCAAGTTCATCACTCTTGAAAAAACATCTGTAATGATAGAATCTAAAAAAGAGGAAATCGTCAAAATCTACGTTAAGATTCCTATCGATGAAGGCATGGCCACATACTCAGGACAGATATCCGTAACTTCTTACAACAAAACTCAAACACTTCCTGTAACTTTAAAAGTTTCTGCTAAGGGCGAGAAAGAGCTAGATGTGATAATAAATGCATTGGACAAGAAAGTTGGTGTAAACGATACTGCAAAATTCCAAATTACAATATACAACACAGGATACATAAGAAAATTCTACGCAGACTTTCTCTATATAATAAAGGATTATTCGACTGAAGAAATTGCTTACATGGAGAATGAAACTAAATACATAGAAAGAACACAGTCATTTGTTAAAAACATTGATTTGTCTCAAATAAGTCTAAAACCTGGGAGATACTTCTTAGAGTTAAAGATAAAGTATGACGATAAAGAAACAACAGCATCAGACGACTTTGAAGTCATAGTATCTTTCTGGACCACTCGACGCATCAATCAAATAACTATCATTGTTCTGACCACGACATCTATAGTCTCCATACTCTACGCAAGGAAAAGATACTTTGAATGGAAGATCGCTAAGGCAAGGTACATTTTCCCGATAGATTTCGGAAAATTACCTAGAGGCAAGATATGGTTGGGTAAGATAGCTGAAACCGAGAGAAAGACGTACTTCGACATGAATGAACTCAAAACTCATGTTTTAGTGGCAGGAGCAACTGGTGCTGGAAAAACAGTATCTGCCAGCATTTTTGTAGAGGAATTGTTGAGAGAAAAAATTCCAGTGATAGTGTTCGACCCGACAGCACAATGGACTGGATTTGTGAGGCCGTGTAGAGATACCAACCTATTGAAATACTACAAAGAATTTGGCATGAGTATAAACGATACGAGACCTTACACTGGGATGATATACGAAATAACTGATCCTAACGTACAGATAGATTTCAAGAAGTACATGAACCCAGGAGAGATAACGGTCTTCACACTCAACAAACTTAAACCAAGACAGTATGATGTTGCTGTGAGGAATATAATAGATACTATATTCGCACAGGGTTGGGAGGAATCGACAAAACTGAGGATGGTTGTGGTTTTTGATGAAGTACATCGTTTGTTGGAGAAGTATGGTGGTACAGGGGGGTACATTTCTCTAGAAAGAGCATGCAGAGAATTCAGAAAGTGGGGTATTGGACTAATAATGGTTTCACAAGTTTTGTCAGACTTTAAAGAAGCAATTAAAGGTAATGTTTTAACAGAAGTGCAATTACACACAAAATCATTGGGCGACTTAGCTAGGGTCGAGAAGAAATACGGCCTTGAGTATGCAAAGAGAGTGACAAAGTTAGAAGTTGGTGTTGGCTTAGTTCAGAATCCGAAGTACAACGAAGGTAGGCCATACTTTGTCGCTTTTAGACCGACTTTACACGAGCCACATAAGATTTCCGATAGAGAATTGGAGACTTACAAAGAATACGCTTCGCTACTCGAAATCATAGAATCCAACATTGAAGCGATAGAAAAAACTGGCGAAGACACATTCGAACTCAGAACCGAGCTCAAGCTTGCTAAGGATAAGTTAAAGAAAGGTAGGTTCAGGATGGCTAAAATATATATTGATTCTTTGAGAAAACATTTAAAGATAGGTGAGGAAAATACCTGAAGAAAAGAAATCTAAATTTGGAAAATTTCTTGGTATGTTTAAAGGTAAAGAAAAAACTGAAGTAAAACCTGTTCTTGAAGAACCTGAAATAGAAGTTGAAGAAATGCCAGAATTTGAAGAAAAAGAAAGTCCGGAGAAACCAAAAGAAGAATCTGTAGAAACAGAAGTAGAGAAAACTCCTGAAGAAATGCAAAAAGAAGAGGAAGAAAAATTAAAAGAAGCTGAGAAAGAAAAGAGAAAAAAAGAAGCAGAAGAATTAAAGAAAAGATATGGTGTGATTAAAGAAATACCCGAGAGAAGAGTAGAAGAAGAATACATTGAAAAACCTGAAGGAGTGAGAGAGGAGTTTGAGGCTGAAACAGACATACCTGCCTTGCTTCTAAGGATGGAGAAGATCGATGGTAAATTGGAAATCTTAGATAGGTCAAGGGATGATATGACTGAAAGGATCATGCAGCTGGCTGGAGAGATAGGAGAGTTGAGGACGATGATAATGGAAAGGGAAAGATCTTTCGATGAAATAAAATCCGATTTTGAAAAGGTCAAAGATACAGTAAGTGGGCTTGAACCGATAAGAATAAAGAGAGATTTCGAGAGGAGAAAGATGGAGATACTAGAGAACAAAGCTAAGATCGAACAATTAGAAACTTTGGTTAAAGCCTTGGGAGAGGAGAGCAAAAAATTCAGAGAACTCATGGAAAAAATAAAGAGTTTCGAGAACATCATAAACATTTCCTACGACATCGACAGAAAAGTTTCAGAGATCAACGAGATAAAAGATTATGCGAGCAAAGTTGGTTCAAAGGTTGAGAGTATATTCTCCGAGTTGAACGCGAAGGTAAGCGAGCTCGAGAGTCAGAGGGAGAAGATAGAAAAACTCGATGAGTTGACGGTTGAGATAACTAAGATGTTGGATGAGATCAGCGTGAGGTTCACAAGGTTTGTGGAAGAGAAAGATTTGAAAGATTTTAAGAAAACTATAGAAGAGGATGTGAAAAAAATGTTGGAGAGTAAGGCACCAGTAGTGAAGATCAAAGGGGATCAGGTGATACAAGATCAAATATCACAATTGTCTACTCGTCTCTTAAAGTTGAAATCTGTAGTGGAGAGTCAGAATACAGTAATAAACAACATCATCGATTATCTGAGTGGGGGAGAGGCAACTCCAGCAGAAGCTTAGGTTAATCACACAAAAATTATTCAATTTTTTTAGTCTCATGTTAATGGAGGTGATTTAATCCCGACGAGTAGGATAAAGGTTGATGTCAAGAGTGAAGTCTTGACTAAGGAAATGGAAGAATTAATCGAGAGAGTGATGATAGACATCGGTTTTGTCTTGATAAAGTACGCTGAAAGATGGAAGAATTTAAGTTCTGAGGCTGTTAAGGTTCAATAAAATCTACTAGAGTTTTTCACGCCGAGACTGGGATTTGAACCCAGATACCCCGAGGGGAACTAGCTCTCCAAGCTAGCGCACTACCTGATTATGCGATCTCGGCTTAAAGCCATTTCTTAGTCATGTTCAATAATAAATCTATTCCTGCAACTATTATAGCTATTTCTAAACCTAAATTACTTAAAATTAATATCACGAAAACAGCTAAAGGTTTTAACACTGAATCCAAGAAAGATTTTACGAACAAAAATTTTGTCACTATCTCAGCTGCTACTAACAGTAATAAAATCCAACCTATTCCTATGCCGAGAAAGTAGTCTATTCCGAAGACTACAAATTTTACTAACAATGAGACCATGTCAAAGCCTAGTATGAATAAGACGATGCGAAACTTTATCCCTAAATTTAAAGGGTCAAACCACGCTAATACGATTAAAGCTAGACCGATTGTCTGCCTCAATAAACCCATGATAATATTCCTTCGAGTATTAAATTCAAGATTATCTTTTAATCAACTTTCCAACAAACCTTTTAATCTTAGATGGTTTTTTATACTCAACTCCGATTAAATTGGCAGCAACTTCCATGAAATCATGACAAACTTTAGATTTAGGTTTATAATCAAAGATAGGTATGCCCAACGCAGTACTATCCATCACATCTTTGGTGAAAGGGACTGATCCAAGGATTGGGACATCAAAGAAGCTTTCTAAATCTTTCATCTTCACTTCAGACTTACTTTTTCTGATCATGTTAAAGACTATCTTAATCTTCTTGTCTTTCATACCACTCAAGTATTCTGCACATCTAATCATATCGGTAAGGTTTGGTATGGCAGGAGTAGTGACGAGCAGTATCTCTTCTGCAGTTCTCAGGACAGATACCGCTTCATTTCCCAGACCAGGAGCGGAGTCTAGGATTATGAAATCGAAATTTCCTTTTTTTGATAACTTTTTAATGTAACTGTTTAATCTTTCAAATTCGATGTTCATGTCTTTCAATTCTTCAGAGGCTGGGATGAACAAAACGCCATCATGACTAGTAGGAGCAAACTTTATGTCTACTTCATCCCTGAAGACGTTGCTCAGGTTTATAGAATAGTTATCCACTCCAAGATAGTAAGCCACGTGTGGCGTGGTTATGTTGCAGTCTATTATCAAAACTTTTTTTCTGAAACGGCTCAATGCGATTCCTAAATTAACTGCGAATGTAGTTTTCCCTATCCCACCTTTACCAGAAACAATGCCTATAACTCTAGTCAAATTATTCCCTCAGTCGATTTTTCTGATAATGAATTGGTTTTTTTTAAAAGTTAAGTATTTATCTCTTTGATAGTCTAGTTTAGAATTTTATGCTTTTATCACATTGTAGCCAGACGCTTTCTTTAATCTGTTCATTATAGCAAGTCCCATACCGCTTGTTTTCACACCCTCTGCGATGATCACATTTACTCTTTCTTTGTCGAATTCCCTGAAAATCCTGAACAAATTTTTAGCGATAGTTGTCAAATCTTTCCCAGCAAATTTGATCACATCAGAATCATAATCGTGCTTACTTATAGTTATGATTCCCACTTTCTTCTTTTCACTCTTATATTCGTTCACTAGCTCCTGAATTTTTCTTCTTACCGCTCTTTCTTTTCCTTCGACTACAATTAAATCTGCTTCCGGAGCGTAATGTCTGTATTTCATTCCGGGTGATTTGGCAGTGATTTTTCTTATCTCCCTCTCTGCTTTTACGACAGGATGTAGCTTGATTTTTCCTAACACACTTTCCAGTTCTTCTAGAGTAATCCCACCAGGTCTCAAGAGGGTAGGTGGATGAGTAGTCAAGTCGAGGACAGTTGACTCCACACCAATTCTCGTCTTTCCAGAATCTATGATAACATCTATCTTTCCGTACAAATCATTTATCACGTGTTCTGCTGATGTTGGGCTTGGCTTTCCAGCAAGGTTTGCACTCGGCGCAGCGATCGGTACTTTAGATTCTTTTATCAAAGCTGAAGCAATTTTATTATCAGGCATCCTGATCGCTACCGTATCCAAGCCAGCAGTGGCTACGTCTGGCACTACTTTAGATTTTTTAAAGATGAGGGTTAAAGGGCCTGGCCAGAATTTTTTCATCAATCTTTCAGCTTTGACTGGTATTTCGGATGCTAGTTTGGAAACATCTTTTTTATCTGCGATATGAACTATAAATGGGTTGTCTTTGGGTCTACCCTTAACTTCGTATATTTTCTCGACAGCTTCGATGTTAAAAGCATTCGCTCCGAGACCGTAAACAGTTTCTGTAGGAAATGCAACGAGACCTCCATTTATTATGGTCTCTACGGCTATCTTAATTTCATCGATTTTGAAGCTTTTTTCGCTAAGTTTGATTATTTTTGTGATCATACCTATTAAAAACTAAACAATAGATTAAAAAACTTTTTCCCACCTAGATTTCAATGAGAAATGCCCAATCGAGAACTTAAACGGCGCATCAAGTCGGTTATCTTAGGGGTTGAAATTATCATGAACCAACTTCCGATTATCCCTCCAGTAATGGTAAAGCCCAATGCTAAATCCATTACCCAGTTCTCACTTATTAAGAATAGTTCGCCGTTCCATAGATGATCTATTATCCCGAAGAGTGCACCACCTAGAAACATCAGATTGAGTGAGTTTTTATGAATTTTACTCTTTCTTCCTCTCAAAAACTCAATTGTTGCAGCTAACGTTGGTACAACCCAACAAACCATAGACATCACCTCCCCCAAATAAGTTTTGATGCACTAATTATTTTGATTTCCATATAAAAATATACTTCATAGGCTCGTGCTGAAAGTAAACTTATTCAATTCCAATTACATTTATTCCTTTTACTTTAACAAAGTCTTTATCAAAGGTGGCAATATTTTTGATGCCCATTCTTTTCATTAAAGAAATAGTTGTACAATCAGTAAAGCTGAAATCAGTCTCTTTTTGTTTTTTGAATATCGTCCAAGCTTCTTCAAAATTAGAACTTGTAACTTCTAAAAGTTTTGTAGATCCTCTCAAATACCTCCCAATATTAACAGTTTTCGTCAAATTTTTTAAGCGGATGAAAATAACAGTTATAGTCTCATCAAAGATATAATCAGAAATGTGAAGAAATCCGAATTTGCCTTTAATTATATCTGGCATTAAATTCCTTGCTTTACTATGATTTTCATCTCTGACATTATAAAAAGATACTATGAAACTTGTATCTAAAATTATCATCTTTTCTTACCATATAGAATTTCATCAATTTCTTTGCTTGTTTTTTCAGTTCCTGGGCCCCAATCAAAAGGCTTTATTTTTAACAAATTTCTAGGATTAATTCCTTTTCCTTCCCTTCCTTTTTTGATCCATTCCCTCATCGCTAAAGTTAATGCTTCACCAACCTTCATTCTTTCCGCTAGAGCTTTTTCTCTGAATTTCATGTAAGTTTCTTCATCTATACCTCTTATTGCGTGTAGTTCTTTTTTTTTCATTATGTATAACATGTAAAACATTATATTTAAACTTTTCCCTTAACAGTTTTCCAAAGGAATAGGTACTTCATCGGCATGAAAGACTCTAGATCAGTAGTGTAACCACATCTCCTACAAACATAACCGATATGAATTTTCTTGTTTAACAAATTCTTACCATATATCTTACTCACTTTTTTATCACAAACAGGGCATTTATCTAGTTTTGTCATCTTAGGAATTTTTTTAGTCTTTGCCTTTATCTCCACGTTTGGAATCTTTATCACAAGTTCTTTTACTCTTCTCGGCGAAAGTACGTATTTTTTATCGTATTTTTTCAATCCATCCAAGACATGATAGCAGAGATCTTCTTGCGATTGAACCACTCCTCTCTTTCTAAGAACTTCTTTTATTAAATTTATCACAAAATCTTGTTTAGGAATCTTCTTAGTTGGCATACCATCTATTAATATTTATTCAAAACTTTTAATAATGTTTTGACTGATAGAATGATGATAAGGGAATGTCGTATAGAAGATTTGAAACCTATGGAAAAAATGTCATCTACTTCTCTAAAATCATTCCTCCCTCAGGAATATTTCAAGAAAAATTTAAAGAATATCTTAGTTGCAGTCAAGAGTGGGATGACGGTCGGCTTCATAGTTTTCAAGAATGAGAACGTTTTAAACATAGTTGTCCATCCTGATTTCAGAAGGAGAGGAATTGGAAGAAGTTTGATCGAGGAAGTGATAAAAAAATTCAAAAGAGTAAGATTAAGAACGAGAGAGAATAACAGGGATGCGATCAATTTTTTGAAGAAATTGGGGTTCAGTAAGAGGAGGATAATAAAGGAATATTACTCGGATGGAGAGAATGCAATAGAATGGGAAATTTATTCTAAATAAATACCAGGCTTCCCATATTTAGCTCTGATAGACTTGTTTTGTGGGTCATATTTTTTAGAGTCTCTTACTAAGAAAACCTTTACCTCCTTAAAGCCAAATTCTCTCTTCAAGAAACTCGATGCTTGTTGGAGATACAACATTTCTTTCTCCGTTATCACATAGAGATAAAGATCTTTATTCTTCTTAGAGAGCTTGATTGTTTGTTTGATATCTTCACATATATTCTTGAAAGTCTCTTCTTGTTTGAGAACATATTCATCTATTTTCTTTGGATCAAACTCAGGCCACTTCTCAAGAGAAATAAAACGCTCTTTATCCATCATATTCCATATTTCTTCTGAGATGAATGGAGAATAAAGACTCAACACTTTTGTCATCACTTCCAGAGCATAATTTACGATTGTCTTATTTCTCTCTTCACTTCTCTTTAAATACCATTGCAGATCATTAACCATTTGATGGAAATATGTCAATGCAGACCTGTTTTCGGCCTTCTCCAAATGATCAGTTATCATCTTGATGTAGTTTTGGAATCTTGATACTAACCAAGCATCTATAGGCCTCTTTAACATCAATTTTCCTTTATCATAATATCTTTTAACTAATCCGTAGAATGATGATAGTTTATTTTTCCAAGCCAGAACATCTTTTTCTAACCAGTTAGCATCATTTAATCCTTCAGCAGAATCCATGAGAGCAATTCTTGTTGCGTCTGCACCATATTTTTCTATCGCATCCTTCAACAAAATGAAGTTCCCTTTCGATTTGCTCATCTTCTCTCCCTCTACATTGAGCATACCATTAATTGCAAAAGCTCTTGGCCAATTTTTCTCATTAGGCCATACAGCAGTGTGATGGAAGATGCAAAAGGTGAGGTGATTCGGAATAAGTTCTTTAGCCGATCCTCTTATATCAAATCCATACCAGTATTCGAAACTACTTCTCATCTTCTGGAGAATTTCTTTACTGATTCCTCGCTCTTCTGAAATTTTCTTGACATCTCCCTCACCATGAAAAACATACTCGAATACATCATCATTCAACTGATCTGGCTCAATCTTCTCAGAGTTGATATAGTTTGCGATCGTATAATATGACATGTATATAACGCTATCCGACAACGTTTCAACAATCCAATCCTTATCCCAAGGCAATCTCGTCCCAAGTCCAGATTTTCTTGCACAGGCTTTTTCCTGTAACCATTCGATTGTGGATTCAAAGTTTTCTCTCGCCTCTTCTGGATAGATTTTCATTCTTCTTAGACATAACCTTGCTTTTTCCTTCCATCTTTCATCAGAGAATTTCAAGAACCATTGATTCTCCAAGATCTTGACATGACATTTAGTCCCACACCTGCATACGACTCCTCCAGAAAGTTCCCACATGGTTGTAGCCGCGTTGACTTTTTGAAAATCTTTCGATAGATCTTCTTTAACTTGAGACACTCTCATGCCTTGGTGTTCTCCACAAACTTCTCTCAAAATACCTTGATGGAATTCTTTCTTGTACAGGAAGTTAGTTGCCTTATCTAATTTCTCGACTTCATTCTGGTTTTTAACCTCAAGTTTTTCGCACAAATCAACAGCAGGATGTTCACCCAAACCTTCAGTCTTTACAACAGATATTGGTTTAATTTCACTCACTTCATCCAAACTTATTCCATATTTTTTCAGAAAACTTGGATTATACATTAAATCTTTTAATCCGATCCAATCGTACGGAGCATGTGAGGGAACTGACATTACCAAGCCAGTTGCACTCTTAGGATTTACAAAACTTGCTGGCAATATAAGGACTTCATTCATTAATATTGGGTTGATACAACGTTTGCCTATCAGTTCTTCACCCCTTATTTTTCCTTTGATCTGAACAGAGTGCATCTGATCTTTTAATTTTTCTGTGCAACTTTCGCTTATTATCCAGATTTCATTATCAACTTTCGCTTTTACATATTCAACATCAGGATTTATCCAAACGTTCGTTACGCCGTAAATAGTCTCTGGTCTCAACGTTCCCATGGGCAATATCTCTCCAGAAGGAAGTTTGAAGTTAAAAAGAATGTAGTTGATAGGACCTTCTCCTCCTCCTTGAAGTCTGTCATGATCACCAGTTGGGCTTTTGCAATTGGGACACCAAACTACAGGATGAGTGCCTTGAACAACATAGCCATTATCTTTTAGTAATCGATATTGCCATTCGATGAAACGGTTGAACTCGGGATCGATTGTAGTAAAGCTTCTTCGCCAATCTACAGCTATACCTAATCTATTTACATCCTGTTTAATTCTTTTTTGCCAGTATCTGACTAAGTATTTAGGGTCTTTGAACTTTTTTATTTCCCTTTCTGATACTCCCGCATCTGTTAACATTTTAATTTGGTCTGAATCGTCTTTTTCGATTCTTTTGGCTACCCCAACTATTGGCTCTCCCGTTGCATGGAAAGCGAATGGGAAAAGAACATTATAACCCTGCATTCTCTTGAACCTTGCGATCACGTCCATTCTAGTATAAGTAAAACCGTGACCCAGATGAAGACAAGAATTAACGTAAGGGAAGGGCGAATTCACGAACCATTTTTTTCTTTCGTCTGGATTTGCTTCAAATATTTTAGCATCTGCCCATTTCTGACGCCATTTATCTTCTATTGCTTTGAAGTCTAGGTCAACGATTTTAATCACCTTACACTAAGAATAAATAAAAGAAAATAAAAAACTAATGTATTCTATGGTTGTGAAACACGTGACAGTAGCTATAGCACAATTAAACTTAACTTCCAGCATCAAAAAAATATAAAAAATATTTTATCAAAGTTGCCAAGATTAAAAAAAGCCGATATCGTTTGTTTTCCTGAAACCTCTCTAAAGGGAGCCATAGATATAAAAGATCCCAAAATAAAAGAAATTTTCGCTGAATGTAAAAAATTCTATTTGGTGTATTATCGGGATTTCATTAGAGAGAAAACATACTTTGGGAGCTACTTATCCAAACGCTTTATATTCTATGGCCAAAAAAACAAGCAGATATAATTTTTTGTCCTATGTACTGGTGTTACGATATATGGATGCATAAAAAGAATCACTTAGTAATGGAGAAAAAAATATTACAATCTTTAATACTCACAAGGGCATACGAAAATTTGGTTTATGTAGTTTTTTGCAATCTCTTCGTGAAAAATGAAAAAAACTCGTATCATATTCAGCGGTAGCAGAACCACACAAAATAATAAAGGAAATATTTAATAAAGAGGGATTAATAATCGCTGATCTTAGCATTCCCAAGTTACATAAAATTAGACAGAGATACAAGAAGTATTATAGAAAACAATTATTTTGATATTCCACATCTTTCATACCTGTTTGTTCCCAAGTTTATCATTAAATTCTTCGAAGGTTTTCACTCTTCCCATGCATAACCCTTTATCTGAAAATACCGCTTTTATTACGACCGGACCTTCTACCAAGATTTTTTTCTTATTGTAATTCGATTTCTTCGGGATGAGATAGGTTAACGGTGTTGGTATTTTATGTTCTAAGCATTCGAGATAGAACATCCACTTATCTTCTTGATAATAAAAAGAGTGGCTGGAATTAATGACTTTTACTCCAAACTCTTCGAATGTTTTTCTAAAGGAAGTAATATTAGATTAAAACTTCTTTTTAGTAGTTTAACTAAAATTTTTATCATCAAGACTTTTATCTGATTCGGGATAAACGTACCCGATAGTATACTTTTTTACCATATAAGATATTTTAATTTTTTATAGTATATTAATAACTTAAAATGTTATCATCTATAGTGGACAGGGCCTGTAGCTCAGTTTGGATGCAAACGAGCCAAAAAGAGTAGGTGGCTTCTAACCACAAGGTCGAGGGTTCGAATCCCTTCAGGCCCATTGTTAGAATTGTGTGAAAATCTCCTCCAAGAATAAAAGTCTTCTGTGACATGTGTATCCACAAAAAGTGATGATTAATTATTGGACTATAAACCTTTTTCATTTGGATTATTCTTGATTGTCTGACTACTTTAAAAACCAGAACTATCAAAAAATAGAAAGTGATATGTTTAAATAGTTTGAGTGTGATTAATTCTCAGAAAATAAATACGGTGAAAACAAAATGCCAAAGTATGAAGAAGAATGGGAAGAGGAAGAAGGCGAAGAGGAAGAAGGCGAAGAGGAAGAGTGGTAACGACTTAAGATTGTAATTGAATCGTTTTTATTTTTTTATTTTTTTATTTTTTTATTTTTTTAAAATTTCTGCTTGAAAATTAGATTAATATTTCTAATACAGTTAAGCTTAAGGCTAAAAAAGAAAAATAATTATTGAATGACAAGGTTGATTCTTCTCACTTCTGGTAAAGGTGGAGTCGGTAAGACAACTTTAACCTCTAATCTAGCTGCTTCTTTAGCCGAGTTTGGTGAGAATGTGATAGCGATGGATGCCAACCTAACGACGCCAAACTTAGGTTTACAGCTTGGTATGCATTTGACTCCACACACTCTCCATGATGTTTTAAAGGGAAAGAGCAGGTTGCAAGATGCTATATATCCCCATCCCCTTGGTTTTAGAGTGATACCTTCCAGTTTAGGGTTGGATGATATTAAAGGTGTGGATGTGGGAAGACTCCCTGAGATAAGTTTTAGTTTACTTGGAAAGGCTGATTATGTCATCATGGACTCTGCTGCTGGTATTGGTAGAGAAGCTTTATCAGCCATTTCTGCTACTGATGAGATAATCATCGTGACGAACCCAGACTTACCAGCTGTGACGGATGCTTTGAAAATGTTAAAAATTGCTCAAGAACCGAACATAAAGATCATCGGGACTGTTGTCAACAGAATGAAAGGAGAAAAACATGAGTTGATGGCCGAAAAAATCGAGGAAATACTTGGTATTCCGATAATTGCAGAGATACCAGAAGATGACAACGTTGCCTTGAGCATAGCGGCAAAAAAACCTTTGGTTAATTATTCTCCTAATTCACCTGCAGCGATCGAAATAAAAAAATTGGCTGCATGGTTGAGTGGAAGAAAATATGAGAAAATCAAATCGAGAAGGAGTATGAATTTATTGCAGAGGTTTGTTGCTTGGCTGACGAAATAAATCATCCACGAATAAAATACCTGAATTAAATCTTTAAATGAAATCAGCGTGCGACTGTACTTGAATGTTTTGTTATCAAAGTTTTTATCTTGTCAACAATCCTAAAGAATTTTTTATCTCTTTCGTGCTTCATCCTGGGTCTAGGTATCTCCACTTCTACATCGCCTATAATCTTTCCTGGTCTTGCTGATAGAACAATCACTCTGTCTGCCATAAAAACGGCTTCTTCTATTGAGTGTGTAACCATGATGAAAGTGTTGGTAATGTTTGTTTTATCGTTCCAAATATCTAGTACTTCTTTTCTTAGTACTTCAGCAGTTAAAGCATCCAAAGAAGAAAATGGCTCATCCATCAAAAGAATTTCAGGTTCTAATGCTAAAGCCCTAGCAATACCAACTCTCTGTTTCATGCCTCCAGAAAGGCCATGAGGATAGACATCTATAAAATCTTCCAAACCAACATCTTTCACGAAACGCATCGCTCTCTCTCTCCTTTCTTTCGGGCCAAGACCCTGTATTTCCAGAGGTAGTTCAATATTCTCTAGAAGAGTCTTCCAAGGCAATAAGCCAAAGTGTTGAAATACCATAGTTATTTTTAGTGTTGGTGCGAGTAGGGGTTTACCATGGAAAAGAATTTTACCAAAATCTGGAGTTTCAAGGCCTGCGATTATTCTCAGCAGAGTAGACTTTCCACAACCAGAAGGGCCTACTATTGCTAGGAATTCATCCTCATTTGCCTCAAAACTGATGTTGTCTAAAACAAGAATTTTCTTCTCATTCATAAAACTTTTTGTTACGTTTTTTACTTCTAACAGTGCCATGTTTAAGTCTCCAATTCATATTTTTCGGTTTTTTTAAGCAATTTTCTCCAAACAAACCATTCCATCAGTATGACAATACTTGATATAATGGAAAGTATGAAGATAAGCATTATAGTGTTACCTTCTTCATAACCTACTTTATCAAGAAAAGAACCTAAACCCGGAATAGAAAGAACTTCTTTGCCATAAGGCATATACTCTGAAAATATTATGGTATTCCAACCAGTACCCCATGCTAGAATACTACCTGTTACTATCGCAGGCACTATGGCAGGAAGAATTATATGTTTAATCCTTTTCATCCCCTTAAAACCAAAAATTTTTGAAACTTCTCTCATTTCCTCAGGTATACTCTTCACAGCAATGGCGATATTCAGAAACATATACCATATCATATCCAAAACAAGCATGGTAATTGCAGTTATCTCAAGGCCCAATCTACCACCAAAAGTTTGACTGAGACATACGAACAGTATAGGAAATAAAGCTAGAACCGGAATTGCCTGGCCTATATCATACAATGGATAGAATATCATCGCAAACTTCTTTTTCTCGGCTGCGAGTATCCCCATAAAGATTGCTATCGCTAAAGCAATAATATATGCTATAGTCAATCTGGATAGGGTAAAGAAAGTGTATATGGGTAATTTACTAATTTCTGGGATGAAGATAGATTTTTTGATATCTTCAAGAGTAGGCACTTTGATAGAAAAAATTACCAGAATGAAAATGATGATTACAATAATAATCGATATTATCCTTTGATAGGATGTGTAAATTCTTCGTTTTGACTTCGATAAAATATGGTGCCTAAACTTAAATTGAAGTGTAAAACGTCTTTTCTTGATCTTCTTATCGTGTGGTATAGTGAAAAATCCTAATTTTATCAGAGGCATGTAAGAGCTGACTTTTTCTGTCAACCTATGCCATGTCAAATAATTAATAAAAATCACAAGAAACGTAACCACGATTAGAATGATTATTGATAGGTTAACATCATTGTAGACATAAGTGGATTTTGCTAAGAATGATCCCAAACCAGGTAGGGAACGAACCTGTCCAGCATAAGATATGTATTCAGCAGCTATCATGAAGAACCATCCATCACACCATGCTAAGAAACTCCCGGAAATTATAGCTGGCATGATCGCAGGTATCATTACATGCCTTATAAATTGAAAGCCCTTTATATTGAATGACTTTGCTGCATCGAGTATGTTTACTGGAATACTTTTTGCAGCATCAAAAACACCAAAAAATATTGCCCAGACCATTGAAGTGAATAAAAGGAAAATAGAAGCCAATTCCAAGCCTATCGCACTTGGAAATATTGCGATGAATATCATTATAGCCACTGGAAAATACCCCAGTATTGGAATTGATTGAAGTATATCAAATGTAGGTGTTATTATTGATGAAAATCTTTTATTCATTGAAGCCAGGATACCAAAAGATAGACCAAAAACAAGAGATAGAATATAGGCTGTTGTTATCCTCAATAAACTCCTGAAAGTATAATAAGGTAAGTTTCCTATCTCTGGATTTTTTACATTAGTCATCACATATGTGTATGAAAGTATCAGCAGAACAAGCCCGATAATAAAGCCGACTAAATATCTCTTCGTAGATTTTTTCATGAATAATAACTTGTTTTTTAATGGTTTATAATTTCCTTAATTTTTTTCTCATGAACTCTTCTAATTTACTGAAAGCTTCCTCCATCATCTCAATTGGCGGTAAGATAACAGAACGGAAATGATCTTTACCATAAATTGGATCGAAGCCAGAACCATAAGGTATTACTAAGCCGGTGTTTTCAAGAACATCCAAACAGAATTCTTTATCATCTTTCCATTTTCCCCCTAAGTCTACTCTTGGAAATATGTAGAATGCACCTTCTGGTTTTTGTGTTTGTATACCATCGATCTCATTCAACCTCCTGTGAGCAAATTCAGCCCTTTCCTTAAGTTTCCTGTTCATTTCTTTTACATGATCTTGTGGTCCTTTGAAAGCTGCAGCACAGGCCTTCATTATCGGAGTGCATGCACATAGTCTTTGCCTGGATTCAGCGAAGATTGCATTTTTTAAGTCAGTCAATTTATCAGTGGGATCATGGAAAAACATGTAACCACATCTCCAGCCAGGAACCAGGTAATTCTTTGAAAACCCATTCAGCCCAATCACAGGAACATCTTTTGATAAAGAAGACAGTCCAACATGTGGAGTATCACTAAAAATCAGCAAATCATAAATCTCGTCTGAAATTAATAGAAGATTGTTTTCTGTAGCTATGTCGACTATTTTTTTGAGTGTAGATTTATCGTAAACAGCACCAGTAGGATTGTTTGGGTTAATCACGACAATGGCTTTAGTTCTATCTGTAATTTTTTTTCGTAAATCATCAACATCTAGTTCCCAACCTTTTTCTTCATTCTGTCTGAAACCTACGGGGGTTCCGTCTAAGAATTTTATCCATTCTATATATGGGGGATAGGCCGGTCCTGGTAGAAGAATTTCATCACCGCTTCCGTTTTCAATCAAGGCGCCGAACAAAAATATTAAACCCTCACTGATACCCTCTGTTATTAGGACATCATCGCTTGTTAAATCCAATTTATTCTTTTTATTCTCTCTTTCAACTATAGCTTCAATTAAAGAAGGATCGCCTTGCGAATCTGAGTAAAAACCAGACGTACCTTTCACAATCTTAAATAACTCTTCTTTTAGGTATTGAGGGACATCGAAATCGAATTTGTTGGGATCACCGGTGTTGAAATAATAAATCTTCTTTCCTTTGGCTTCTAATTTCTTTGCTATTACGACCATATCTCTTATCGGTGACTGGAGATTCCTGGAGCGGGAGCTAGGTTGCATAAACATATATTATAGTGGTTAATGTTTAAGAATTTTCTATTAAAAATGAGGATAATTTATAATTCTTCTTTCGGAAAGCATTTGAATTTAACCACCTAAAAAAAATCATATGACAGTTCCATCAGTTGACTTAAAAACCAACCTTGATTTCTGGATTGATGGTAGATTCGCTCCATTGGACGAACCATGTTTTTATGCTGATGAACATTTTGCAAATTATGGTACTGGAGGTATAGAGGGTGCTTGTACTTATCGAAGACCAAATAATGTTGTAATCTTCAGACCAATTGATCGTTTTGTTAGGTTTCGTGAAGAAACAGCAAAAGAACTATTCTTAGAGGTGAAATGGACACCTGAAGAGCTCACAGAAATAACAAAAGAATTGATTAGAAGAAATGAGGCCAAAATTAAGAGTGGAGAAGTTATAAGAACAATGTTCAGAGGAGAAGTATTAGAATTTAGAGAACCCCCTGATCGATGGTACATTAGACCGCATGTGAGACATCGTGCCAGATCGTTGGGGGTTTATACACCTCCTGATACCGGTGTTCTCATTTTTATAGAACCATTCGATAAATATCATGGAGAAGAAGCTTTTAAAAAAGGTGCGGCATTGAAAATAGTTGATGAGAGAAGAATTGATCCACGTTCGTTATCTTCTAAAGCTAAGTTAATACCATTTTATACAGTTGGATATAAGGCAGCTAAAAAAGCTAAAGAAGCTAATGCAACGGAAGCTATCTTACTTGATATGTGGGGTTATGTTGCTGATGGTTCAGGAGGAAGTATATCAATGATAAAAAATGGGGTCTTATATATTCCTCGTAAACATTCGTCACTTGACGGAATCGTAAGAAAATCCGTGGCTCAATTGGCAAAGAAAGAATTAGGGATGAAAGTAAAACGAACTGATTTCTCCCCCAAACAACTCTATGAAGCTGATGAAGTACTTTTAACTGGAAATGCAGCTGAAGTTATGCACGTTAGAGAAGTTGATGGCCATTTGATAGGAGATGGCTCAATTGGACCGTATGTTAAACAACTCCAGAACATGTTTTTTGGTATTGTTTACGATGATCCTAATCTATTTCCGAATTGCGGTAAATATCAACATTGGATGGAGCCAGTGTACTCTTATAAGACTTCTGAGGTAATATAATTTTTTGTGAAGTCCAATTCTTCATGTGTTAATGGTAATAGTTGTTTAAAATCTTCGATTTCGCCTTGCTTCAATTGAATCGGTGATCCATCTACCTCACTTCTTTAACTGGAATCCTTTATTCTTAGAATTTCCAGCAGTGATTAAATTAAAATATACTAATTTCTTTAAATTCCATCTCAAAGTAGAAGGAGGAATATCATGTTTGTCAGAAAGTTTTTCTATTAAGTTAGTGGCTGAAACATAATGTCCGTTGATTTTCAACTCATTCAGAATGAGAATTTGATACCTAGTTAGAACATCGAGTAAAAGTTTTTTCAGAACATCTGTTTGTATTGGCTTCGAAAACCTGTGAATTGGCTTGGCATCACCATCACTTCTATAATGAACGAATTACTATTTAAGCCTGGTGTGCAACAAAAATTGCATATTTACTTTACCATTTCATTAACTTTCGTATAGAATTGCATGTCCAAGAATCCATGACCAGATATGTTCATCGCTATTATACATTCTCTATTCTCTTTTTTTGCTTTCAATGCCTCATCTATTGCCGCCCTAACTGCATAACAAGATTCTGGTGCTGGTAAGAAACCCTCGTTCTTAACAAATAAGCTCGCTGCTTCAAACATTGATTTTTCATCACTAGGATAAGCCACAGCTTCTATTAAATTATGTTTTCTGAGTAGACTAATTATAGGAGCAGCAGCATGATACCTTAATCCCTCTGCGAATATCGATGTCCCGACATGTTTATGACCAAGAGTGAACATTTTCAACAAAGGAGTTTGTTCAGCATGATCGGCGAAGTCATACCTGTATTCTCCGTTGATGAGGCTAGGTGCAGATTCTGACTGTGCAGCAATAAACCTAATTTTTCTTTTACCCTTTATTACTTCCCCAACAAATGGTAGTACAAAACCACCAAAGTTTGAACCACCACCAAGACAACCCGTCATTACATCAGGTTCTTCGTCTATTTTTTCAAACTGTTTCATCATTTCTAAACCGATAATAGTCTGATGTAATAAAACATGATTTAACACACTACCAAGACAGTAAACAGACTTTTCACTATTCAATACATCCTCTATCGCTTCAGATATTGCTATCCCTAATGAGCCAGGATGTTTTGGATCTTTCTTCAACAATTCCCTTCCACATTTAGTCCTGTTGCTGGGTGATGCAAATATTTCTGCACCAAAAGATTGCATTAAAGCTTTTCTTTCGGGTTTCAGATCGTGTGCTGCTCTTACCCAATAAACTGTACACTTTAAACCCATAAGACTAGCTGCATAAGCCAAAGCAGAACCCCATTGTCCTGCTCCAGTCTCAGTGACGACCTTTTCATAACCCTGTTTTCCCACGAAGAAAAGTTGTGCTAATGCTGTGTTGACTTTATGTGAACCGGTCGGTGAAAAAAATTCTGATTTATAGTATAACTTGACATTTTTTGGTAATTTTAATGCTCTTTCCAATCCTATAGCTCTGAACAAAGGTCGAGGTCTTCCTGCTCTCAAGAGCAACTCTCTAATTTCTTCCGGTATTGTTATCCAATTTTCTGTCGACATCTCCTGCTTCAAACAAACTGGGTTAAAGATTTTTGGTAACAGTTTTAATCTTGATTCTCCCTCTTCTGGATCTTTCGGTCTTGGTAGTTTTTCTGGTAAGTCTGGAATTATGTTGTACCATTTTCTTGGAATTTCTTCTGGTAATAGATTTATTTGTATATTTTTCATGGCAATGATTTGTGAATCAAACTATTAAATCGTTATTGGTCAATTTTTGTTCACTAAATCAAACCCAACAAATCAACACAAAACTCGCATGCAGCAACAGGCATCTCTAATTCCCAATTTTCGATGACAGAAGGATGAATTTCCCCGAATCTACCAAGATTCTTTCCATCAACAACCACTTTAGCGCATCTTCCAGGAATAAAACAAGGTAGAGTAGATTCTTCAATCTTGTAAGCCTCTATACCTAAATTACTCAGAATGCTTTCAACCAAAGACTTTATTTCAGAAAAGTTTGCTTTCGAATGACATAACACAATTCCCAACTTTCTCACAGTTTTCGCTCCGGTATCAGAGTAAGGATCCAATTCGGTCACATCTCCAACCTCAAAAATATTCTGTGGGTATTCTCTATGTCTATTCCTCCAGAGTATTTCCATCAAACTTGGCAACAACCAATTCCTAACAATAGAATATTCTTCTGTTTTAGGATTAGCAGTTTCAATCACATCTTTTTCTTCCATCAACATCTTCTTGTATAAATTCTCTCTGTTGGTGAGCATGAAAGTAACAACTTCCTGTAAACCATATCCAACTAACAATGTCCTTAATTTTGTAGAAAATGTTTCCAAGGGATTTTCTTCTCCTATCGTCGATATGTTTGGAATCTCTGGTTCAAACCCATCATAACCATAAGCGATAGCGATATCTTCAACCAAATCTATCGCATGCATGATGTCAGTCCTGTAACAAGGAATAACGACTTGTAGGTTCTTTCCCACTTCAACTGCATCGAACCCCATCTTCTGTAAATACTCAATCATTTCATAATTCGTCAACTTCAATCCTAACAATTTGTTGACGTAGGTTGATTCTAAGTTCATCATACTCGTTTCAAGTTTAGGTGTTTCTATTTCTCTTTCGGGATATTTTATTTTGACGAGTTGAATCCTCCCACCTCTATCAGCTAAGGAAGTTACGATAACATTCAAGACTTCATTTATAGTTTTCTCATCCATGCCAGTGATATCGATGAAAAGATTCTTTGTTTTTTCTTCGACCATCGTGTGTATTGAGTTTATTATCGGGGGCATCGCCATGACTTTGTTGTCTGAATCCATCAGAATCGGATATCTGTCCATTCCTTTCAAGATCCAACCGTAATCCTTTCCCTTTGAAGTGTGTTTTAGAATGTTATCTAGAGTCATTTCTTTTTGTTCTCCCAACGGAATGAATTTAAATGAGGGGTCTTTAACTGTGTATAAAGCAGGAAACTTTACTTTGTCTAGATCATGCACACCTATTGCTGCTTTTCTTCTCTTTCTGCAATGAGTGATATGTAATTTTTCTTGTATCTGCATCAAGGATTTTATGAATTCATCTGTCATTTCAATTCCAGTCACAACGGCAGAGGCAATGTACGGTCTTATCGGTTTAGTTACAGGATCGACTCTAACCATGTAAATAGATTTTTCGGCTTTGTAAGTCCTCAGTCCAGTTTTTATGTTCATGAACGATGAGAATGCTCTTGCAAGCCCTTCTACTGATAGCATGTCAGGCCTGTTGGGATTAACTTCAACTGAGAACTCATCTTTTTCTATACCTTCCCATCCCACCCCAAGCATCGGTAATTTTTCTTCTATTTCTTTCATGGAGATATCTTTTCCTACGAGTTTACAGAAATCTTTTACATCAACAGTTATTACTGGCATAATTAAAATCACTTTTCTATACTTTTAAAAATTTGGGAAGGTCAGAAACAGATTTTATTATATTCTCAACCCCCATTTTTTTCAGTTCTTCTTCAGTTGAAACACCAGTTAAGACAGCAACAAAATTAACGTTAGCAGATTTGGCAGCTTCGTAGTCGAATCGAGAATCGCCAACAAAAATAACCTCTTCTGGTTTTAATTTTAATTTTTTGCACGCGAGTAATATGGGATCAGGATTGGGTTTATGATTTTTTGTGTCTTCACAGGATATTATGATATTAAACCAATCCATATCATAACCAGCTTCTCTCAGATGTTTTTCAATGGAAAACCTTAACCTACCAGAAACTATAGCTAACTTGAAACCAGATTTTTTCAGTATACGTAAAGCTTCTACACTGCCATCAAAAGGAAGTATTACTTTATTAACAAATTGTTCTCTGAATGTTTTTGCAAAGAGGTCTACATCAAAATCAGGCCAGAAAATTTTTATGCTTTTATTTAAAGGTACACCAGCCATTTCTTTTATTTCTTTATCTGTTGGGACCCTCAATTTGAAGTTTCTAGCGACTTTTTGAAATAGTTCTATTATTATCCTATCACTGTCTAAAAGTACACCGTCAACATCGAATATTATTGCTTTTATTTTCATTCTCTCATCCTTTAAGGCCAAATCGTTTTGCTAGTTCTTTAAACCTTTCCATAACTCTTTCTCTTCCTGCAATATTCCTCGTTCCAAAATCTTCAACGACGAATGAGGCAGCAGCAGAAGCAAACAAACCAGATTCTAATGCATTTTTACTTTCAGAATATCTTATTGCAAACGCAGATGCAAACACATCTCCTGAACCAGTCTTGTCGACTAGAATAGTCTTGTAAGCAGGAATCCTATGAATTTCTTCCCCAGCTATTATCGAACCATTTTCACCTAGAGTTAATTCAACAACTTTCACCCCAAGACTTCTCAATTCTTCGCAAACTTTTTCATAATCGCATTCTTTCGATACAGAACTTATCTCATCTTTTCCAACCTTCAATAAATCAATATACTTTAAGAATTCTTCACTCTCGTTCCAAAACTTCTTCATAACTTCCCTTTTTTTAGTTGTTCTGACAAAACCTTGCACATCCAAGGAAAGAATTTTACAATCCTTTCTTGCTTTCTTTACGCATTCCAGAGTTATTTCATTGAAGACAGGACCTAGAAGAGTGACATCAACCTTACCAAAGTGCTTATGATTTATCTTTCCAGCATCACTCAACACATATTGCTTTCTTTCACCTTCTGTATAATCATTAACGAAACAAGTAACATCTTCACTTTCTTGTAACTCAACGTTTATTCCATGACTTTTCAAGTTTTTAATCCATTCAATGAGTTCATCATTGCCTCTACTCAGGACATGAGTTTCACAGCCCAATTTTGCGGCAGTTATAGAACCATAACTAGCGATTCCACCAAAAGCATATCTTTCTTCCTTTCTCGTTCTAATGATATCTTTTGTTATGTTTCCTATGACTAAGAATTTCATTCCTAAACATCAGGTTTTTGCAGATTTATATTTTACTATCCAATATAAAACGAGAATTAAGGGAATCACTACTAATGGCAGTCCTATCCAATTTTTTGGACTAACTCCTGAAACTACATATCCTGTTGGCATGGATGTATGGGTTAAAAAGATGATACCGAATGTAAAGGATAAAAACAGGATGACTGATATTCCTATTCTGAGTGGTGTTTTAGGCCCTGAATATTTTTTAATTTTTACGTATTCTTCTCTTTTTTCTTCCATGATTTATTATTGTTCATTTGTTTTTAAGATTTTATTCTAGCATGAAAATTAGTACTTTTTAGCCATACAAAAACATATAAAAATGAAATTGAAGATGATTTTTTTATGATAGAAGTCCGTTTTCATGGAAGAGGGGGACAAGGAGTAGTTACCAGTGCTTACTTACTCGCCCTCGCAGCCTTTAAGGAGGGAAAGTTCTGCCAAGCCTTTCCATTCTTCGGAACAGAGAGAAGAGGTGCTCCTGTCACATCTTTTGCTAGGATAGACAAAAAATTCATCAGAACAAGAGAGCGTGTCTATAACCCGGATTATGTCGTTGTTTTAGATTCAACTCTTTTGGATGTTGTCGATGTCGATGAAGGCATAAAGGAGAGGGGAATGATAATTATTAATACGAACAAAGATGTTAATCTACAGACGAAGGCTACTGTAAAGACTGTCGATGCAACAGATATAGCTCTAAGAGTCATCGGCAAACCTTTCGTTAACACATCGATGATTGGGGCATTAGTAGGAGCTACAGGTATAGTAAAATTGGAGTCTGTTATCGATGTGATAAGGGAAAGATTTCCGGAAGAGATAGCCAACAAAAACATCGAAGCCGAAAAACAAACTTATGAGAAAATTAGGGGATGATATGGAACCTGGAGGAGTAATAAAAGACGTTGGGAGTTCAAGAAAAGTTAAGACTGGATCCTGGAGAATTTTTAAGCCTATAGTTATCGATAAATGCACTGGTTGTGGTATCTGTGTTCAATTCTGTCCTGAGGGTTGTATAATGATAAACGAGGACAGAAAGGCTGAAGTTGATTATGATTATTGTAAGGGTTGTTTGATCTGTGTTAATGAATGCCCTATTAAAGCCATAAAAAGTGAGAGGGAGGTTAAATAATGGTAAGACACATCATGGAAGGCAGCAAAGTTGTAGCGGAAGCTATCTTTCTTTGCAAGCCAGATGTGGTTAGTGCCTATCCTATAACACCGCAAAGCATTCATTCATTTTGAATGGTGCGCGGATACTCATATAGTCGAGGAACTGGCTCAATTGATAGCTGATGGAAGAATTAAGTCTAGGTTTTTGGAAGTTGAGTCGGAGTTTTCAGCGATATCAAGCGTTGCTGGTGCTGTTGCAGCTGGATCAAGAGCTTTCACTGCTACATGCTCCCAAGGTCTGGCGTTGATGCATGAAGTTTTATTTGCAATAGCAGGGATGAGGTTACCTGTAGTAATGGTTGTTACTAACAGAGCATTGTCTTCACCCATCAATATTTGGAATGATTGCCAAGATTCTATCTCTGAAAGGGATTCTGGATGGATCCAGTTGTACGTCGAGACTGTTCAAGAAGCTGTCGATACCATAATTCAGGCTTACAAGATAGCTGAGGACAACAGAGTTCTCTTACCAGTCATGGTTTGTATGGATGGTTTTATCTTGACTCATACTGTTGAACCTGTTGAATTGCCAGATGATGTGGAAGTTAAAAAATTCTTACCAAAGTACAAACCAAACCATGCATTCTTGGACCCAACAAGACCCATGACACTCGGACCATTCACCTATCCTGAGCCTTATTTCAAGTTGAGAAAGGAACTTTCCTTAGCTATTGATAACTCAAAGATTATCATATCTGAAGTCAATGAAGAATTCGGGGAGATGTTCAAGAGAAAGTATGGCAACGGCCTGATAGAGGAATACAAGAATGATAAGAAGATAGCTATAGTTTCCATGGGTTCTGTCTGCGGGACGATAAAATGTGTTGTTGATTCTAGGAAGGATACTGGTTTAGTGAGGATAAGATGCTACAGACCCCTCCCGAAAGAAGATTTGATTGAAGCCTTAAAAGGAAAAGAAATCGTGATCGTCCTCGACAAGAATATCTCTCTCGGCCTTGGCTCTGGGAGTGTTTTTTCTGAAGTTCGTGATGTTTTGTATAGTTTGAAAGATAGACCAAAAGTTGTCGGATGTGTTGCAGGTTTAGGTGGAACAGACATCAAGAGTAAGGACATCAATAGATTGATCGATGAGTCTAAGAAGATGAAGGACGGAGAAGTGGTGTGGTTGATATGAATGATGATTTGATATCTCCAGGACACAGGACGTGTGCAGGCTGTGGTTCCATCCTTGCAGCCAGACATATGTTAAAAGCAACTGGGAGGGATGTCATCATATGTGAATCAACAGGATGTCTTGAGGTAACATCCACTCAATACCCGTTGACGTCGTGGAAAGTCCCATGGATTCATGTTCTGTTTGAGAACGCTGTCTCTGTTGCCGTTGGTGTGAAGGCAGCGCTATGGGCACAAGGGAATGAACACACACAAGTGATCGCGTTTGGCGGTGACGGTGGAATTGTAGACATTGGTTTTGGGGCAGTAAGCGGAGCTTTGGAGAGGAATGATGATATCATGATAATAACTTACGATAACGAGGCTTATGCCAACACTGGGATACAGAGGTCTGGTGCAACACCGTTTGGAGCAAGTACAGGCACATCTCCTCATGGTAAAGTGTCTATCGGTAAAAAAGTATGGAAGAAGAATGTGCCGATGATCGCTGTGGCGCATGGTGCTGGGTATGTTGCTTCTGCGAGCATTGCCTATCCTAAAGATTTGCAGGATAAAATCAAGAAAGCTATGTCGATAAAAGGAACAAGATACATTCACATCCATACTCCTTGTCCTGTGGGATGGGGGTTTGATTCTTCCAAAACCATAGAGATTGCTAGGTTGGCTGTTCAAACTGGAATGTGGATTCTTTTTGAGATAGAAGATGGGAAATTCAAGAAAATGTTTAGACCGACAGAATTGATGCCTGTTGAGAATTATTTGAGGATGCAGAAGAGGTTTGAACACCTGAAAGAAGAAGAGATAAAGATCATTCAAGACCATATCAACCAGACTTGGAAGGAATTGGATAATCTGGAGAAGAGTGGGGTTAATTTAAGGACTATACTGTAGATATAAAGTTCTTATCTGTTTGATCAGCTTCAATTTTAATCTATCTCGAATTTTTCTGCTCGGATAAAAATGTATCCTTTCACATCTTCGATTTTACTGGGATAACTTTTAACAGTTAAAGATAAAAATGCTTGTGTAAATTATTAACAGAGGTGACGCAAATTTAACGCTGAATCTTTAGTCAAGCTGAGAAAACTCTTGAAGACTCTAGAGACTTTCAGGGGAAGACATACTGAATTAATTTCTCTCTATATCCCATCTGGTCACAACATTCAAGAAATCATGAACATGCTAAAACAAGAGTATGCTTTAACTCAGAACGTTAAATCCAGAACAACAAGACATAATGTTTTAAACGCATTGGAGAAAACGATGAATCACTTAAGATTGTTCAAGAAAACACCACCAAACGGCTTAGTCATATTCTGCGGTAATGTTTCAAAAACAGAAGGACAGCCTGAAATCAAACTATGGTCTGTAGAACCACCTCAACCACTAGCTCAGAAGATTTACTGGTGTGACCAGAATTTTGTCTTAGACCCTTTGAAAGACATGATCAGGGAAAGGGAAGTTTATGGCCTAATCGTCATTGATACTAGTGGTTCTGACATTGGACTGTTAAAAGGTAAAAAAGTGATTCTAGAAAAGCATATAGACTCTTTAGTGCCAGGAAAAACGAGTAAAGGGGGTTGGAGTCAACAACGTTATCAGAGGATCAGAGAAGAAGCCAAGAATGAGCATTTGAAGAAGACTGGAGAGGTCGCATCAAAAATTTTCAGCGAAGAAAAAGATTTAAAAGGTGTGATAATCGGAGGCCCAGGTCCTCTGAAAGAGAGGTTCAAAGAAGGTGAATACTTGGATTATCGATTACAGAATAAAGTTTTGGGCGTCGTTGACACCAGCTACACTAGCATACAAGGACTACAAGAAATTATTCAAAGAGGGGAATCTTTGATTCAAGAGGCATCTGCAACCAAAGAAAGACACATAATGGAGGAATTCTTCGAGCATCTGAAGAAAGATGATGGCTTATCTGTTTATGGTTTAGAGGAAGTCGAGCATGCATTAGATTATGGAGCAGTCAAGACTCTATTGATTTCAGAAGGGTTCAATTGGACCAGAGCAAAGCTGACTTGCTCATGCGGATACAGCGTTGAGAAGGATGTCAACCTTGACAGGGTAGAAAAATGTCCTAAGTGCGGAAAAGAGATGACGATAGAAGAGGAGAAAGATTTGATTGAAATGCTATCCGAAAGGGCAAAGAGTTTGGGATCAGAAGTTGAGATAATCTCGATAGACAGCAGAGAAGGTGAACAGTTCAAAGAGATTGGTGGGATTGGAGCGATTTTAAGGTATAAAATTGTCTAAGGTTCGATTTTCTATCAAAACGAAAAGAATCGATTTAAACATCGCTAAAAAGTCTATCAGAAACGCATTTATCTTTAAGCTTTCTTTTTCTTATCAGTGATAGATTGAAAGTCAGAGAAATTCTTGTCCACAAACCTGGAAATGAGATAAATGTAGTAGAGTATAAACCCAGCAAATGGGGATTTATCGATTTTCCAAGGTTGATTATCATGCAGAGAGAGCATGACGAACTCGTGAAAACCCTCCAGGATGAGGGCGTTAAAGTGCATTATTTGAGGAGAATAACTCAAAACAAACCAAGACTTTACATCCTCAGAGACACTGCGGTAGTTTTAGACGGTAAAGCTGTCTCATGCCATTTGTCTCAGTCTATCAGAAGAGGAGAAGAACAGATGGTTAAGATAAGGCTTAAAGAACTCGGAGTAAAAATACTCGGTCACATCTTCGCTCCTGGGTTCTTGGAAGGAAGTGATTTGTTCTTCATCGATAAAAGTCATGCCTTCGCTATCTTAGGGCCAAGGTCGAATGAAGAGGGAATAAAACATCTGGAAGAAATCCTTAAAATAGATGTGACACCGATAGAGATGGATATTTCTAGCACACAATTCAACACACTGAACGATATAGCCATCATCGATGAAGAATTAGCTTACGATCGATTGTACAATATCTTGAAGGAGAGAGAATATGATTTAATGATTGCTACGAAAAAACAAGTGAACGAGATGGGACTAAACTTCTTACAGATTGACGATAACAAGATAGTGAACGTTAGGTCAGACATAAACAGAAAATTAAAGATGATTGGATTCGATGTGATTGAAGTAGAGATAAGAGAATTGATGAAAGGAAATACTGGCATAAGAAATATGTGTTTGCCGTTCTACTGATTTTTGATTAAAAAATTATACAAATTCTTTTAAATCTAAATATGGATAATTTGTCCAGGTTCTAAAAATGCAAAAATTAGTTTTTAAAAACAAGGATCCTTTTGAGCCAGAAGTAAAGTTTGAAGATTTTGTTTCTGAAGAGAAAAATCCTCTGAGAGAAGCCTTATCAAAACTTTTTGGATCGCTTGTAATGACAGAACTGGAACAAGAAGAAAGAGGAATGGAAATAGAAATAGATGAAGAGAAGAAAATGATAAAGTTCAAAGTCGAGAAAAGAAAGAGGAAGAGGAGGCTTGAAAAAATAGGAAACACATACAAACTTCGGAAAGAATTAGAGAGGGATGTTCTTACACTCGTTTATAATCTACCAATCCAAGAAACAGCACGACCATTCGAGAAGCCTGAAATCATAGATAGACAAAAAATGCATGCTAAGCTTTTTTCGGCAGGAGCAATTCAATCCAAGCAAATTGTTGATGATATCCATGTTAAAGAAGAATCCACTCCGCAGATCAAATCCATCGAAATACCACAAGAATTTGATGTTTACAAGGAAACATACGACAAGAAGTTCAACACGTTAAAGAACGATGGGGGTTACGACATGAAAATTTCATACGAGGAAATGGGAGAATCCGTACATTATGAAAACCCACAAAAATTCTTTGAAAGTGAATTAACCTGGGTTCAATTGCCTGAAGCTCAAGAAAGCAGACAATTAACAGTTTATAGGATAATTGCGTTGCAAGGCGCGAGAACTGGCGAGACTGTTCTCGATCTTTTATGGAGATCAGGTTATAGGTTTAGTTTTAGCGTTGACAAGAGGTATGGAGTACTTATCACATCAATAGATGGTATACCAAACGGCTATAACGGAGCTAATTGGGAGTTTTACGTGAACGGAAAATTAGCAAATGTTGGAGTGAGTAATTATGTTCTTAAAGATGGAGATGTAGTAACATTCAGATTAATGAAAGGAGGCCCTTGTTCTCAAGCATTGTCTTGAAGATCATGAAGATAGTGGCTTTTTTTCATGATGAGACATATGTCTCATATTGAATTCCAGAAACATTTACAGTAAAATTCTCGAGAATGTTATGTCATCTCAATGATCTGATTTTTAAGTCAAAGATAAAGCAACTGCTATAGAAGCATCGTCTGACTTTTTTCTGTCAGACGCTGAACCGATTATTATCACATCCCCATCTTTTATCCTGAATTTTTCACGGAGAACTTGCTCTAAATCGCCTATATCCTTATTACATCCAGGAAAGATTAATCTTCCATTCTCGCAGATTAAAGTAGTTGCACCACTGGCTCCTATTTTTATGGCCTCATCCCTCTGTTCTACTCCGAATTTGATTTTTTTCGAAGAATTTTTGACTAGGATGGCAGTGCTGTATTTTCCCACAGAATATTCGTTAGCAGTTATTTCTATCGGCCTTGAAATTTTTTCAAGAATTTTTTTCACCAACGCATTTCCTCTTTTTGTCAATAAATTACCTTTTGTTGAACTCTTTATCAGTCTGCTATCTTTTAAACGTTTTATGAGCGTTTTGGTCGTGGCCTCTCCTAGCCCCAACTCTTTCATCAGTCTAAGCCTGCCCATGGGTTTTTCAGGGAGTAAAAAAAGAATCTTAACTATATCAACAGAGGAATAAGAAGCTCTTACATCTATCAAACCTTTGAATATGTTAATCATGTATATTCTATGATCAAAAGACTTAAAAAATTAAAACTGGATAATTTATCCATGATTATATCATGGAACAAGAATTAAAACAAAAGAGTGAACAGAAAACTTTGCTTTTATCTACCCAAAGGACGATGTATTCTCTGAAAAGAAAATTGTTGTTAATCATGGCTTTAACTTCTTTAGGAATCTTAGGAAGGGCTGCATTCCAATTTATACCGAGTGTTGAACCTCTGACACCTTTGACGATATTAACTGGCTTTTTACTTGGCCCGATTTCTGGTTTCATTTCTGGTGTGGTTGGTTTTTATTTGTCTAATTTCCTTGTTTGGGGTCTTCAAGGCCCCTGGACTATATTTCAATGCCTAGGCGCGGGTTTAGCAGGTTTCATCGGTGGTTTAATCGGAAAATCGGGAAAGAAATCTAGAATAAAATTTTTGATATCGACGTTCATCGGGATAATCGTTTATGAAATAATCGTGACAGTCGGGATGGGAGCAATTTTTGCATTTCCTTTCCTGCTGTTTTACATAATAACCAGCATTCCATTCTCTTTTGTACACTTGACTAGCAGCTTGGGATTCTCTATTTCATTCTATGAGTTCAAAGAGCAGATAAAAAAACTGAGGGGGGGTTTGATTGAAAAAGAGATACTTGGTCTCAGGACTGTTGATAGTGGTATTGGCAAGCCTGGCAATAAACTTGTACCTTACCTTTACTTCAGAAAGATATCCAGAAAAGATAAGGGTAGAAGCAAGGATAGATTTTGGTACTTCAGAAAAGAATAAAAGAGTAGAAGTTCAGAATGGTACAACAGTATTCGAAGTTTTGAAGAGTATTGCAACTGTAGAATATAAAGAATATGCTGGTATGGGTAAATTTGTGACATCGATAGATGGTGTCGCTCAGAACTCAACGCATTCATGGATGTATTATGTGAATGATGAGTATGCACAAGTTGCTTGCGATAAATATGCTTTGACGGAAGATGCTTCCTTTACTTTCAAGTATATGTCGAATGAAGAAGCTATGGGATATGTAAGTTAATTAGATAGATTTTTGTTCCAGGAAGAGAAAATAATTTTTAGAGAGAATGCCCTACTATTTCACTGAGGGAGAAGGCAATAACGTTGCTGTTGTCCTTATAGGAATGGTTGACATAATCGCTGGAATAATCATCTTCTTCAGTAGGAGTTGGCATCTTTCCTCAAACTCTGTTGTTGCATTTCTAACATTCTTCTATTTCTGCTTGGGGGTCTGGTCCTTAGCTACTAATATGATCAGAAAAAACTTCTTCGACTGGAGAGGCGTAGTTGACATCATGAGTGCTGTTTGTTTACTCTTGATATTCTATGGAAGTGTATACGGGATATTTGGAGTATTGGGGATAATCATAGTCATAAAAGGAATACTGGGAATATTCTTGATGACGACAAAAGAATATCCTTGAATGTTGTAAACATTTATTAAAGGCAAAATTTAAAAAACAAGATTAAGGAGGGGTTAGAAGAATGGTAAATTATGGAGAGGCTATAAGGAAACCTTTCACTGACCTTGCAAAGTTAGTGATTGGCATAGTATTGACTTTGATTCCAATCGTACACTGGATTGCAAAGGGTTTTATACTAGAGAGTTCTGGAATGGGTAAAACCAAGCCTTCCAAAACCATGCCTGAGTGGAAGAATTGGGGCAATCTCTTCGTCAAGGGACTATTATCAGACATAATATTACTCATATACGCGATTCCAGCCATCGTTGTGTTCATAGTGGGAGCAGAGTTTAGGATAATGACTTTGATTAGTGGCTTCCTTAGTTCAATAATAACGCCAGAACTGTTGGGTGAGATGAAAACTGGCGAAGTCTCATCTGAAGTGATAAGTCAAATAATCTCACAAAACTGGGCAATGGCTCTTCCAACACTGATGACTCTAGCACCAGTCATTCTGTTAGCATTCATTCTGTTGATAATAGCATTCTATTTAACACCGATAGCTGTTCTAAACTACATTAAAACAAACGAATTCAGTGAAGCATTCAGGCTAAGCATAGTCTTGAAGAAAGCGTTGACAGGGAAGTATTTTGTGGTTTGGATAGTGACGATAATAATCACAGCGATTGCCGTGGCAATACTCGCGTTCATACCAGTCTTAGGTTTAGCGATAGCCATCTTTGTGAGCGGAGTGATAGCTTACAGTCTTTACGGTCAAATCTACAGGGAAACCTGACCCTTTTCTTTTTTATTTAGGCTTATAAGTCGCATTCACTTGTTTAGTCTGGACTGAAATCTCAGAAAAGTCTTTATTCCAGTCTGTTTGAACTATAGTAACTTCTCCAGATTTTAGGGGATCTTTGGGTTTATTGGTTATGCTGGTAGTTTGATTGTCGATAAAAATTGTTGTGTTAGAGACTTCAAGCTTACCGGTGTTAGCGACTGCGATTAATAGATTGTTCTGTGAATCTCTGTTTACCTCTAAGATGTCAATGCTGTAGAATATGTCCTTTATAGCTATTATTACTTCCTGAGGAGTCGTAGGTATTTTTGGAAAAAATTTGCCTATGAATGGGATTTCTCTAAAATTTGGGATCGAGCCGAAGATTAAAAAAGATGCTATAACAATCAGGACTATGAAGACTATTCCCATCAGAATGTTTTTCAATATCTTAAAACCGATGTAGATTGCTATTAGGAACAAGATTATTCCGATGATTATAGGGATTACCATGTTATAGTATTTGTTAAGTTAATTAAAATATCTAAATAAGTCCTTTTCCAGAATTAATTACTATTACTTTGTCTTTACTATCTATACTTAACTCAGGTAACACTGCGAAAACCACAGAAGAACTTGGTTCACAAGAAATTACATGTCTAACTTTCTCATAAGCATCTTTAATTTGTTCTTCTGAAAGTTGAATATACCGATGTCCTTGCCTTTCGTAAGTGTGCTTCTCAAATATCACGAATGAGAGATTTGGAAAGGTATACTTGTAAAACTTGACGAAATCTAACGCTATGTTAAATATAAATACTAATCATCTATAAATTAGTGTTTAAATACACTAAAATTGGGGTGATGTTATGGTTTTTGAAGATTGGGACCCGTGGGAAGAAGAAAGAAAATTGAGAGAATTCATCATAAGAATGATTAGGGATGCATGGAGTCCATTCAGAAGGCCGTGGAGAGAATTTAGAGAAGAGTTAAGATACGAGGGTTTTCCTATAGATCTTAGCGATACTGATGGTGAGCTAGTATTATACGCAGATTTACCAGGTTTTGAAAAAGATGATGTCAGGATTCATGTAACAGAAGACACGATCGATATAAGAGCAGAGAAAAGGAGGGAGAAGAGAGTCGAGACAAAAACTATGTACAGACAAGAGAGAGCTATGGGAACTCTTAGAAGGTTCATGAGTCTACCAGTTAAAGTCGATCCAGAAGGAGTGGATGCAGAATTTAAAGATGGAGTGTTAACTATAAGAATGAAGAAGAAAGAAGTTAAAAAAGGTAAAGAGGTAAAGATTAGATAGAATGTTCGAGTCGAAAAAATGTAGAAGATGTGGGAAAGGGTTGAAAAACGATTGGATAGTTTGTCCTTACTGTGGAGAGGGCGTGAGAGAGAAAAAACCTTATGATATGTTCGAGGACATAGAAAGAGAATTCGAGAGGATAGACAAAGTCTTTGGTCCGAGATTCCTTAAATTCCCAAGGATTGACATAGAATCTCCCTTCAAGAGTGGTGGCATAAGCATTACGATAAGAAGCGGGAGGATGAAGCCCCAGGTTGATGTCAAGACTACCGGAGAATACAAGAAGCTCGAACCTGAGATTAAGAGGAGGCTAGGTGTAGAAGAAGAAGTAGAAGAAGTCAAAGAAGAAAAGCCAGAAAAAAAAGTAAGAATTCCAAAGATGACAGAGGAACCCGAGACGAAAATAGAGAGAGTTGGAAATAGAGAAACTATTAACATTAAGTTATCCGATGTCAAGAACCCCGAGGATATTGAAATAAGAAAACTTGAACAATCTTTGGAGATAAAAGCTTTTGCTGGAGATAAGGCATACTTTAAACTCATTCCAATTAGACCTAACGCACAAATATCAGACAAGAGTTTCAAGAATGGCAATTTGAAGATAGAAGTCCTAGAGTGATTTTATACCGAGGAAAAAAAACACACATTCAAACAGTAGAAAAATTGTTCGCGGATATAAAGAAACTCGTCAGTTATTTAAAGGAATTCGAGAAACAATTTTTAGAATGTTGATAGAATGCCAAGAAAACACAAGAGAAAAACGTTGAGGTCTAAAGCAATAAAGTTTAGGTTGAGAAAAAGGCTTGAAAGTAAAGAGCATTTTTAAGATTTAATTCATCAGAAACTAATATTATGTTATGTTTTGGAGAATCTTCTCAGGACGCAGAGCAAAAAGTATCGTTAAAAGGACTAAAAAATACTGTATTGAGACGACTTTCGCTTATCCACTCGTGATCAAAAAAGGGGAAGGTTGCTTTCTTGAAGATGTAGATGGGAATGTTTACTTAGATTTCAACTCTAACGTCTGTACTTGTAACATTGGCTACGGACATCCAGAAGTGATGGAGGTTATAAGAAACTTTGGTCAAATAAGTGCTCATAAAATCGCGGGCCAGGAGTTTTTCAGTGAAGAACAAGTTAAATTAGCTGAAAAAATTCTTAAAATAACTCCAAGAAACTTGACAAGAGTTCTCTTCACAAACAGCGGGGCAGAGGCTGTTGAGAATGCTATAAAGTTTGCTTACAGGAAGAAAGGACCTTTGGCAGGGGTATCATTCTTCGGAGCGTTCCATGGCAGGACTATCGGTGCTCTGTCTTTCACGGACAGCAAAGCTGTTCAGAAGAAGAATTATCCTGAAGTCAACAACGAGCTGTTAAAGTTCTGCACGGATGATAACGATCCAGACATAAATCAGCTAGAAGAATTGATAAAAAGAGAGGCAGAACCTGCTTTTGTCATCGTCGAATGTGTACAAGGCGAAGGAGGATACAGACCGGCGAGTAAAAAATTCGTAAAAACGTTGAGAGAAGTAACAAAAAAACATGATATACCCTTGATAATGGATGAGATACAATCAGGAATAGGAAGAACTGGAAAGTGGTGGTCATTCGAACATTATGGAGTTGAGCCGGATATAATGACTGCTGGCAAGTCTTTGCAAGTGGGCGCAGTAGTATCATCAAAAAAATACGATCCAAATGAACCCGGAGCCGTCTCTTCTACTTGGGGTGGTGGACACAGGATTGATTTAGCTGTTGGTTTAAAAACGATAGAAATTATAGAGAAAGAAAAACTAATCGAGAATGCAAACAATATGGGAAATTACATCATGAAACGGTTGAATGAATTGAAAGAAAAATATCCAGAAAAAATCGTCGATGTCCGTGGATTGGGTTTAATGATCGGAGTTGAGTTTGAGAATGAAAAACAGAGAGATTTTGTTGTTCAAGAAGCCTTCAAACAAAGGTTGTTGCTGCTAGGTTGCGGTTTCAAGACTATTAGAATCGCACCACCTTTGATAATAAAAGAAGATGTCGCGGATCATGGGCTATATATTTTTGAGGATGTAGTGAAGGATCTCAAATGAAGATAAGATTAAGGAAAAAAAGGTTCACCAGATACTTGATCAAGAGTTTGATGAGAGAAAAAGTAAAGAACGTAAAGATAAAGAACGACTGGATTTCTCTGGAGTATGATGGAGAGAAGATAAAGAATAAAATAGTTATTAAAAGGCATGAATGGTTCGTGGGGAGCTGGGCTAAGACAAGGGATAAAGTCTACATCGATGACGACCTGAAGGGAAAGAAAAATAGAGATGCCATTGCAGTTCATGAAGTGATTGAAAAATTCGTTGCCCAAAAATATGGTTTAGACGAGGACACTGATGCCCATAAGATTGCTACTGAGAAAGAAAGAGAATACTTTGAAAAAATTGGAGGGAACTGGAGAAGCCATCAGATGAAAGTTACCAGAGTTTGGATGCGCGAAGGGAAGAAATGAAAATTTATAAACAGAAAATATAAACTTTAAGCAATGACATTCATCGAAAAAGTCAAGACAGCGTCGTTAAATCCAAACATGTTCTATCAGAGAATAAAGGCTGAAGTTGGAATTATTGAAGCATTCAAATACCTAATAATTCTCTCGATCGGATACACTATAATGAGTTTTGTTTCTTCTTTGTTCTTGAGTTATTTTTTGTTTTCAATTTTTTATGGAATTGGTTACCCTTCTATAATACCTGTCTACGGCATCTTCGGCTTCGGATCGTTGATAAGGAGTGGATTTACGTTCGTTGGTCTTATGATCGGCCCCTTCATTTCTGCGGGTATTATGCATTTATTCACTAAGATGTTTGGAGGTAAGAACGATTACTCTGCAACATACAAAGTTACAGTTTACAGCAGCACTCCTACTCTAGTAATTGGTTGGATTCCTTATGTTGGTTGGCTTGTGTCTTTTTACAGTTTATATTTGTTCATAAAAGGACTTTCAATATTGCACGATATCAGCATGAGCAGGGCATTCTTGGTGATACTGATCCCCATAATAATAGTCGTTATAATAATGGGTGCAATCGCTTTTTTCTGGTTGACTAGTATTCTCTATACTTATAGAACTCCCATTGATATGATTCCTACTGGGCAAATTTACTCAATACTCTCTAAATATTTTGACATTTATTGAGAGGTCTGATTCATTTTATTGCCTTAGTCATCTGAGCAGTGCCCCAAATTCTTGACATCCCTTCCAGGAACCCGTATCTTTCATACTCTCCAACTGAGTACGGACCTATCAAACCTGTAGCTTGTGGTAACATTACCATAAATATGATCCCACAAATCAAGACTAGAGCTATTGCTTGACTATCGTTGAATTGATGAGTTATTCTGAGACCATAGTAAAAATATACTGCTCCGAGTAAGCAACCTAGTAGAATGACTCCTCCATTAGTCGCTTGCAAGATTCCATACGCAGTTTTGTTTATTCCCATCAATGTCAATAGAATACCACCGAACACTAGGGTGAAAGTACTCATCATTAACATGCCTGCGAGCATTATCGCTATAGTTTCTTTGTAACCCCCTTTACAGCCTAGCATTATCGCAAGAAAATGATAAGCTGGTGATGAAAAGAGGATTGTTAACAAGAACGTTGCTGGATATTTTATCATGTCTCTCAAAGCCCAATCGACATCCATGTTGTTCACGAAGTAGCCATAAATAAGACCATAGATACCCAAGGACACGATTGTGTATATGACGATTTCTTGGAGAATTAGTCTAGATTTGACCCTGTCTGCCAACCCTTTGAATAATTTCTCTCTGTCGAAAAACTCTCTAAACACTCCCATACCTCCGTTTCTTTATATATTTAATGGGAAAGAGTCGATATAAAACTTTTATTGTGAGAAATTGATTAATCATTATGAGAAATTTTTTTCTGTTGGGAGTACTTTGTCTATTAATAATTCAGCCAATAGTTAAAGCAGATGGGATGCCTCATCCCAGTATAAGGCCTCAAATCAGGGAAGAACATCAAATTGTATCGGTAGAAGTAAGAGACGGAGAAATCCTCACGACATTGGATCTTGGAATTAGGAATAGGCCAGAAACAGTGTTTTCTGTTCTCGATAACTCTATTAACATAAATGAGATGAATCCTTTCTGGCTGAAGACATTTCTTTTACCTTCTGATTTTGAACCAAAAAATCTTTGTATTAATTCTTATGATCTTGGCTATTATTGGACTGAAATTTCACCAGTGAAAATAAGTATAAACGAGAATACTGTATATCTTTACACTCCTATGCAGTGTACAAATAATGCTCAATGTTCTCAAGCTTGTGACAATCTTGGTATAGATTTTCACTGGAGTGGAACAGGAAATAATTACAAATCTTGGACTGGTACATGTCCTTCAAATGTTTATGGTTGTATGACAGGTCAATGTTGCATAGGGCAATGTGAAGAAGGCACTTGTGAATGTAGACAAACAAATGTAGTGGATATTTATGGTAATGTTTGTCCAGTTGGAACTACATGTGGATCTGATTGTTATTGCCATCCTATTAAAAATTTAACAAAAACTGTTATGACTGAAGAGTTAACAAAGGCTCGTCCTGTAGAACTCGTTCGCATTCCATACGAGAAAAAACATACTTATTGTCAATTCATGAAGAATGAAAAAATTTCTGAACCCCAATTCGTTGATATATCATCCTATCTTAAGCCTGGGCAATATAACACGATCGAGATAAGAAGCAATGTAGCGTATAGAAGTTTTTCTGTAAATAAAATCTACTTGGCAAGTAAAACGAAAGAAATGGTAAAGATAATAATTCCTTTCAAGAACATGCCGAAGTCAGTCGAAGTCGGTGGCACTGGCTTAAATATATGGGAATTGGATCAACCATTCAAAAAAGAACCAGGATACTGGTATGGTTATTACGGAGGAAGATTATTAACGACAAAAGAGGCCCCAGCGATAGCCAGTATAGCTCAAAATGTAGAGGCATCGATAAAATCTCAAGTAACACAGACTCAAATCACAACTGATGTAGTGGGTAGTTTTGAAGGAAAAGTATCTGACATACTTTCAACGGTGAGTTTATCTAAGCATTCATTCCAATCTAAAAGTACAGTTCTAAGGCTTGCTGGTGCATCTGATGTTGAATCTGTTTATGAAGCATACATGGGAGATTATGGCTACGTCATCGAGTTAGAAATCCCACCTTATGAGCTTAAAAGAATCACTGTCAAGTGGATAGAAGATATAACGAATGATGAAAGGTTTGGATATTACTATCCTTTGGGAACAGGAAAGACATGGTTTGATAATATATCCTACACTGCCATTTATGTAAAACTTCCTAACAAGTATACGATAAATTATGCAAGCATTCCTGGGAGAGAAAAAGCAGAGGATGCCAGTTATTACTATTACAGATGGAAGTTCGTTGAGAGTAGTCCTAGTGAAGATTTGAATATAGATATGAAGAAAATATCAAGAGCAGAAAGATTCTTCTTGTCAACTTATATTCCTATAATTGGGTTGGCTGCTTTTATCTTTATAATAATAGTTTTAACACGAGTAAAAATTCCAAGTAGATACAGTCTATGAAAATGATAACTTTTTTTCATGCAAAAAACAAAAGGATATTAAATGTTCGAAGAATTTAGAGACATACTCTTCAAGACAAAGGAATTTTTTGAGGATGCTGGTCCACAGGACTATTTCCCACTCTGCAGGTTTTGGGTACTGATGTCATTAATCCCAGCCATAGAATTCACTGTGATAGCTTTCATCTTCAAGATACCGATAAACTTTCCCTACGAGGCGAGTGGGATTCTGTTATCGATAATACTCTTCATCACTTCATTCCTGTCCCTTGCCAGTGGAGGCCTATTATTCAACTTCATCTACGCTGGGATAATCCATTTAGTCTCTCGCCCGTTCGGCTGTCATGTGGCTCTGGTCTCTTGTAATAAACATAATAGGAATGTCGACCTTACACGAGATTTCCTTCATTAAAGCGACTGTATCAGTGTTCATCATTCCTTTGATAATCGTCGGGAGCGTTACGGCTTACGTGACTAGGTTGTCCCTTGATTATGTTAAAGATATTTTAACATCACATATGATGCCGATCTCGATAAAATCTGCTTCTTGTGTCAACAGACGGATAGTGATTGATTTGGTCAATGAAATAGATAAGACTTTGGATAGCGATCGTATAAAACTTTTCATCGATGGTGTTGATGAAAGCCAATACTTCCATTTCGAGAATATAAAGCCTGGAGAATCTAGGTCAACGATGAGCATTAAACTCGAGAAGTATCCTCCTGGAAAGCATAAGGTAGAAGTTGAATATAACAAAAAAAATGGTTAGGGCTACAGTCGAGTGCTGAGGGGCCCACGCCCTGAAACCATCATCTTAACTAACAATGCTTTTTGTACTGGAAGTCTATTGCCAGCCTGATCAAACACTATTGAACGTGGCCCGTCGATGATATCCGAAGTCACTTCTTTTCCTCTATAGGCAGGTAATGGATGCATAAAAACTACATCTGATGCAGCAATTTTAAATAGTTTATTGTTAATTTGATACTTTGGTTTAAAAATTCTAATTCGTTCCTTTTTTTCACTTTCTTGACCCATCGAAACCCAAGTGTCTGTATAGATTATGTTTGCATCTTTTACCATTTCTTTAGGCTCTGTCCCTACGATGACTCTGGACTTTGATACTTTCGTATAATTTCTTGCTAATTCAATGGTGTTTCTATTTGGCTCGTATCCCTTCGGACAAGCAACAGCGATATCTATTCCAACCTTCGCACAGCCTAGAATTAAGGAATTACACACGTTATTTCCGTCACCAATATAAACCAACTTCAAAGATTCGAAATCATGGAATCTTTCTCTTATGGTCAGAAGATCCGACAAAATCTGACAAGGATGTTCCAAATCAGATAGTGCATTTATGACGTGTGCATTGGTGTGCTTTGACATTATTTCCAACGTTTTGTGTGAGAATACTCTTGCTATTATCGCATCAACATACCTATCAAGAACTTTTGCTGTATCTTCTACACTCTCTCCTCTTGATATTTGGGTAGTAGTAGCGTCTAGGTAGATTGCACTTCCACCTAGCTGATTGATGCCGCTCTCGAACGATACTCTCGTTCTCGTGGAAGGTTTCTCGAACAATAAACACAATACTTTTCCACTCAATAGGTTTCTGATTGGTTTTTTCTTCAATTCAACTGCCAAGTCTAGGACATTAAAGATTTCATTTTTTGTTATGTCATCGATGCTTAAAAAATCTTTCTTCATTTTGCCCCCTTCTTTAAATTTATGAATTTGTCTAATTTAAATGTTTCTCGTCAAAATTATACATCTGCAACAATTTTTTAAAAAAACTATTGATTCTCTAAATATTTTTTAAAAGGACCGTAGCTATCATAACGTTTATCCCATCTCTCTTTGTGGATTTTTTGATGAGAAAACCATTCGATTATGGTCACGCAATCCTACTGGAATATTCTTTGGTACGTTAGTCTTCCTGATCCGTTACTTTTAAACTCAGAAAATTGGAAAATCATAACTCAATCTTTCTAGCATGGATGTACAGTCTTGTCCGTGTCCCTACTCGGAAGGCTGAAGTATAAGCCAACACAGAGTATGAACAAATAGACGATGAAATAGGGAGAACGAACTGCGTCAGAGATTATAGGCAATAAATTTTTAATCGTAGTTTGTGGTTCAACTCCAACTGGAGTTAGCAATCTAGGCATACCCACCCAACCTATAACAAAGAACAGTAAAGGTGAAGCAAAAATTGCAGCTACTATCAAGCTTATTATCCCCATTACTAACCAAGTAACAAAAGTCTCCAAAGGATACCTGGAGAAAATGTTGAAACTCTTCTTGAAAGAATCTATGCATCCTTTTCTGTCGACTATTATCGCTGGATACAGAAAGAAAAGGAATAGACTAACGACAAAAGATATAAGAGAGCCGATATAAGGTGGAGAAGAGGCTATAGCAATTATTATACCATAGAGAATCGAGGCACAGAGCAGAGTTAAATACCTTGACCCAGAATACCCAAAACTCTTGGCTAGAGATCTTCTTTTTGGATAGTATTTTGCTTGATCTATTATTGCTCCATTGACCCATAAGTAGACTAAGCCGATTAGGATGAAAATTGGTAAATAAATGCCCAGAAAAAGAAAAATACCAAAGATTCCAGGTCTCATCGTGATGAGATCAAAGATTCCCATAAAAAACTGAATTAAAGTGTAACCAATTATCAAGTCGAGAATCAAATAAGGTACGATAACTTTTGGAGAAAAAGCAAACCTTATTCCTTCACTCAAACTCTTCAGGATCATGATTATAGTATGTGAATAAATGTTTAAATATTCTGACTGGCATATTCTCAAAACTATAAATACTAATTAAACCTAATAATGGCATATACTTCCTATTCTGAGGATGTTAAAGGGTTGAGAGATATGTTGACGAGGTTGAATAAAGATAGGTTAAAAAACATAGAAAGATTAAGAAAAGATAAAAACCTGAAAAAGGTTAGGATTAAGAAGGATTTACCCCTCGGTATAAGACTCGGACTCATGAAAATGGGGTTTGACGTCGAATATAAGGAGAATTAAGCCTTAAAACCAATCCCCTCTACAGAAATCTCTCTTTTGTCTTTATCGACTTTAAATTCAACCGGCAATATTTCCTCTATAACTTGAATGTTCGTTCGACAATGATCTGTTATTTCCTCAACTTTAATTCGAGATTCACCCTTAGCTAAGGCAAGAAAGACGAGTATTTGATCTGCCATGAACTTATCCAAGGCAGCCCCAGATTTTAAAGATTTTAACAGTTCTTCTGCTGCTTTCTCCCCTACAATCTCTGCTCTCACTCCTCTTTCACCAAGACAATCTCCCCCAAGGATAGAATTTTCGCAAACAGCATAACAAGTTATGCTAGTCCCAGGACTCAAAGATTCGACAGATTTATAACTCATGAAAACTTCTGTGTTGGGATAATGATACTGAATCGTCCTCAATGCCGATCGACCCTGCCTTTCTGCTATATCTTTTGGCAAACTGCCACAGACAGAGTAGATTTGAATGTTAAGGATATCCCCCCTATCTAAACGATTGAACGGAATCAATTTTTTCGTTGGTTTGGATCTGACTATTACCTTTCCTCCTCCTTTCGGGTAATAACCATGCTTGATTATATCCAGACTCAAATCTGTCCCCATCATGTTCAGAATTGGATAAGTCACGTATTTTATGTATTGGATGGTGGGAGACCATCTCGTCTCTGTCCCGCCGATTATTTCGAGAGTAATAGGTTTATCGTTGAAAATCAAGAGTGGAGTGATAGTTTGAAGGAGAAGACCTATGCTGCCTGCTGTGCCAATATCAATTCTTCTATCGCAGACTTTAAATTCTTTGGGTGTGAACTCAACTTCAAGAGAAGATTCTTCCAAACCCTTTATCTCGGCTTTGCAAAATTCACCCAAGACTTTAATTCCCATGAGATGTTGGGGTCTTAAACCAGGCTTACCTCCTTTTTTCCCTTTTCTTATATCGATGATCTTGACAGGTTTTGATGTTAATGCTGAAAGTCCTATTGCTGTCCTAAGTAATTGACCTCCGCCTATAGATCCGTCTATGATTATCATGAAATAAATATTGGAGTTTTATAGGTTATTTTTATCGTCAATAAAAAAAGAAGAAGAGGGGGATGAAAATTATCTTCCCAAATCTTTTAAGACTTCAGAAGCATAATCTGATATCTTTTTGTTGATACTTAACTGAGCCCTCTCTAATTTTTCCTTGATTTTTGGGTCGTTTCCCATTGTTGACTCTATAACCCATAACATCAAGAGATTGTTCTGCAATTCAAGCCAAAAAAATGCCTTACTCAAGAATTTTTTTATCTCCTCCGGAGTCTCGGCTTTTAAAGCTTCATTCTTCCAGATATTGTAATGCGTTGAGCATGTCTTTATGATCTCTCTTGGTTCCATTTTCATATGTTACTATTTTGCAGTAGTAGTATTTAAAATGTTACTACTCTAAAGTATCGAAAAACTTATAAATGTTTGTTACTACTGAAAAGTATTTATATTTTTAAATAAAATGAAACCTTTAAAAGACGAAAACAAAAAATAAAATAGGTGTAAAAAATGGCCAACTATGGAAGCTGGGCTTTCATAATAGGAGTAATACTAGCGATAATCTTAGGACTATTCGGACAAGTCATGGTAGGCTACAAGGGTTACATAACAGCGATCTTAGTGATAATCGGGTTGATCGTGGGGTTCGCTAACATTACGGAAAAAGAGGCAACAAATTTCCTCATAGCCGCTATTGCACTTTTGGCAACCAATACAGTAACTCAATGGACAAGCTTGTTGGTGGTAGGCGACTACATAGCAGGAATCCTAGGTGGTATTGGAACTTTTGTCGCACCGGCAGCAGTCTTAGTAGCTTTGAAAGCCATATACGACTTAGCTTACAAGAAAAAGTAGGATTAAATTGTTCGCTTTCTTTTCTTCTTTCTTTTTTTAGACTGATTATTCTACAGTATAGATCTTATCATCTTTAGGAGCCAAAGCATCAAAACCGTGTTCTTCTCTCAATTCTTGTGCAAACCTTTGAGTGTTGTCTCCATGTACGCAGAAGACTTTGTCTGGGTTCGTTCTCTTCACAAAATTGAACAGCTCTGTTCTTGATGCATGAGAGCTAAAATCGAACTTCCTGACAGACATCTTCAGTTCTAAATCCAGATCTTCATGAATGTACCTTCCTGTCTCCAAAAGAGTTGCTCCCTCTGTGCCAGGAACTTGAAAACCAGTTAAAATCAGGGTGCATTCCTCCCTATCGAACATTTTCTCTATGTAATGGGTAACAGGACCTCCAGTCAACATCCCACTAGTTGTAACGATAGCACAAGGTTTTTTAATGATTTTTTTCCTCATCGCGGAATTGGTTATCGACTTTACCTCAAGTCTTACCAATGCCTTTTTCACACTGTTGTACTCTCTCTGTAACTCTGGGTAGGAGTTTATTATGTTCGTTGCTTTCTTACCCATACCGTCCAAGTAGATCGGACAACCCAACTCATACTCATCCAAAGTTAGGATAATCTCTTGCGTTCTAGCGATAGCAAAGCAAGAAATCAAAGCTACGCCATTGTTTGCCAAAGTTTCTTCTACGGCTTCAACCATCTTTCTCTCTTCTTTTAGGCGATCAGGATGTTCTCTATCGGAATAGGTACTCTCTGTTATCAGAACATCAACTTCTGGTATGTCTTTATCTGCTCCTGAGATAAGCCTGGTGTCAGACAGCCTAAAATCACCTGTATAAAGTATCCTCTTGTTCCCAGTCTCCAGCAGGATCATACCAGAACCAGGGATGTGACCAGCATCTAAAAAGGTTACTCTCACCCTACCAATCTTAAAAGGTTTTTTGTACTCGACAGCTTTAAAGTGTCTAACAGCAATATTTATATCCCTTTTCTGATATCTCTCTGGCTCTTCTTCATGTCTCGAGATTTTGTAAGAATCGATTAAGAGCATTTTAGACAGAGGACGGGTTATGTCTAACGCATAGACAGGACAGGGTTGATGTTGATGGTATAGCATAGGAATTGCACCACAATGGTCTAGATGAGAGTGAGAAAGTAGGATTGCATCCAGTTTTGTTTTAACTTCTTTCGGATATTCCGTCGGCTTGACGTTTATTTTGACGCCATAATCCAACAACAACCTTTCTGAGTCAGTATCGAGAAGAACAGCAGATCTTCCCACCTCCCTTGTGGCTCCTAAAAAAGATAATCGCATCTCTCGCACATCCTAATATTATTTGTTTATGAGAACTTACACTCTTATTCTTTTTTTTCTTTTTGATAATTATTTATGGAGAAAATCAAAAATTATATCAGGGGAAAAAGTGAAAACTTGGTTTCGTGTTGCTGTCAGTCTTTGTGTGATCTTTGGGGCGTTGGGACTACTATTTTTGTTTAAGACTTTACAGATCCCAACAGATGCAACCGGAGAGTTTATATTGATAACGGGAGCGGGCACTTTAATAATCGGAGGAATTCTGTTACTTATTCTCACTTCATTGAGTGTTATGTCTGCTCGAATAGCAGTTGAGAAAGAAAAACCCATAGAAGGAATGATAAAAAGTATCGAAAGTAAACTTTTACATGACATTTACAACATGGAACCTGAAAACATAGAAGGAAAATTTGCATGGAATATCGGAGCATATGCTGTGTATCTAAGGAGTCAAAAGGTGAAAAATTTATCAGTTTATAAGGCTTTTGTATCTGCGATTAAAAACGTTGCTCAGCGCTTAAAAGATTATCTGATGAAAAATACCCCAAAACTAGAGATTTATACTTTGGACGATTTATCAAGTAGTGAACCCAAGACGATTAGTTTAATTGACAGATTTTATAAGTTATATTTAGCCATTCAACAGGCAGGTAAATATAGGCGTGGATACAAACCAGAGTTTATACCAAGACGATACTTAAAAAGTGTTCTCTAGAAGAATATTACCTTTTTATTCCTTCTTCATCTAAAATTGATTATGAACTCTTTAATGAAAGGCGCTAGAATGGCGGTTAAAGAATACATGAACATTAAACCAAAAGAAAGCGTAATCATCATAACTGACAATAAAATGCCAAGAGAGCTCTCTGATGCCTTGTTCAAAGCAGTAAAAGAATTAGGAGCTAGCTGCACATTAAAATTGATGGAGCCTTTAAAAAGAAATGGGCAAGAACCTCCTGAAGAAATAGCGGAATTGATGAAGAAGCCAGATGCGTTATTCTTACTTACGTATAAATCCTTATCCCATACTAAAGCGAGGAGAGATGCTTCTAAGGCTGGTGTGAGGATTGCTTCGATGCCTGGTGTGACAGAATTTTCCTTCACGGAAGGAGGATTAACTGCGAATTGTAGGACAGTGAAAGAGTTAACGGAGAAAATGTATGAAAAGGTACAAAATTCTAAGACTGTTAGAATAACTTCTGAGAATGGAACTGATTTTACTGCTGGTGTGGAAGGAAGAGAATGGAAAAAAGACGATGGGATAATTCATGAAAAAGGAAAGTTTGGTAACCTTCCGGCTGGAGAGATTTGTGTTGCTCCTGTAGAGGGAACTTCTAGCGGAGTAATAATCATTGATAGGATGGCTGATTATGGGAATCGGGTAAAATACACAGTAAAAGATGGTTTTGCAAGAAAAATTGAAGGGTCTGAATTGCTCGAGAAAGAAGTTGATAGATTAGGATTGAAAGCAAGGAATATCGCTGAAATAGGTATTGGCACTAACCCTAATGCAAAGATCATTGGTAATGTTCTGGAGGATGAAAAAGTATTTGGAACAATCCATGTCGCACTTGGCGATAACTTATCTTTTGCTGGAAACATAAATGTGCCTCTGCATGTCGATGGAATAATATTAAACCCGACGCTAGAAGTGGATGGGAAGATTCTTATCAAAGATGGAAAATGGGTTTTCTTAGAGGAAGACGAGCCTGAAAGAGAAAATCCTGATAAAGCTAGAGTAGAAATTTCAGAAATCTTGAATTCTCAAGTAGATGCTCCTGGTAAAGTTGAATCACACTCTTTATTCGGGTACGAACCTCAAGAAACTAAGAAAAATCCATATGAACCTTACATCGTGAGAGAGCCTCTAGAATCGCATTATTTTGATCCTTGGATAGGCGGTTGGACTAGGTTGAACAACAGATTTGTCATCAATCCTCAATTGTATGGTTATTGGATAAAGATCGTGGAGATACATGAAAAAATTCATAATATCTACAAGACTGGTGACGAGGCTTTTGTCGAGAGAGTAACTTGGCATTATTTCAGAAACGGTTATCTAAACTTGAGTAGTTATTCTTAGAGTGGTTTTAAAGTTTTATTAAAAATATTAATCTTTCTTCTAATTCATGATATACCAATTTTGTTAAAGAAGATTTTTGGATCCTGGATAGGCATCTTATATTCCAGCTCTCTAATGATGGATCGGAGGTCCATTTTGAACGCTAGACTATTTTTGATGAAAAATATATAACTCTCATTCCTAAATTTTAAAAATAGGTCAGCCTTATGTTAATAGCAGCAGTAAGTGACATTCATTCTCCTCGATTCTTTGATCAGTATGTAAAGGCAGTTGAGGACTTGCAAGAAAAGCCAGATCTGTTCCTCTTGTCGGGAGATATAATCTATCATGGAAGAGTTGAAGAATACCAAAAAGCCTACAATGTCTTGTTCGGTAAGATAACTTGTCCAATAATAGCTTGTTTCGGCAATGAGGAGCATGGACAGGAAACAAAGATGCTGATAGAGAATCAAAATCCCGACATAAAATTCTTGGATGATGAGAGTTTAGTCCTTGAAATTGGTAGCAAATCTGTTGGTATTGTCGGTAGTATTGGAAGCTTGGATAGGCCAACTTTCTGGCAGAGAAACAACATTCCTGGAATCTACGAAATTTACAAGAATAGAGTTGAAACAGTGGAAAAATTGTTGGCAGATTTAAAGACAGATATGAAAATTCTGTTGATTCATTATGCTCCAACTTATAAGATAATGGAAGGAGAAAACCCACAGGCATATCCAGAATTAGGCTCTAGAGCTTATGAGAGAGTTATCATCGAACAGAAACCTAACCTAGTCATAACTGGACATTCTCACAAAGGAAGGAAAGAGGCTTGGGTAGATACTGTTCCTGTGTTTAACGTGGCTTTTCCGTTGAACAGACAGATTGTTGTTATAGATACTGAGAAAGACTTGAAGCCTGGTTTAGAGAAGTTTCTAGAATAGTTTAAATCTTTAACTTTCGAACTATTCTATCTGATAAAAATGCAGTCAGTGTCTTCAGATCCTGTAGGATACAGAATGAGAGTGTACACTATTTTAGATGGAATCGATATTGTAATAGAGGTATGGCGTAAACTTGTACGTGAGGGTTCTTCTTCTCCCTATTATGTGGGAAGATGTCCAGTCATGCCAGGAGGACCTCCTTGGTATCCTGCTGTTTTCAAATTAACTGATAACTATAAAGAATCAAATCGAAATTTTTCGAATAAATTTATGGCGATACTTCATCAGGAAGGCTTGCCTTGTAAAAAAGTAGGGATAGACATTTTACTACATAATTTACGAATGGATCATAAATATCTCCCCATGAAACCTTGGGATAACGAGAAAGAAGGAAATCAAAAACTCGACGAATTTGCTGATAAATTAGCACAAATGCTTATTTCTAATGAAGAATTGTCCGTGGATTAATAAGGAAAGTGTACCATGATTGTTTTATACCTCGTGAAGAGACGACTCTTCATTTATAATTACAAGTATCATACATGTAGAACAAGTTCATATTTTTAAGTCTTAATTTCCTATTCTATTAATTGTTTAAGGTGGTTTGGTGAAGTTTAAACCAAAGATCAAGGAAAAGAGATGGAATCCCGAACTAGAAAAGAAGATAAGAAATATGTGGGATAAAGAAAAAATTTACGCTTTCAACAGAAACACTAAGAAAAAAATCTTCTCGATCGATACCCCACCCCCATACGTCTCGGGAAGGCCTTGGCATATAGGTGCAGCAGCACACTATTCTCAAATAGATATGGTGGCAAGAACAGCGAGAATGATGGGTTTTGAAGTCTTTTTCCCCATAGGTATAGACAGGAACGGATTGCCAGTTGAATTGTACACAGAGAGGAAGTATAGAATCAGTTTGCATGAGACTCCAAGAGAAAAATTCATGGAATTGTGTACTTATGCTCTCGATGATTTAGAGGCAGAGATGATACAGATAATGGAAATGATGGGAATGAGTGGTGATTTTGATGATTATTACAGAACAGATTCAGAAGAATACAGAGCATTGACACAAGCGACCTTTATCGAATTATGGAATATGAGCTTGATTTATGAGGCAACTAGACCGAACAATTATTGCATAGATTGTGGGACGACGATAGCAGATGCTGAAATCGAATATAAAGAATTACCGAGTGAATTAATCTACATCAAATTCAAACACAAAGAAACTGGTGAGAATTTAATTATTGCAACAACAAGACCTGAACTACTTTGTTCTTGTGCTTGTGTTCTATTTAACCCAGACGACAAAAGATATAAACACCTTGAGGGCAGCCATACAATCATCCCTTTTTATGACTTGGAAGTTCCTATTCTTCCCCATCCCTACGCAAAAGAAGAGTTTGGAACTGGTTTAATGATGGTCTGCTCTTATGGAGATTATTCCGATGTCAGATTGTTCAGGGAGTTAAAGTTGAAGGAGATTATCGCAATAACCCCAGACGGTAAGATGGGTAGGAATGCAGGTAAGTATGCTGGACTATCAATCGAAGAAGCTAGAAAAAGAATAATCAAAGATTTAGAAAAAGTGGGGTTAATAGAGAAAAGAGAAAAAACAATGCATAGAACTCCGATTTGTCCTAGGAGTGAGACCCCGATAGAGATCGTCCCGATGAAAGAATACTACTTAAAACAACTCGATTTTATCGATGACTTAAAGAATATTGCAAAGAAGATGAAATTCTTCCCTGAAAGGCATAGGCAGATTCTACTCGACTGGATTAATTCTTTGAGCATCGACTGGCCGATATCTAGAAGAAGATATTATGGGACAGAGATACCGATTTGGTATTGCAAGAACTGTGGGAAGGCTTGTTTACCTAAGCCTGGAAAATACTATCGGTCTTGGAAAGAAAATTCACCATTCAAACGATGTTCTCACTGTAACTCTGATAAAGGTTTTGAGGGAGAAGAAAGAACATTCGATACTTGGATGGATTCCAGCATTTCGCCTCTATTCATCTCAAAATATAAGGAAGACGATGATTTCTTCAATAAGACCTTTCCGTCTAGCATAAGACCCCAAGCCAAGGATATAATCAGAACTTGGTTGCATTACACTATCCTAAGATGTTATCAGCTGACGAAGAAGCCGGCATTTGAAAGAGTATGGATTATGGGCTATGGAGTTGATGAGAAAGGAGAGAGGATGAGTAAGTCGAAAGGAAATGTTGTTGATCCTTTACCAATTCTAGAGAAATACGGCGGTGATATATTTAGATTCTGGAATGCTGCTGAAGCCAGTTTAGGCTCAGACTTCAGGTATTCCGATGATCGAATAAAGGGTTCAGCGAAATTCTTGACTAAACTTTGGAATATTTCTCGATTTATTTCGATGTTCCCAGAACCAAAAAAGGCAGAATTAACAGCAACAGACAAGTGGGTACTCTCAGAACTTAACGAATTGATTAAAGAATGCATGAAAGGTTACGATAATTTTGATTTCTTCATTCCTTCGAATGCAATAAGGGACTTCACTTGGAATCTGTTTGCTTCACATTACATAGAAATGATAAAATCGAGGGCATATGGAGAAGGTTTCAGTGAAAAAGAACAGAAGGCTGCTTGGTATACTCTACATCTTGTTTTAAAGAATTTACTCAGGTTATTTGCGCCTATCGCTCCCTACATTACAGACTATGTTTGGAGAGAGTTATATGGAAAGAAGAGCATACACTTAGAGCTATTGCCTAAGTCTGAGTGGGGATTTGGACTAGAAAAGTTGACAGGGCAGATAACAGAATTCAACATGAAGATTTGGAAAATGAAGAAGGATAGAGGGTTAAGCTTAAAGGCTGAGATTGAAATTAAAATACCGAAAGAATTGAGACAATTCGAGAGGGATCTAGTGAAGATGCATAATATTAGGACTTAAACATCAATAATTGATAGATTTCAAGATAATTTGGGCGAAACTTTATAATTTTCCCCTCCATAGTTTGTAGGATGTATGATCAAAAAGACGACGGATTTGGGAAAAGAAGTGGTAAATTGGGTATAATTGCGGATATTTTAGAAGTAGCATAGAGCAAGAAAAACTTATTTTATGGATTTTGCTTGGTAATTCATGAAAATTTTTGAGATGATTAAAAAATCATTATTTTTCCTTAAATATAAAAACATTTAAAACTGTAACTTTATAGTGAAAAAGTATGATTGGTATTGTGGGATATGGTGGATACATCCCGAGGTTCAGGATTAAAGTAGAAGAAATAGCATCTGTCTGGAATGCTGATGCTAAGGCTATTAAGAGTGGCCTGAACATAGAAGAAAAATCTGTTCCTTCGATGGATGAGGACACAGCGACGATAGCAGTAGAAGCTGCTTTAAACGCCTTAAAAATGGCTGAGATTGATCCTAAAGAAATTGGCGCGATATACGTGGGTTCAGAATCACACCCTTACGCGGTCAAACCGACAGCCACGATAGTCGGGGAGGCGATAGGATGCGGGGCAGAATTCACTGCTGCAGACACAGAATTCGCCTGTAAAGCTGGAACAGCAGGGATACAGATGGTTATGGGACTGATAGAAGGTGGTTACATTAAGTTTGGTCTAGCGATAGGATCTGACACGGCTCAAAGCAAGCCTGGTGATGCTTTAGAATACACGGCATCAGCAGGTGGAGCAGCGTTCATACTCGGTAAGAATAACGTAATAGGTGAGATAGAAGGAACCTTCTCTTTTTCGAGTGATACACCAGATTTCTGGAGAAGGGATGGGATTGAATACCCAAGCCATGGCGGTCGTTTCACTGGGATTCCTGCATATTTCAAGCACGTTGTTTCCGCAACACAAGGCTTGATGAAAAAACTCGGTTTAAAATCATCTGACTTTGATCATGTTGTTTTTCACATGCCCAACGGTAAGTTCCCGATAAATGCTGCGAAGATGTTGGGTTTTGACCTAGAAAAGTTGAAAGCAGGTTTTGTTGTTTCAAAGATAGGTAACACTTATTCTGCTTCATCCTTGCTTGGTTTAGCCGCGATTCTTGACGTCGCAAAGCCAGGTCAGAGGATACTGATCACATCCTACGGTTCTGGGGCTGGCAGTGATGCATTCAGCATAAAAGTCACTGATTTGGTGGAAGAAAAACGAAAAAAAACCAAGAAGATTCAGGATTACATCGACGATAAAGAATACGTCACTTATGCCCATTACACGAGGTTGAGGAGAGGTATATGAAGGTTGCTGTCATAGGCATCGGTGTAACCAAATTCGGGGAACATTGGGACAAGAACTTGAGAGAACTGGCGATAGAGGCTGGAGCAAAGGCAATAATGGATGCAAATATCAGGGGTAGTGACATAGATGCCATCTATCTAGGCAACATGTCCGCTGGAAGGTTTGTGGGACAGGAGCATGTCGCAGCCTTAGTTTCAGGAGAATTAGGTCTGTCCATTCCTGCTGTGAGAGTTGAAGGTGCTTGTGCTTCTGGTGGTATTGCCCTAAGAGAGGGTATTTTTTCCATATTGTCTGGCCAGAATGATATAGTCCTAGTAGGTGGGGCTGAGAAGATGACTGATTTGATGACTGATGGTGTCACAACTGCCTTAATGGGAGCGGCCGATCAGGAATGGGAGGCTTACTATGGCCTAACATTCCCAAGCCTGTATGCGATGATTGCAAGAAGGCACATGTTCGAATTCGGGACGACAAGAGAACAGATGGCTAAGGTTGCCGTGAAAAACCATCATAACGGTTCTCTTAATCCTATAGCTCAGTTCAACAAAGAGATAACTGTTGAAGAAGTCTTGAACTCAACCATGGTCGCTGATCCTTTAACACTCTTGGATTGTTCTCCGATAACTGACGGTGCAGCTGCTTTAATACTTTGCAAGGCTGAATTGGCGAAGAAGTATACTGATGATCCTGTGTATATAATAGGTTCTGGTCAGGCATCTGATACTCTTGCCCTGCATGACAGACGTTCTTTAACGACGTTAGACGCGACCGTGAAAGCAGCTCGAGAAGCTTATAAACAGGCTGGGATTACTGTTAAAGATATAGATGTGGCTGAAGTCCATGATTGTTTTACTATAGCTGAGATAGTGGCAACAGAGGATTTAGGTTTTTGTAAGAAGGGTGAAGGTGGTAAGCTAATAGATGAAGGAGCAACAGAATTGAACGGAAGGATACCGATAAACACTTCTGGAGGCTTGAAAGCTGTAGGACATCCTGTCGGTGCGACTGGTATCAAACAAGCCGTAGAAATTGTTTTGCAATTAAGAGGACAGGCTGAAAAAAGACAAGTTAAGGATGCTAACATCGGGTTAACGCACAACGTTGGAGGTTCTGGAGCAACTGCTGTAGTCCACATATTCTCAAGGTGAGATTATGGGTCATGAATCTAGCGTTCCGTTGTTCTGGCGTTTGATTAAACCAAGGTATCAACTCATAGGAACTAAATGTACAAGTTGTGGTAATGTGTTCTATCCACCCAAATTTTTATGTCCTGTCTGCAGAAAAGAAGGAAAGTTGGAAGAAATAAAGTTGAGGAAGACGGGAAAGATATTGACCTTTTCCATTATTCGTTCTGCCCCAGCGGGTTTTGAGAAAGAGACACCTTATCCTGTTGCGATAATAGAGTTGGATGATGGACCTAAGTTAACATCGCAAATAGTTGACTACAAAGAAGAAGATTTGAAGATTGGAAGAAGGGTTGAGGCGTGCTTCAGAAGGATTTACACTGACGGGAAAGAAGGAATTATCAACTATGGTTTGAAGTTCAGGCCTGCATAAATAACCTTAAAACTTTTATGTTCGATATAACGATCGATGAGATATAAGTGGAGAGAAGAATTAAAAACATTGAGAGCAAGTTTATTCTACTTTGAACGTTGCTCAGATGAACTGATTAAAACAGTTGATAACCAGTGGGATGCGATTGAATACATGATATCATGCGTTATTAACAGCAGACTTTTTTGTGCGGGAGGTGGTAGGACTGGAAAGTCTTTAAAAATACTACCGTATAGAATGAAGAATTTTTTGGGTTATGATGGTAGAACTCGACCATGTACCTACATGATAGGTGAAGACGAAAATATTCCCAGCCACAGGCATGATGATGTGGGAATCGTTGCCACTGGGTCTGCAACAACGTGGCAAGCAATTCAAGCAATGAAAACTTTAACTGCAAACAAAGTTAAAACATTCCTCTTAACTTATACTCCCCTCGAAGAAATAAGAGAAAGACAAAAAAAAGAACACATAGAATCTGTTTGGGATTATTTTAGTCAACAAGAAGATTATAAGAAGCGTGTTATCTTCCTTCCTATGAGAGAAGCAAGCGAGAAGGATGATAAAAAGAGAGCAACACTTGCTCCTTTGGGTTCAAAATTCGAGATAAATACTGCTAATTTTTGTACTGGTATGACAGACTGCATTCAAGATTATCACTTGAGATGTGAGGGTTCAGACACAGTTCCACTGAAAACTATGTCATATACTCTCAACTACTTTAAAAAGTACCTATCGAACCTTCTCATACCAGGTTGCTATAAGTATCAAGATGAAATCTTTGATTTCGTTAACGACATTATGGAGTCTAATCATATCAAGATAGTTGCATCAGGAGAAGCTGATATGGTCGGCAGCTGTTTCGTTACTAGACTTGTGCACTGCGGTTTTGACGGTTATCTTAAGAGTGTACACATGATAAGATCTACAGATTATGGACCTCCTGGTAGCTCTAACATAACATCAGATGACTTAGTCGTAGGACTATCGATAAGTGCAGAAAGTGCACATACACGTGCTATCATGAAGGAGGCCGTGAAAAAAAAAGCCAAAAAGATAGTTTTGATCACTTCCAACCCACATCCTGATTTAGAGGTTGACAAAGTCATAATAATTCCTCCTACGTATGCTGGTTACAGAGGGGAGTTGGCTCATCTCGGTCTTTATGTTTTACTTGACGGAGTTATATCTCAAGTAGCTAAGAATAAGAATATTGACGAAAAAGATATGATAAGATTACACAGTCGATACAGTTAGCGGAAAAACTCTTTAATTTTTCCGACTTACTATTACAATATCTTCAGAATTATTTTCATCAAACATTTCTTAGACTTTTAATCTGCTCATATGATAATCAGTTTTTCTATCCCAATAAGTTGGTAGTGTTAAACGGCATTTTTCTTCTAATGGGTAGTGTTCTCTGACACCATATGTCACAAAAAGTGATTCTTCGAGTAGTTTTGGACAATATTTCTTTAAACTTGACTTTAAACAATTTAATGCCTTTTCTTCCTCTGGCCACACTACTGACATAAAAAATGCTGGTTTGTTAAGACTATAACGGCTATAGTCCCTTTCTTCTAATGCATCTCCTTGGATTGTTCCTAATTCAACGCCAGTTCTTTCAGTTATCAGCTTTTGAATATTTACCAATTCCTTAGAATATTCGACACCATAACTTCTTAGGCCGATTGAACTAGCAAAATATTGTATTCTACCATCACCAGCAAACAAATCCACAACTTCCGTTGCACCTAGGTCTCTTACTACTCTTGGTAATATCATTGCTGTTAGAATCCAAGCTGGCATAAAAGGTTGGTCTTTATGCTTAAATCCTTCTGGCTGATTATAACTTACATTCAAGAATCTATGTCTCGAAAAATTAATACAATTATCATATTGTGGTTTTTTGACAACTGAATTTTCTCTCACAAATTTGATTATATAATCTACATCTTTCGGATGTATATCGAGTTCTGGGATAGACTCCATCGGAATGAGTTCCCCACGAATAAGATTATTACTACAGAAATCTACAATATCTGAAACAAAACTTTGTGCATCTTCAATTTCCATATTTAGAACAAGGATGAAGTTAATTATATAAACTTTATCCTGTCCAAACTTTTGCTTCTCTCAACTGTTTCAAGTCATTCCAGTACATCTCACGTATATCCTGTATGTTGTAATTGACCATTTTTTATTCTGGCAACATCCAACAAGAACTATCACTATTGAAATTGTAAAAAGACTTTTCTTTTATTAAAATCTTCAATCTACATAACACTCTGATATAAGTTGACGTTGTTCTTTTCTTAATTTTTAACCGTTTAGCTAAATCATTAGCGGTGAATTTTTTCATTCGTCTTGATACATTTATAACTCTTTTGATTTTCGATCTAGGAAATAATTTAGCTATCTCATCTACTCCAACACGAAATGAATTGATGTTACTTTTTTTCAACAATTTTAGACAAATCTTTGTTCTAAACCATTTATCACTTCCACTTTCAAAGTATTTCAGCTATTTTTTATTTTCACCTATGCCTTTAACACTGTAAAATTCTCCCTTCTTTTTGATACACACATTGAGATTGTCTCTCTTTAGAATATCATAGATCGATTCTGCGAGTTTTTTACTTCTAACAAATAAATCTTGGGTAAAATCAATTCCTATTGATCCATCAGATGTCAAAACACCTGTAGCGAAGGCCCTTCTCATACTTTTAGATGAGTTTTTTATGATTCCTGGCTCTTCTCCAATGTGAGGTTTATTTCCATAAGGAATTCCGAAAATTTTTGTAAAAACCTGTATGAGTTCCATTCCCCTGAATTTCTCTTAATTATCAAATTGCCATCAGCTAAGTGAGCTCCCATTATTTTAGCTAAAGGAATCGTTAATTCTTTGACAGCTTTTGCTCTATTTCCACCGCCAATATTCGTCGATAAGTATTCAACATTTTCCATAATTTTTTGTTTAATTTTATCTAATTCTTCTTCATTCACATTACATACATCTTTGTATGTGTCCAATATCTTAATAACGACTGGTATGGGTACAGGGATATCCCGTTAAATAGGTTATAAATGCATGAATTTAATCTACTGTATGATTTATAATTCAGTAAACTAGCTAACGTATGAGTTGTGATGAACGTTGAAAAGAAATAAGAATAATAGCGATCTAGAGTGAAAGAATCTTATTTTAGCCAGATTTTTGCTTTTCTGAGATGATCTAGGTCATTCCAGTAAAGCATACGAATATCTTCGATGCCATAGTTGATCATTACTAATCTCTCGAAACCAGGACCCCATGCCAAGACAGGAATATCTTTTCCAAGTAGTGGTTTAACTACTTCTGGTCTGAACATGCCAGCACCACCTAATTCTACCCACTTTTTATGAGTAGGATGAAATACCTCTATCTCAGTCGACATTTCTGTGTATGGAAAGTAAGAGGGTCTAAATCTCGCTTTAGGGAAACCCAACTTCGTGAAAAATGTCTTCAAATATCCTAATAAATGACGGAAAGTAACTTCTTCTCCAACAACAATACCATCAGTTTGATAGAATTCTGCTAAGTGTTGCCAATCTAAAGTCTCGTTTCTGAAACATCTACCGACAGAGAAATATTTTGCAGGTAAAGCTTCTTTATCAAGATCTTCTCTAAGTTTTGCCAGAGTTCGGGCTGATAATGACGTTGTATGCGTTCTCAAGATACACTCTTTTGATAATTCAGTATCCCATCTATACTGCCAGCCAGTGGAATTACAAGTCCACCCATACTCATGCGTGGCTTGAACTGCTTTCACTATTTCATCTCCTGGTAACTTTCCTTTTTCAGGTGTCTTCATGTAGAAAGTATCAGCCAAATCTCTTGCAGGATGATCGGCAGGTACATAAAGAGCATCGAAATTCCAAAAAGAAATTTCTAAGATAGGACCAGTCATCTCTTTGAAGCCCATCTCGAGCCAGATTTGTCTTATGTATTCGATGACCTGAGTCATGTAGTGTTTCTTGCCTGGGTATACGTTCGCAGATGGTATAGAGATATCGTAAGGTCTCATAGGTTTTTTTCTCCACTCTTTAGAGATGATCATCTCAGGAGTCAACTGTCCGATTTCTTCTTTTATCTTAACTTTTGGTGAAATCTTCTTTCCTAAATCTGTCAAGGAGATGAATTTCTTACTTTCGATTCTTTTCTTTATCAAACCTCTCTTTTGAAGTTTGTTTAGAACATTTCCATCGAATTCATCAGAACGCTTCCTTCCAGATGCCAAGGCAGAGATGACCTTTTCTTCTGGTGTTTTTTTGGTCAAAACACTCTTTCCTTTACCTGTGATGTACAAGAATCCTTTTTTGATGTCAACCCAACCATTACTCTTAACCCAGACCAAACCGATAGAGAATTTTTTCACTTTTTTTCTGAGATTCTCTATACTTCTCTCGCCTCTACTCACAAGAGTTATCAGATTTCTCTCTGGTAAACCATCTTTCAGGTATTCTAATCCTTCTTTTGTCAGTTCAACGAACTCAGAGATATCTTCTTTTATGTTGACTGCGCCTTTAACTTTAGCCCAGAGCAAAGCCTTTTCTATCGCATCTTTAACTAACCCAGTCTCTACTTCCAATTCTTGAACAGTAGCAGTCCCTTTATCCTCTAAAACCTTTATAATCCTCTTTTCATTCTCGTGTAATTTTTTAATTATCTTTTCATCTGTCATAAACTTTCTTGATCAAAATTAGAATTTGGAAATACAAAAACCTATTTCATAACATTCTTTAATTTAATTACAGCATTCTTTCCAGATAGTATTGCTTTATCCATGTTGAGATATTCCCACTCACCAAACCTACCTACTGGTATTATATTTTTCTCTTTTAGGAATTTATGGATTATTTCAACATTTTTTTTGTGTTTTAAATCATGGATGACATAGGCATATCTAAAATAAGAAGCATCACAAACATCTATTTCATCATTTTCCTTCAAAATATCAGCATCGATTAAACCATTTATAACTCGCTCTTTTATTCCCTCTAGATCAATCCTGCTATTTTTCTCATACGTTATTTCTACGAGTATCGAACTTTTACCTTTCGGTGTTGTAAACCTAGAAAAATTCATAGGAAAGCTAATGCGGTTGAAAATAATTTTTTTTTCAGGGAAATAAACCCAGTGCTTGTCCGAAATTCCAGCTCTTTTTATGCCAATGTTAATGCAAACTAAAGAATTATGAACTAAAGCTTCAGATACTTTAATAACCTCTTCCGAGGCATCATCAAACATCTTTATGATATCAGGTAATGGTAAAGTTGATACAACATGCTTTACATTCATTTTTTTGGTTTTTTTATCTTTTTCGTATCCTATCTCCACCTCGTCTTTTTTGTGTTTAATTCGAGTAACTTTCGAGTTTAAAGACAAACGTAATTTATTTGAAAAAGCTTTCACTATAGCTCCCATTCCTCCAACCTTTGGGTATAAAAATTGAGCATTAGGACCGAATTCCTTATCTTGTTGCCCAGAAGCACCTTTTTTTATTTCTTCTACTGTCGGTGCAGGGACTCTACCAGAAATCCAGTCTAAACTAATCTCTGACAAATCATACTTCCACATCTTCTCGTTGTAGGGAATGAGATAATGTTCTGCAATACCCCTTCCAAAAGTAGCATAAATCCATTCTTTAAAATTTTTAGGTTCTTTATCATCTCTATTCAACATACTGTCAATACATTCTGATATCACATCTCCTGGCAGAACACTCAAATTTGCCTCAAAAGGGTATTTTACGTAAACATTGTTCAAGTAAATGTACGCTCTTCTATCTTGTTGAATCAAATTATTTCCGAGTAGTTTGTTAATGAGTGATAAAACATATTCATTTTGCGTGAAAAAAACATGTGGTGCGTAATCAAAAGTGTAACCTTTGATTTGAGTGCTTCTACACAAGCCACCTGCTTGATTCTCTTTCTCTAGGATCAAATAGTTATTGCCATTCAAATGATATGCAGCACTTAACCCAGCTAATCCACCACCGAGTATGGCTATCATCATATGATTCATCTGAAAGATTCAAAATCATCGGATTGCTTTATAATTTTTAAAACCTTTTCCTGTCAATTTGTAATAGAAGAAAAAAGCAATCCAATAGATTGTCCAATAAGCACTGCTTTTTTCAAATCTTCTCATGTCAGTCAAAGCAAATGTATCAGTACAAAATACACTTTTGCCGACCTTGCTTATCCTCTGAGTGAAATCAATATCATCACCTGCACTCAAGTCTTCTCGAAAACCGTTGATCTTATCAAAAGCAGATTTACGAACCATGATACATGCTCCACAGAAAATAGGTCTTTTATACTTGTTTAATGTTTTTGGTATGAACTCCCATCCAATTTTCGTGAGTACATAGTGTTTGAACTTCATTTGTAGAGGGTATAGGGGTAGAGAGGCAATAACAACTCTTTTTTTGTTAAATTCTTTAGAGAGTTTTTCTATCACATTTGGCAATAAAAGTGTATCGGCATCGAGGAACAATAACAATTCAGAACTAGCTTTAGAAGCTCCAATATTCCTTGCTTGAGCAATGTTTGATTTTGATTTAATGACTTTTGCATATTTTCTTGCTATCTCCACTGTTCTATCTTTGCTGAAGTTATCCACAACCAAAATTTCCTTGGGGGATTTTGTTTGTGACCTAACTGCCAATAAAGTAGTTTCGATGCTTTTTCCCTCATTGTAAGTTGGTATGATTACTGAGACATCCATGTTATATTCATTTAGTATAAATAATTTAAAAACTCATATTCTTTTAAACTAACACTTATTAACGTGTCGGTATACCATATCTCTATGTTAATCGAATTACTAGATGAGAAAATCTTTTTTCCATTACGATTTAAATGGTTAACTGAAATTTTGAAGCCCCTTTTGAAAGATTCAAAAAATATTAGATATTGGTACGTCTTGTGGAAGATTAGCTTACATTCTGTTAAAACATGCTGACTATATTGGCAACAAGCCGTATGGCATTACCATATAACTTTAAGAACCCAAACAATGGAATAGATTATTTAATCAAAATAATCTCAAACTCCTCTTAATGAAAAAATTCAGGTTTGTTTGATTTTTTGTACTTTGCGATTACATTTGATGGATATTAACCAGATTATGGATGTTGGGTTGTTTGTTATTATCTACTTTAGTGAGTACCTTTTTGGCATGAATTATTTAAACTTGTGATAATGAAAATCTGTCATGAAAATCAATTTTCTTGTGGAAAATTTTGGATATTTTAAGTACTTAGGTAGTTATACTGCGAGTGTAAATCTTGCTAATGCTTTAAAAAAAAGAGGGATTGATGTTCAGTTTAACACAAGTAATCAAGGATTCGATATAGTTCATGCTCATACTTTTGGTCCGTTAGTCTTAAAGAGATTTATAGGTAGAAAGGAGGTTTTTGTTCTAACCGCTCATTCCATACCCTCTGTTAATGTAGGAAATGTAATCGGAGGACAAAAACTATGGAATTTTGTTTATCGAAAAATTTACAATCTTTTCGACCATATAATTGCTCCTACTAATTTTTCAAAAAATGAATTGGAATCCATGGGGATACATAAGGAAATTACAGTGATTCCTAACCTTATCTACTCAGAAAATTTTAGATTCGATGAAGAAAAAAGGCAAAGATTCAGAAATTCGAATAGTATAAGTGATGACGATATTTTAGTTTTGATGGTTGGCCAAAAAACACCAAGAAAGGGTGTCTACGATTTCATAGAGATTGCAAAAAATCTTCCTGAGTTTAAGTTTATTTGGGTTGGAGGTATACCATATAAATACTTCTCATCAGATTACAACAGAATTAGAAGAGTAACTAATCGAAAAACAAATAACCTTAAGTTCCTTGGTTTTGTGAAAGATATAACAGAAGCTTATTGTGGAGCTGATATTTTTCTCTTTCCTTCTTATGCAGAAATTTTCAGTTTGGTACCGTTGGAAGCTAGTTCTATCGGTTTACCTATATTGATGAGAAAACTTAAAGTATATGAAGAGGTTTATGGAAATTTGCCAGCTTATTGTTCTAACATTACAGAATTTATTCAGACTTTAAAACAACTTGAGAATGAGAATACCAGAAAAAAATTGGCAAAATCCTGCAAAAAAATCTCTATAAAGTATTCAGACAACAATGTTGTTGGAAAGTTCATTCGTTTTTACGAAAGAATTTTAAGTTGACGTTGATAATATTTTAAGGTTATATGAGCAAAAGGATCCTGATATTAGGTGGTGCTGGATTTATAGGCAGTCATCTAGTTGATAATTTATCAAAAAATGGAAATGAAGTTAAAGTGATTGATAACTTTTCCACAGGTAAGATAGAAAACTTGTCTCAAACAAAGAACAAAGTGAAGATAACAAAAGGTGATTTGAGGTTTCTGGATTTCGTCTTAAAGAATGTAAAGGATGTTGATTTAGTCTTCCATCTAGTAGCCAATTACTCCGTTAAACTATCTTCCGAGGATCCAATTTTTGATTTTAATTCCAATGCTCTTACGACTTTAAACGTCTTGGAAGCAATGAGGAAGAATGATATCCCTATAATAATCTTTACTTCATCTTCTACTGTTTATGGAGAATCAGACAAATTTCCTATACCAGAAAATACTAAACTTAAACCAATCAGCAACTATGGTGCATCTAAAGTTTCAGCTGAAATGTACATCCATTCTTTCTCACAACTTTATGGTATAAAAGGCTTGATATTGAGATACGCAAACATAATAGGACCAAGATCTGAGCATGGCATAATTCCAGATTTTGTCAAGAAACTTAAAGAACATAGAAAAAGATTGTTGATTCTTGGCGATGGTAAACAGAAGAAATCCTACCTTTACGTGTCAGATTGTATCGATGCTAGTTTACTTGCTCTCGAGCACTTCAACAAAAGTTTTGATGTTTTTAATGTTGGATCAGAGGAATGGATAACCGTGGATGAGATAGCAAAAATAGTTTGTGAAGAAATGGGGTTAACTAATGTTAAATTCGAATATACTGGAGGAGATAGAGGTTGGCTAGGTGATGTTTCAAAGTTTCTCTTGGACATAAAGAAGTTGAAGAGACTTGGATGGGAACCAAAATACACAATAGAAGAAAGCATAAGAAAAACTGTAGAATGGTTAAAAAATCATTGAATGAATTTCAAATTAGGTACAATTTTCTTTGCCTTCTCAAATTTCCTCTCAAAATCTTTCATGAATTCAGTCAATTTTTCGCATGTTATATCCTTGATCTCACCAGTGGTCATTTTTCCAGCTTTATACTCATCATAAATCCTTTTCAACTCTTTATCGTCTTCGATAAAATGTTGTGCTAACAGCTGAAAACACATGTCTTTTTCTGGTATTGCTCCATACTTCCTATGATCAGCCAAAGTCTTTCTCGCTCCTGATAAAGCTCTTCTGATCTTTTTACAAGCTTCATTGATATCATCTGGAATTGTGATGCATGACTGTGGTTTTGATTTACTCATCTTCAAATCTCCGTCCAGAGAAGGAGTAAATTTATTGTAAAGACCAGAAGGTGGAATAAAATTGAAAGTGGATTTAGTCCTATTAACGATGTCTCTACTTAATAGTATGTGGACAGATTGGTCTGGACCCACAGGAATAACGCCTGGCATTCTAACCTCGAGTTGTGGGAACAGAATATCTCCAGCTTGAAGAATAGAGGACATCATTCTCGCAGGTTCTGTGTTACCGTAGATGGCTCTGTATTCGTTGAGTGTTACTTTATTGGAAAAGATAAACGCGAGGTTCTTTACTTTCTCGTTGGTTGATTGGAAATAGAAAACAGTTTTTTTTGGGTCTAAACCTAATGCTATATAAGCAGGGATATGAAAATCTAAAGCTCTCTGTCTACTCTCCTCCAAAGAAACTTCTCTCGTTGCTGCAGCTTCTAAATCTGCGACAAGAACAAAAGTTTTTGCTCCATGCTCCTGGAAGAACCTCATGTTTTCTATGACTAATTTTGTGCCAAGATGAATCTGTTCAAGAGTTGGCATTATTCCTGTTAAGGCATAGAATTCTTTTTTCTGTATGATTGCATCCACGACTCTACCGAAATCTGTGTGCGCAAAAACGACCTTTCTTCTCATCAGTTTATTTGGTTCTGGTATTTTGGATAGCAATTCGTCTGTGAAAGGCTCTATACCAAACTGACCGATGAGTTCATCATAATCTTTTACTGAAAAATATCCCCAAGGATCGATCGATATTTTTGCCATGCTATTCACCATTTTATTACATTTCTAGTTGAATTAACTTTCTCGCTTCCTGTATAGTATTTACTAAATTAACGATTAAGTGTTTAACTTCTTTCCCGTATTCGGTTATTTCATAATAAATCTTCGTCTCCTTTCCAACTTCTGCCGTTACATTCTTTTTTACAAGACCATATTGCTCAGCTTCTCTCAGTCTATGAGCGAGTGTTGCGGGTGTTCTGTATGTATTCTCATACATTTCAGAGAATCTCAAAGGCCCTTTCTCTTGTAGTATTTGGAGCAGATTTAACCCACCAATTCTTACTACTCCAGATCTGTACAAGCACTCTAAATCCAACGGAAGTTTTCGAGGCATGTTCACATCAATCTTGTTCTTTTATTTTTTCGGGAGAGTATCTGGCGCATTCTCGAACTTTAGGACATTGGTAATAAAGAAAAGAATAATCTGCTCCAGTTGTAAAAGTTCCTAAACCTAATCCACATTGTAATTCGAGAAAACCTAGTCCCACCTGTCCATACCCAGCGACAACTTTCAGATGTCTACATCTCTTCTCACCCGCTTCACGAATACCTTTCGTTAAGGCATCGAGCACATGATCGTAAATATGATATAGTCTTTTTAAAAATCCTCCAAATTAATTCACCTTTCATTTTCAATCACTCCTTCTCTTTAATCCTAATATATACCTTCCGTTAGTTGTTTGAACTATATTTTTCAGAAGGTAATACCTCAACACCCCAAGAAGAAAGTGCTGGGCATAGGAACGCCAGATAATATTTGAGTTTAATTGCCTCTTTTCTTTTGTCCATTATCTAAATCACCTGCTAAGACTTCAAAAAAAGTTTTTCCCAAGTCAGTAAAAACTAATGATTTTCCTTTACAATTCTGATCTCCAAACTCTATCAGGTTAAATTTTTTTAATCTTTGGAGAATGTATTTTGTCGTACTTTCTGGATAATTTTCTTCAACGATTTTCCTCACAGCAGCAGAAAATGTAAATCCTTGCAATTCATATAAATTCAAGAACAATTCTTTTTCTCTCGTTTTGAGTGATCGCTCTAAGAAAATCTTAAGCTCTCTTTTACTTATGCCAAACGCGATCACTTCTCATTTCAGTCACTCATTAATATGATTAGTCAATATTAAATACCTTTTGGACAAAAAAATTGACCATCTGTTAACAAATATATGCACATAACATAATAATTTCTTTGATGAGACTAAAACTAGAAAAACGTATAGAACTAAAAGGAAAAGAGGCTAGTTTAACAGCTAAGGCTATATCAGATGTTATCAAAGAATTTACTATGAGAGCCCAAGTGAAAAAACTGAAGAAACTAAGGATTTTCGTCACGACAAATCCTGTTGAAACCTGTAGAAAAATCGTCATTTCTAAGATTAGGTTGAATAGGCACGGTGAGATGAGAGAATGGATATGTGAGAATGCGCCTAGTTTTTCATACTGGGAAGAAGGGCAAATACCGACGATAATGTTGGATGCCAACGAAAGAATATTCAAACAAAGAAATTATTCTGCGATCAAAGGATTGTTTGCGCATGAATTAATGCATCTGATGAATAAACTCGATGGAATAGAAGGCCAATTGGAAATCGAGACAGAAAAGGCAGCAAGATATATATTTTTCCTTCTGTCACGACATAAGGATATCAAACCGTTTACAAGGGATGGGTTGCTGAGTTCACTGATGAGAATAACGACTTCAGTCTTGTTACTTATAAAAGATATCCTAGCTAACACCAGAGCTATGAGCTTTGGGTTTGATGATGAGTTATACGAACATTACAGGGTTTCTCTCGCTGACGTTAAAAAAGAGATTAAGTTTACTGAAAGAGGAATATTGAAAGTTTTAAAACAAAATAGAAAGCATGCCTTGGATGATGCTTTTTTAGCCTATTTAGGCCTTAATGCATGTTGGATAACTTTCAAGATGTTCCATAATATTTGGTACAAAGACCTTCAAAATTTAACCAAGATAGAAGCACCAACCATAATCAAGAAAAATTGCGATCTCATCTTAAAGGAGATGTTGAAATTGAGATCAGCTAGCGATGAAAAACAAATAGCAAAAGTTATAAGATTAACCCAACAAAACTATTACAAAGTCGTTCGGTATTTTTGTGAGAAGTTAAGGTGATGCAATGCCCAAATTTCAGTTCATCGTCTCAAACCCCACGATTAGAAAAGCTTACAAGGTCGAAGTAGATCAAACAAAAGCGACTGGAATAATCGGAAAAGTTATAGGCGAAAAATTTAACGGTGATATACTAGGTTTGCCTGGTTATGAGTTGCAGATAACTGGTGGGACTGACAAGGACGGCTTTCCGATGCATCCTCAAGTCCGTGGTTCAGGAAGAAAGAGTGTTGTTCTCTCTCATCCACCCTGCTTTCATCCGAGATTAAAAGGTCAGAGGAAGAGAAAAATGGTGAGAGGAAACACTGTATCAGCAGATATAGTTCAGATCAACTGTAAGATCGTTAAGGCTGGAGTCAAACCGATTGAACAATTGTTTGGAAAAGAGGAGAAGAAAGAAGAGGCCAAGCCTGAAGAAAAAGTTGAGGAAAAACCGAAGGAAGAAAAGAAAACAGAGGAAAAACCAAAAGAAGTTAAAACAAAAAAGGAGGGTGAGGAAGTTCAAAAAAAATCCTAAACTAATTCCAGAAGTTAATATCGGCATGGTCGGACATTGATTGTCATGCGTGACATCAACCGAAAACGTAGATCATGGCAAATCAACTTTAGTAGAAGCTTTGACTGGCAAGTGGCCTGCTGTCCATTCTGAAGAATTGAAACGTGGTATCACGATTCGTTTAGGTTATGCCGATGCTACATTCTACAAGTGTCCTAGTTGTGGGACCTACTTAACATTCAAAAAATGTCCTAGATGTTTCGCCGATACTAAAATCCTCAGGACAGTATCTTTTGTTGATGCTCCTGGACATGAGAGTTTAATGGCGACTGTTCTGACAGGCTCGGCATTGATGGATGGTGCAATCCTAGTCATAGCTGCTGATGAGAAATGTCCGTTACCTCAAACGAGAGAACACCTGACAACTTTGGAAGTAGTTGGTGTAAAGAACATCGTCATAGTCCAGAACAAGATCGACCTTGTGACAAAGAAAAGAGCGGAAAAAAGTTATCAAGAAATAAAGAAGTTTGTTGAGGGGACTGTAGCAGAATCTTCGCCGATAATCCCAATTTCAGCACAGCAAAAAATAAATGTTGAATATCTCATCGAGGCAATAGAGGACTACATTCCAACTCCGAAAAGAGATCCCGAAAAAAATCCTAAGATGTTAGTGGCAAGAAGTTTCGATATCAACAAACCTGGTTCCACTCCTGACAAACTGGTTGGTGGTGTTATCGGTGGAGCAATAGTCCAGGGTAAATTCAAGGTGGGAGACAGAATCGAGATGAGACCAGGTATCAGGATTGGGGATAAATGGAAGATAATAACAACAGAAATAGTTTCTATGGAAAAGGCAGGCGAAAAACTAGAGGAAGCGGAAGCTGGTGGGTTGTTGGGTGTCATGACAAAACTCGATCCTTATTTCGCTAAAGCAGATGGCTTGGTTGGCAACGTCATCGGGTTGCCTGAGAAACTACCTCCTGTAAGATCGCAATTCAAACTGAGGGTTAAACTCCTTGAAAGGGCAGTCGGCACAGAAGAAATGACAGAAGTTAGAAGCTTGAAACCACAAGAAATTCTAATGATAAACATCGGCACAGCAAGGTCTGTCGGTATTGTTAAGAGTGTAAGAGGAAGTGAAGCAGAGATAGAGTTGAAGATACCAGTTTGTGCCGACAAGGAGGATAGAGTAGTCATCTCAAGGCAAATTCTTGGCAGATGGAGACTCATCGGCTACGGAGAGATAGTAGATTGAAATGAAGAGGATAATCTTAGATACGAATTTCTTGACGATTCCACACCAGTTCAACATTGATATCTTCGAAGAGATTGATAGGATAATGGAAGAGGATTATGAGCTAATGACCTTGGATAGAGTCGTCAAAGAATTGAAAAGATTGAGCAAATTAAAAGGTAAGGATGCTACAGCTGCTAAGGTTGCTTTGGAACTGATAAAGAAAAAAAACATAAAGATTATAAACACCGATGAGAAAAAAGTTGACAACGCAATAATTAAACTTGCAGATGAAAATACGATTGTTGCCACAAACGATAGGGTTTTGAGAAGAAACATAAAAGATAAAAATCTTAAAGTACTTTATTTGAGGAGTAAAAAACGATTGGAAATGGGATGAAGATGAACATATTGATGATTGCACCGATTTCAGGCTTAATCTCAATTCTTTCTGCAATCTATTTGTACTATTATGTTAAAAAACATGAAGTTGGAACTCCTAGAATGAAAGAGATTTCTGAGGCGATAAAAGAAGGAGCAAATGCCTACCTTAAAAGACAGGACATTACATTAGCAGTTTTTGTGTTGATCATGGCTGTCATCTTAGGGGTTGTGTTCGGTCACTATAGGGGAATACTTTTCGATTATCACATGGTCTTAGCTTACATCTTTGGTTCTTTTTGTACTACTATTGCTGCCTATTTCGGGATGAATGCAGCAGTGAGAGCCAACGTAAGGACTGCAAATGCTGCAAGGAAAGGATTGAACAAAGCCTTTTCTGTCGGCTTTTATGGAGGGGCAATAATGGGTTTATCGATAGTTGGGATGGCATTACTTGGAATAAGCATTCTTTATTATATTTATGCTTCAGTTCCGGAACAACTCGAGAGCACTATTCTAGGCTTTAGTTTTGGTGCAAGCGCTTTAGCACTTTTCGCAAAGGCTGGAGGTGGAATTTATACAAAAACTGCTGACATAAGTGCGGACTTAGTCGGTAAAGTAGAGCTTGGCATCCCGGAGGATGACCCGAGAAATCCTGCTGTTATAGCAGATAATGTTGGTGATAATGTCGGAGATGTTGCAGGAATGGGTGCTGATCTTACCGACTCCTACATAGCTGGTATGGTTGCGACGATGATAATTGGTGCCACTATAGGAGTAACTTATGTGATTCTTCCTATGTTGATCAAGGCAGCTGGAATATTCGCATCTGTTCTCGGAATGTTTTTCACGAGAGTCGGGAAAAGAGGTAACCCTGGCTCGTCTCTGAACAGAGGAACCTATGCAACATGTATCATATTCGCAATATTAATATTTTTGATAATCCATTCCCTAGGAATCGGTGATAAGGGTTTAGGTATATTTTTTGCAACTATAGCTGGCTTGATAGCTGGAATGGTAATAGGCATAACGACAGATTACTTCACATCAATAGACAGAGGACCTGCTAAGAAGACTGCTGAAGCTTCAAAGACTGGTGCTGCTATAAACATCTTGTCTGGTTTTTCGTATGGAATAATCAGTATCGTGCCCCCTATGATTGGAATAATCATCGCGACTTTAGCTTCTTGGTATATCGCAGCATTCTATGGAATTACCCCAATCTATGGCGTTGCTATAGCTGCGGTTGGAATGTTAGCTACATTAGGAATGGTGATATCTGCTGATGCTTATGGTCCAATAGTAGATAACGCAAAAGGAATTGCAGAACAAGCAGGCTTAGGGAAAAAAGTGATTAGAATAGCTGATAGGTTGGATGCTGCAGGCAATACTTCAAAAGCGATATCAAAGGGCTTTGCCATAGGTGCTGCTGCTTTACAAGTTCTTGCCTTGTTTGCAGCATACGCAGTGTTGGTTAAGATTGAAGTATTCAATCTCATGGACCCTAAAGTCATAGCTGGCATTTTTATCGGTGCAATAATGCCTCCATTACTCTCTGCGCTTTTAATATTGGGCGTGGGAAAGAATGCTTTCAGGATGGTTGAAGAAGTTAGAAGACAGTTCAAAGAAATTCCAGGCTTAAGGGAAGGTAAAGCCAAGCCTAATTATGCTAGATGCGTTGATATGGCAACTAAGGGAGCATTAAAAGAACTCATACTTCCATGTATCTTGGCAATCGTTGCTCCCCTAGCAGTTGGCTTTATCCTTGGTATTCAAGCTCTCGGAGGTTTTCTTGGAGGAAGTATCATCACTGGAATAGTCTTCGCGTTGTTTATGGCGAATTCGGGTGGATTATGGGATAATGCTAAGAAGTACATCGAGGCTGGTGCATTTGGTGGAAAGGGTTCTGATGCGCACAAGGCAGCAGTGATAGGCGATACTGTCGGTGATCCATTCAAGGATACAGCTGGACCTTCTCTCAACACTATGATTACGGTTATGGCCCTCGTCGCTTCGGTTTTTGCTCCACTAATCACCATGTATGCTTTATTCGGATAATTTATTGATTTTAAAAAAGAATGTCTATGGGAAGAAAAACACAGAAGAGTGAAGAAATTTTAGGGAATAATCAAGAACCTTGGCATTCTATAGATATAGATGTCGTTCTCCATAGACTTGGCACGAATGAAAAGAAAGGGTTGACTGAAAGTGAAGCCGAGCGTCGACTTGAAAAATACGGTCCTAACGCTTTAGCAGAAGAGAAGGAACGATTCAAAGTCCTTAAATTAATTATCGATCAATTCAAGGATTATTTCATCATCATGCTTTTGATCGCTACTGTCATTTCTTTTTTTCTCGGGGAGATCGTTGACGCCATAACGATTGCGATTATTGTCATACTTTGTGCTGTTATAGGCATTATCCAAAACTACCGAGCAGAAAAAGCATTAGAAGCCCTGAAGAAATTGACTGCCTCCACAGCAAGAGTACTGCGAGATGGAAAAGAGATAACAATCCCTTCTGAAGAAGTTGTCCCTGGAGATATAATATTTTTAGAGGCAGGAGATAGAGTTTCAGCTGATGCACGATTAATAATGAATGCTAGCTTGAGGTTGGATGAAGCTCCTCTGACTGGCGAATCTACTCCTGTAGAGAAAAAATTATCTACCCTCGATATAAACACTCCTGTTGCTGATAGGAAGAATTCTGTTTTCATGGGAACGCACATAGTCTTTGGTCGAGGTTTGGCAGTGGTTACGGAAACAGGTATGAGTACTGAATTTGGAAAGATCGCTGGAGCGGTACAAGCAATAAAACAAGAAAAAACTCCTCTTGAGGTAAAATTAGATTCTTTTGCAAAAAAAGTCGGTTTAGTCATCATCGGCGTATGCGTTGTAATATTCATCTTGGATACGATCGAGTTCGGTACAGCACCAAAGGTCTTAGTCCGATCTTTCATGACTGCAGTAGCTTTGGCTGTATCAGCAGTCCCAGAGGGCTTACCAGCTTTAGTAATCATAACACTTGCTCTGGGTGCGAGAGAACTAGCAAAACGAAACTCTCTAATCAGAAGACTCGCTTCTGCCGAAACATTAGGCTCTACTACATTCATCTGTGCTGATAAGACTGGAACTTTGACCAAGGGTAAAATGACTGTTAGGAAGGTTTATACTAACTTCAAGATGATTAATGTTACAGAAAGGGGCTTCGAGGGTAAAGATTCGAATCTCGAAACATTGTTGAGAATTGGTGTCTTATGCAATAATGTCGTTGTTGGAGATAAAGGTGTGACCGGGGATCCCACTGAAGTGGCGTTATTTCATTCCGCAAATAAGTTCGGGATGAAGAAGGATGAGTTAGAAAAAAAATTTCCAAGGATAGGTGAGATACCGTTCAGCTCTGAAAGAAAAAGAATGACTACAATTCACAAAGTAAAAAATAAAAAGATCGCATACGTGAAGGGGGCCCCTGAAATCATCCTAGATCGTTGCACGCATGTTCTCAAAAACAATAGAGTGAAGAAGTTGACAGAGGAAGAGAGAAGGAATATCTTGAGAGCTAATGAAAAAATGGCTCAGGATGCTTTACGAGTATTGGGCATGGCATACAGGGAATTACCTCGAACAGAAAAAGAATTCACGGAAAACATCGAAAAACGATTGATCTTCGTTGGTCTACAGGGGATGATCGACCCACCTCGCCCAGAAGCGATAAAGGCCGTGAAGATCACACGGAAAGCTGGTATAAAGAATGTCATGATCACTGGTGATCATAAGTTAACAGCTATGGCTATTGCCAGAGAAATGGACATATACAGGAAAGGGGATATGGCGTTAACTGGAGAGGAGCTAGATAAATTGAGTGACGAGGAATTCTACGAGACAGTCGAAAAAGTAACAGTTTATGCTCGAGTCTCACCGATGCATAAACTCCGAATAGTTGAGACTTTACAGAAAAAGGGAGAGCATATAGTTGCTATGACTGGTGACGGTGTTAACGACGCTCCTGCACTAAAGAAAGCAGACATTGGTGTGGCGATGGGTATAACGGGAACTGATGTGAGTAAAGAAGCATCGGATATGGTCTTGGTAGATGATAATTACGCCACTATGGTTACCGCATTAGAAGGAGGAAGGCACATTTATGATAACATCCGAAAGTACATCAGATTCCTGATGTCTTGTAATTTTGATGAATTAGTTGTCATAGGCACTTTTGCTATACTTGGCTATCCTTTACCATACCTTCCTGTTCAACTTCTATGGATAAACTTGATTACGGATGGACCTCCAGCTATGGCGTTGGCTGTTGACCCTGCCGAAAAAGAGATCATGAAAAGAAAACCTCGCGATCCTAAGAAAGGTATATTCCACGGGATGCTAGCCTTCATGTTAGTTTCCTTCGTGTGTCAAAGTTTGGGGTCACTTACGTTGTTCTCGGTTGGATACCATCTTTACAATGATGCTGATGTGGCAAGAACTATGAATTTTATTCAATCAGCGTTATTTGAATTGTTCGTTATTTGGAACTGTAGGTCAGAGACACGTTCGGTTTGGAGAATGGGAAAAGATGCTTTTAGGAACAAATTCTTTGTGTTAGCAGTTCTTTCTGGAATTGCATTGACTATAGGTTTACCATACATTCCAGTTTTAGCTGGTGCGTTCCATGTAGTCCCCCTGACTCTAACACAATGGGCTATGACGATCGGTATAGCGAGCATTGGTTTATTCGTAGTACTTCCAGAACTCTGGATGGGGAGAAAGATTTTTGGTCATCAGTAGCTTACAGTACTTTTTTAAGATTGAGAATTTAAAAGAAATAGTGATTGAATGTACAGAATATTAACATTAAAAACGAAAATAAAAGTTCCTCCCACTAGGTTTGGGATGTCGCTAAAAAAGGCAATAAAAGAGAGTATAGCTGAAAAGTATGAGAACAGGTTGGACAGGAATTTTGGCATGGGCCTAGCCGTTGTTGACGTAAAAGAAGTAGGCGAGGGAAAAATACTCCCTGGAGACCCTTCTGTTCATTATTCAGTCACTTTTGATTTGCTCGTTTTTAAGCCTGAGTTGCAGGAGGTTCTTCTTGGAGAAGTTATAGATAACACAGAATTTGGCTCTTTTGTTAGATTGGGACCGATGGATGGTTTGGTGCATGTTTCTCAATTGATGAACGACTATGTTACCTATGATGAGAAGAATGCAGTTTTCATGGGAAAAGAGACGAAGAAGACTTTGAAAGAAGGAGATACTGTCAGGGTAAGAGTAATTTCTATCAGTATGGCTCCTGGGAAGGAGAACAAGATTGGATTAACGATGAGGCAGCCCAACCTCGGATCATTAGCGTGGATTGAAGAAGAAAAAAGAAGATCGAGGAAAGAAGGTAAGAAATAGATAGTTTATCAGTTTTTTAAATGTAAGCTTTGATAAATAATAAGGAGTGATTCGATGGTAAAAAAACAATACGTATGCAGGAATTGTAGAAGGTTTACTACGGAGAAAGAATGTCCAATCTGTAAATCTACTGATCTCTCTGCTAGTTGGAAGGGTCTAGTCATAATCATCGATCCTAACGAGAGCGAGATAGCCAAGAGCCTAGGCATAGGAACTCCCGGAAAGTATGCTTTGTTCGTGGGATAGATTACTTCAATAATTTTGAGAATTCTCGATTAAAGTTCCCCTGTCGATTTCTCTGTGTAAAGGTACTACAACAACTCTTCTACATCATACTTAACTAGAATGACGTGACTACCTTTCTGCCTTACTTCATCAAATCCAACTTTTTTTAGGAGTTTGATTAACTTACGTCCTGACAGGACAGGCAGTTTGGGCATGTCTAACCTCAAAACTTGCTACGATCATTACTTCGTCCTTAGCCTCCTCAGGATGTCCAAATTCCTCAAGATAAAGTTCAACCACTTCCCTTAAATTTTCTAATACCTTTTCAACTGTATATCTGACTAACTACATCTAATTCAGGGCATAGAGCTACGTATTGTTTTTCACCTTTTTTTGATCACTGCAGTAAAATTCATCTTGACCACTATTTTGATATTCATAAAGATTTACAAGGATTGAAGAAAGAAATTCAAGAATCGAAGATAATTCTCACTTCCGAACCAGAGTTAAGAGAAGATGTGATACAAACCGTAGATGATTATTTTAAAAATGTTGATTACTAAATCCAGTAATGGTGAAATAATGAAGATAGATGTTATCGAAGAGAAGAAAAACCCGTTCTTAAAGAGGGTTGATTTAATGCTGATGATAGATCATACTGGTCAAGCCACTCCAAAAATGGAGGAAGTTAAGAAAGCCATAGTTGAGAAATTCAAGGCTAGTCCTGATAAGGTTGAAGTCATGCACATCTTTTCCCAGGCTGGAGTTGCTAAGTCAAGAGTGAAGTCCAGAATCTGGGAGGTTGGAATACCTCTAAAGAAAGCAAAGAAAGTTGAGGAAAAACCGAAAGAAAAACCTAAAGTAGAAGAGGAGAAACCTGAAGAAGAGAAAGAGGAACCGAAAGAAAAACTACCTGAGAAAAAGGAAGAACCAAAAAAAAGAACAAAAATCTCCTGAAAAGAAATAAGGTGAAAAGAGTGAAACATAAATCAACTAAACAATGGGAAATACTCAAAACAGAAGGAAGTAAGATAAAGAGAGAGAAACAACCATGCCCAAGGTGCGGAGAAGGTATTTACATGGCTGAACATAAACAAAAAGATGGAAAGGTTAGATATTTCTGTGGAAAATGTCACTATACTCTCTGGCCTTGAATTGTTACACAAAAATATTTATTATGTTCAGGACTCAGAAAGTTACATTTAAAAATTATCAAAGAATAATTTGGTTTTTTTAAATTAAAAATTATACTACCACAGTTATTAAAGGACCAATGGTTTCCCACATTTTGTTAAGCAAACGTCCAGGTTCGTAAATAGTCATTTCTATCGGATGTTTAATAGTTTAAATATTAAAGCTTTTCCATTACTTGCACCAATTCGGAAAGTTCCTCAACTTTCATTTTAGAATTATTTTTTTCCGTTACTTCTTTCAAACAACTGTAGCAGAGTGGACAAGTAGTGATCAAAATTTGTGTTTTTGTTTCTAATGCTTGCTTTATTCTTTCTTTTGCTATCTCTTCTGATAATTCAGGATAATTAGCCTTTAGTCCACCACCTCCACCACAACACCATGAATTCTTTTTATTAAATTTCATCTCAACTATCTCATAACCTAAAGCTTTTAATATATCTCTAGGCTCTTCATAAACTCCACAATACCTTCCTAAATGACAAGGATCGTGATAAGTTACTTTAATTGGTTTATTACTTTCCTTCGTTTTCAGTTTACCATTTTTAATAGCATTTGCAATAGTTTGAGTTACGTGTTCAACTTCTATGTCAAAATTTTCTAGAAACTTAGGATATTCCATTTTGAATGTTTTGAAGCAGGCAGGACAAGGAGTTATTATCTTCTTGACCCTATGTTCTTTGAACGTTTTATAGTTTTTATGGACTAAATCCTTGAAATCTGTTGAATAACCAGCATTCAGAACAGGAGAACCGCAACAAACTTCTAGGTCTTTAAGCTTGATGAAATCTATCCCACACTTTCTGATTATTTTCTCGTAATTTTCTTGTAAACCCCTTAGCACGAACTTCTCCATGCATCCTGGATAGAAGAGAACATTTCCCCCTAATATTTTATCAAAAATACCCAAATCATATCACCCTTAAAACTATCGCAAGACCGAGTGCAAGCATGATCAAACCAGCAACCAACCTCATGTACTTTCTCGTTCTCAACCTTGTTTCTTCTGCTTTCTCAACCTGTAATATTCCAAAATAGAATATTATAGTGAGGATAACAAGTGGAGCAACGAAGAACAGGTTGTACCAGAGTAAGTATAAGATGTTCACCAATCCTGATACTCTTTCAGCTAAAATAGTAACATAGATGAATGAAAACGCCCCAGCGCATGGTATTTCAACGAGACTCACGAAAAATCCCAAGAAAATGGCAGAAGGTACAGTTGCAGCTTTAATTAACCTTTCTATCCTTGGTTTTGCAAACTTTGGAATCTCTAGGGATAATCCTTTTCCGTAGAAAAAGAAGTCTTTCATCTCTACTATACCAGCAAAAATTAGGATGATTCCTACTGTTGTTTTTATTATTTCTAGGTATCCTATGATGGAAAGAACGTTCAGTACCCCATACATGAAAAGAAAGTAGACGATGAATACCGTTAAAGAATAAGTTAAACCTATGGCTAAGCATTTTCTCCTAGAACCTAAAGCCATTAAATAAGCTATGAGGAAGAATAGAACGGATAAGGCACAAGGGTTGAATCCTCCGTCGATAAAACCTAGGATTGCTCCGATTATCGGAATGGGTAATTCTTTGCTCACCTTTCCTATCGGCAATTCTATACTTTGTGCGTAAGCAAAAGGCAGAATCAGTAATGTTATCAAAAAAGGAGCAAGCTTGATTTCCATATCATCTGACCTCCATTCTGATGATTTTGAATTTGTACATGAGACCCATGATTACTATAACGATGAATATCACTCCTAGAATCCAGACAGATATCACGACTTCATTCTGATTTGGAGGAACAGTTGTCGAAACATTAGAAGGACAGTTTACACCACCCTTACCTGCATACTCTTCTATCGTTTTTTCTAATATGCCACTGTAACCAACGTAAGCATTGGTTTTCGAATCGTAGATCTCATCATTTCCTTCAACAAAACCGATGAACGCTTTTTCTCCGATGAAAGTCATAGGAACTCCAGAAGAAGTTGTTATGTGATAAGCTTTTGCTATTTCATTGAAAAGATCTCGATTTGCCTTGTTATAATACACTTCGAACTCATGAATTTCTAACTGAGAGTATTTCGTTTTCAAACCCTGAAGGAATGCTCTTTCTTCTCCACAGTGTGGACAGGTTTTTCCGTAAAAAATATAGAGGCAAACCGAATTTCCCGCATTAACTACTGGTAAAAGAAGATAAATCACAACAAGAAGCAACATCATCTTAGTTTTCATATTAATCAACAACAGAACAACTCCTTTGGAATTTTTCCCTCTTTAACTTCCTCTCCGAATGGGTTGCCTATAGCTCTTATGTTTTCCATCATTCTTTCGTTCACACTTGTTTCAAGGCCTTTTTCGACAGATCTCTTCCTTAACTTCCTCATTAACTCTGGTATGTCAATCTCAAAAGGACAGTTTTCTTTGCATGCTTGGCAAGTTGTGCAGTAGTACAAGCCATTATCGAACGCTTTCTCTTCCCCTTCTTGTAATAATGTCATCCCTACCCCCCTTCCTCCGATGTAGTGAAAACCGTAATTATCTAATACCTGTCTGTAAACAGGACAGAAATATAGACACCCTCCACAGTTGATGCAGTAGAGCAGTTCTTTAAGACCATCCTCTATGATTTTTTTCCTTCCGTTATCGACAAGGATTAGATAAACTTCCTTTGCTCCATGCATTCCGAATATCAATTCTTTCTTGACGTCAGCTGTTTTGCTCGGTGAACCGATGACGTTGATGTAGCTGGGCATGAAGACTCCGCTTCCCCATATACCAGATGTGTAGGATAAAGTAATCGCATCTTGCAAAGTAGGAACTATTTTATCGATGCCAGCGAAAATTATATGTTTTTCAGGAAGTCTTGAGACTAGGGAAATGTTACCCTCATTCTCGACTATAAAGATTGCACCATCAGCAGAAATAAAATTCGCTCCAGTTAGACCGATCTTAGCTTCTATTATTTTTTTTCTTAAGAACTCTTTAATCCAATTAGTGATTTCTTCAGTATCTTCTTTGAGTTTTACACCAAATTTTTCTTTTATTTTTTGAGTTATTTTTTCAATTGGGATATGTAAAGCGGGAGAGAGAGTGTGTGATGCTCTTTCATCAGTTATCTGAACTATGAAGTCACCACAATCAGTTTCCCACAATTTGTTTCTTTTTTTCAAAATTTCTAATAAGCCGATTTCTTTGATTGTGTTTGATTTTGATTTAACTATGAGTTCATTTTTAGGAATTAATCTTAAAGCTATTTCACATGCTTCCTTTGCATCTTTGGCTTCAAAAACTTTTATTTTTTGTTTTTCAAGATTTTCTATCGCTTTCTTCTTTAAACTTTCTAGATTTACAATGGAAAATTCTTTAATTTTTTTTACTTTTTCTTTCAGTTCTTCTTCGTTGATTCCTCTGAGAGCCTCATCTCTATTCTTCATATAGTTGGTAGAGGCTTGCTCCATCAACTCTTTTCCAAATTTTATTCTCTCCGATGCCAAAACTTTCTTTAAGTCCATTTACTCACTATTTTGTTAAAGTTTATATGGTGAAACCATATTTAAATATTGGTTACAAAAAGTGAAACCATGGGAATAAGCAGAAAAATCGCGATTAGTACTGTACTGATAGCAGGTTTTATATTCTTCGTTTCAGTTACGGCGCTATACGTGCAAACTCAGATTGCAGAGTTTGGTTTTTGTCCTATTCCAATACCGATACTCATTCCAACTTTTGCATCTCTAGGTATCTTCGTCGGTTCTTCTGTTTATTACTTAATGTCGGTAAAAATAGAAGAAAGTAAGGAAAAACGGGTTGAGGTTGTTAATGCCATGCTCGATCTTTTACGGGCAGATGAGAAAGAAACTATAAAGAAAATAATTGAAAACAAGGGTGAGATATCACAGAGTAAACTTTCCTCCTTCTTTGGTAAAGTCAAGACGTTTAGAGTGATTGAAGACTTGATGAGAAGAGACATCGTAGAGAAAGAGCCTTACGGAAAGACCAACAAGATTAAACTCAACGATAAATTCAAACAAGTTCTATGTTGAATTAGACTAGTGGTATGCCAGTGATTTTAGAGACAGTTAAGTTAAGACTTCTTAAATCATTTCTATTCAGATCATGCGCATCTTTCTTTCCACAAGCTGCAGTAGCCATCTTAACTTCTTCTGTACATGCTTGCAGAAAATTAACAACTTTCCTAGAAGCGTCTTCAATATTTAATTTTTTTCTTAACCTTGGATCCTGACTTGTTATTCCCGCTGGACACCTCCCTAAATGACACTTTTGACAATAAACACAACCCATTGCTATGAGCATTGGAAATGCCATGAATGCTGCGTTAGCTCCTAGAGCCAAAGCTTTTGCAACATCACTTCCTTTGTTTAAGCCACCACCGATCAAAAGTTCTTGTTTTGCTTTTAATTCATCCAGGATTCTTCTTGCTTTAACTAAAGCTGCCAGAGTGGGAATACCAAAATCATCCAACATTACCCTTGGTGCTGCTGCTGTTCCACCTTCCATCCCATCTACTGCGATAACATCAGGATTGGCTTTGATCGCTAACTTAACATCGTTTTCAACATCTCCTGCACCAAGTTTTATTATGATCGGACCATCATTCAAACCTCTCAACCATTCTACTTTTTTCTTCAAATCTTGTATGTTTTTTATATCAGGATGATAGGGAAGAGAATGAATAGTTTGACCTACAGGAACTTTTCTTATTCTTGCGATTTCTTTTGTGACTTTATATCCTGGTAGTAACCCACCTTGCCCAGGTTTAGCTCCTTGCCCAATCTTTATCTCGATGGCATCTGCCTTTCTTATGTAATCTTCATCAACACCAAACCTTCCAGTAGAATTTCCACACCAGACGGGCTTTCCGTTCCGTCTAACAAAAATAATATGGTTAGGAACTTCACAACAATAAACTTTACCAACGTAAGGAATTAAATTAAATTTAAATTTTGACATTCCAGTTATTTTACGGGAAAACCCCAAATTAACACGATAACCTTCTTTATCTCTTTTTATGTTTGCAGTATAACCAAGCTTTAATGCAATTTCTTGAACGTCATCCGCTAATCTTTTACTTACAGTGTAATAATATTTTGGCTTTCCATTCCGTCTATTTCCATCGCCATCTATTAGAGCCTCAAATATCTCATTTAGTAGATTTTTAGATAGTTCTTTAATTTCAGAAGGTATATATCTATATTGAGATTTTCCTAACTTCGAGAAATAATGAAAAAGTTGTTTGTTAAAAATTCTAAAAACGACATTTCCCCTTCTATTAATTTCTGTATACTTAAATGGCAAAATATTAAGAACCCCTTTTATTTTCTTGTATACTTTGCTATCCTTATTTTGAGGTATTAATACCGAATAACTACCTTTATCACATCTACACCATCCTTCGGAAATATAATATCCTAAAAGTTTAAGAAACGGCTTCACTGGCAAAGATTTCACATTTTTTTTATAAGGAGTATATTTACCAAATTTTACAAGAGGTAATTTAAAAGAATTCTTATTTTTTCCGTTCCAAATAAAATCTTTTTTAAATTTTACCACAGATGTTCCGACCAAATTTTCAACAGTTTCTAATTCAAATTTTTCTTTCCAGGGTCTTTTTATGAATAGTTTATGGTTAGGTGTAACTAATAAATCGACCTGTTGTATTTTTATATGACAAAGGTTTCCAGAATAAGGAGACACTATAATTCTTTTGGGTTTTTGAAATTCTAATTTAAATGTTTTTTGATTAAGTGTTGCTACCAAGTCACTTTTCTTTAAATCTTTAAAGAATTTCCAACCTCCTTTAGTCAAAATTTCGGTTTCTTCATCATAACAGTACTGTGCAATCAACAACCTTGCGTGCTTTCTCTCTTCTGGTAGCATACCACCCTCTCCAGTGTTGGTTGCAGTTCCAGCTATGGTGCTAGCTTTAGCCAGAGCGATCTTTGTTCTTTTATTCACTGCCCCAAAACTCATCGCTGCGATCATGATGGGCGTCTTCAATTCCATCGGCTTGTTACAATTTTTTCCTATGATAGTTTCTGCGGAGATATCTTCCCTGAAATAGTCTACCGGTCTTTTAGCAAGCTGAGCTGGTATGAAGACTAGACTGTCAAAACTTATAACGCCTAACTTATTCGATCTTCCCCCAGAAACAGGAGGCTTACCAGTTAACGCCATTTCTCTTATGTAAATAGTCCATTCATTCATTGTTCACGCCTTACTTGTAATCTTTAAGCTACATCCTAACTCAAAAATTTGTTTATTCACCTCTAAATACTTTCTTGGTACGGATTCTTCTATCGCTTCCATGACAAAATCTTTTTTCAAAGGAATCAAACCATTACCGACAGCATAACCAAGCATGAAGATGTTAGTTAAAACTATGTTACCGACTTCTCTCTTGACAATCTCAGATGCATTGAACGATAATACTTTTGCTGAAAAACCTTTCAGAGTTTCGTCAATTTCTGTCAAGGACGGGTAGACTTCTTTAATGATAGGAACTGAGAGTGGAATTATGGAATAGTTGTTCACAAGGAATACGGTTTCATTCTCTCTTGATCCATAGTAGCAACTCCTCAAAGCTTCCAAAGGTTCCAACGCAAAGATTAAGTGTGCTTCTCCTTGCATAACAAGAGGTGAATAGATCTTTTCACCAAATCTCACATGACACGATATAGGACCCCCTCTCTGAGCCAAGCCATGCAGTTCAGAAGTCTTAACATCATAGCCCTGCTTTAGAGTAGCTTCAGCAATTATCCTCATTAAAGTTATAACTCCTTGTCCACCAACGCCAGCTATCACTATATTGAATTCTTTCATTTCTTCTTCACCTTTCTTATCGCTTTATGTGGACAAACCTGTTTGCAAACACCACAACCAGTACAAAGATTCTTATCGATGTAAAAAACTCCATCTTTTTCGTAGACAGCAGGACATGCAAAGAAGAACAGACAAGTCCCGCATCTTTTACACTTATTCTGATTAATTTCATACTTATAGATCTTCTCATCAGCTCTTGATTTTCTTCTCATCGTCAGCAATCTGCATTCTCTTTTCGCAACTATAACAGAAACTTCATCCTTCTCCAAGAATTTTCTTATGGTTTTGATCATTTTGTTAACTTTGTAAGGGTCAACAACTTTCACATGTTTCACTTCACACGCCTTAACTATCTTCTCGATCTTGATTTCTTTACTTCTTTCGCTCATCCCAGTCTTGCCAACACCAGGATGAGGCTGATGTCCTGTCATCGCAGTTGTCCTATTATCCATGACTATTATCAGTGGTTTGGACTTGTTGAATACCGTGTTGATCAAGCCAGGAATGCCGGCATGGAAGAATGTCGAATCGCCTATGAAGGCAATAACTTTTTGGTCCGTGACCTTTTCTATCCCATGGATTACGCCCTCACTCGCCCCCATAGAAAACACAAAGTCTTGAATGTAATATGGTGGGAAAATGCCTAAAACGTAGCAACCGATATCACCGCCGAATATCGTGTTCTTTCCAGCCGCAATCTTTGCTGCCCAGAATGTCGCTCTGTGTGGACAGCCAGGACACATCACGGCAAACCTTCTCGGTATTTTGACCTTCCTGTATTTTTTTAGATGAGTTGCAAAACTGATACCGAGTTCTCTGCCAGTTATCCTCATCAAAGCTGATATAACTATTTCCTCATCATACTCTCCAACTTTGGGGAGAAAATCGTTCTTCTTTCCATAAACTCTTAGGCTTGGGTTAACATTCTTTGCTAGAGCAAGGATCTCCTCTTCTAGGATCGGTTCTAACTCTTCAACCACAAGAACAGATTTAAACTTCTTCATGAACTTCTTTATCTTTTCTTCGGGCAGAGGATACGTTAAACTCAATTTTAGAATGGGTAACTTTATGTTTAGATCGATCAAAGCTTCCATCACGTAATTGAAAGAAACACCAGAAGTTATTATCCCTAACTTACTCTTTACATTCTCATTGACGATATAATTCATCCTGGTCCTCTCTGAGATCTGTCTTATCTTTTCCATTTTTTCTAGGAGTTCTTCGTGCATCCTCATAGTGTTTGGTGGTATTATGTTGAATTTCTTCATATCCTTTTGAAAAAATCCTTTCGTTTTGCCGTACATTAAATTGTCGAGTCGAACGACTCCTCTCTCATGACTTACTCTCGTGGTAGTCCTCAAGAAAACTGGTATCTTGAATTTTTCTGAGAGATCGAACGCAAACTTGACGAAATCTTTGCATTCCTGCGGATCAGAAGGCTCTAGCATCGGGATATGAGCCATCTTGGCATAGTATCTTGTATCTTGTTCACTCTGAGCACTACTCCAACATCCAGGGTCGTCAGCGACTATGATAACCGTCCCTGCGTTCGGGCCTACATAGGCAAAAGGCATTAAGGAATCTGCAGCAACGTTAACTCCAAACTGTTTCATAGATACTATGGACCTAACACCAGAAAAAGAAGCGCCCATCGCAGCCTCTAAAGCCACTTTTTCATTCGTGCTGTACTCGAAATATATCCCAACTTTTTTTGCTATAGCCGAAAAAGTATCGCCTACTTCTGATGCAGGCGTACCAGGATAAGTTGATGCAAAACCTATGCCAGATTCTAAAGCTCCTCTGACGATCGCCTCATTACCCAAAAGAATTACTTTTTTTCCTTTCTCATTGGAGAGTATACTACTCGATACCTCTTCTTCCATCAATTAATTATTCTCATCTTGAAGTTTATTTTTTACCTTTATAGAGAATTTTCTTCTATCTCTTCGAAATTAAATTATTGATTACAATTATAGGGAAAAACTGATTTTTTAATTTTCCTTATGGCAATAAGATTAACATTTATATAAAAAATCACATTAAAGTATTAGTCTTGGTGTAAAAAATGAAGAAAAAATCTGAATTTAAATGGATCAATGCTGAGAAATCAGTAAAGGATTACATAGACAAAGCAGTATGGCAGATAAAAGAAAACGCCAACCTAGATTATTCTTTTTCTTCAGTATTCTTTAGACTTGCGGGTGATTCAGTCTCTAGGTTTGTTCTCTCGAAAGTCTATCCAAAAGAAATTTCTAGGGCTCACTTGGAAGGAGATTTTCACATCCATAATCTATACATGGGTTTGGTTGGATACTGTGCAGGTTGGTCTATAAAAGACATTTTAACAGATGGGTTCAATGGTGTACCTGGGAAGATAGAATCTTCACCGCCTAAGCATCTATCGACAGCTCTTTCACAATTGTCGAACTTCATCGGTACACTTCAGAATGAATGGGCTGGTGCCCAAGCTTTTAACTCTCTTGATACATTTCTTGCACCTTTTGTTAGAAAGGATAAACTGGACTACAAACAAGTGAAACAAGAAATACAACAATTCATCTACAACTTGAACATATCTTCCAGATGGGGGGGACAGACGCCTTTTACGAACGTGACTTTTGACATAAAGGTTCCTGAAGACCTGAAGAATGAGTTCGTGATATTGGATGGAAAATTACAGACAGATACTTACTCAGATTATCAGGAAGAAATGAACGTGATCAATAAAGCCTTCATGGAGGTTATGCTAAACGGCGACATGCATCAGAGGATATTCACTTTTCCTATCCCAACTTATAGCATTACAAAAGATTTTGACTGGGATTCTGATGTCGCGAGCGCATTGTTCAAGATGACTGCCAAATATGGCATACCATATTTTCAGAATTTCATCAAGAGTGATTTAGACCCAAAACATATCAGGGCGATGTGTTGTCGACTTTTGCTCGACTTAAGACAGTTCTACCGTAGAGTAGGAGGTTTCTTTGGTTATGCTGACAAGACTGGTTCTGTTGGTGTCGTTACGATAAACATGCCGAGGATTGGTTATTTATCGAAGGATGAAGATAAGTTCTTCGAAAGATTAGAAGGTTTAATGGAATTAGCTAAAAAAAGCTTAGAGATAAAGAGAAAAATCGTTTCAGAGAACATAGACAAGGGTTTATTACCTTTTACTAAGAGATATCTAGGTCGCTTAAGATGGCATTTCTCGACTATCGGTCTAGTCGGAATGAATGAAGCATGCTTGAACTTCCTTGGGAGAGGCATAGCAACAAAAGAAGGAAAGGAATTTGCGATAAAGACTTTGAAGTTCATGAGGGATAAAGTTCTAGAATTTCAGAAAGATACTGGCAACATTTACAATCTTGAAGCAACGCCAGCTGAAGGGACTGCTTATGACTTAGCAAGAATCGATAAGAAAAAATACCCAAAGATAATTACTGCTGGGAAAAGAGTTCCTTATTACACAAATTCGACTTTTCTTCCAGTCGACTACACTGACGATATTTTCGAGGTATTGAAACATCAAGAAGATTTGCAGGTTCTTTACACTGGAGGAACGATATTTCATGCCTTTATTGGAGAGAGGATAGATGATCCTGAAACATGCAAAATTCTTGTCAAGAGGATAGCTGATAATTTCAGGATTCCATATTTTACCATAACTCCTACTTTCAGTATATGTATAGATCATGGTTACATCGTCGGAGAACTTTTCAACTGCCCTCGATGTAAAAAGCTCACTGAGGTCTACTCTAGGATAGTTGGATATTACAGACCTGTACAGAGCTGGAATGAAGGGAAGAGAGAAGAATTCAGGCAAAGGTTAGAATATAAAGTGAGTCACTAATATTTTTATCATCAGAGAAGAAATTTAAATCATGAGAGAGTCATCCTTAAAAATCTTCATATTTTTCATATTCTTCTTGGTTGCCTGGTTTAATGTTTTATATTTCTCTCTTTCAGAAGGAGAAATCGAAAGAATTTTTATAGGTAGGTTTGCTCCAGGTTTAAAGTTATCAGTTTTACAAGGAAGTTGGGTTAGACTATACTTCTGGATAGAAAACAGATACAACGAATCTCTGATAATTTTCTACCGCTTTGAAAAACCGTCTGGCATAGAGATTGAACACTATCCACCAAAATATTATAGCTTGGACCCAAACACAGAAATTGCTGGCAACTTGAATATCTCTGTTGATCCATACCTAGAAAACCGTAGTTATACAATCAAGTTCTGGGTAGATACTTTCGTGAAGACAGAGAATGGGACTATCAGGAGTAATAAAGTAACTCTCAACTTAACAGTATTAAGCAATCCCTCTCTTTTTAACGCAACTACGACAACTACAACTGTTATTACAGAAACAACTGTAGGAGAAGTTCCCATTGAAACCTTAACAACTGTATCCACGATTGAAGCTCCTATAATAATTCCGCCAATTGAAGAAAATCATGAAAAGATATCATACAGAGAATACCTGATGATCCTTGGAGTGATTGTCTTCCTTCTTATTATACCTTTATTGATGCTCAGAAAATTTTTGACTAAAGAAAAGGTTTCAACCTCTTTTCAAGAAAGGATTCAGGCATAGCACCCACAATCCTGTCGACTAATTTCCCAATCTTAAACACTAAAAGAGTCGGAATACTCATGATTCCATACTTCAAGGCAATCTCTTTGTTTTCGTCCACGTTCAACTTCCCAAATACGATCTTACCAGCATATTTCTTGGCAAGACTTTCAATCACGGGCGCAAGTATTCTACAAGGAGGACACCACGGAGCCCAATTATCCACCACAATTAAAGGATATTTTTTAACATTCTCATCAAAGTTTGAATCTGTCAACTCTATCGGTTTATCTGGATAATTTTTCTTCACAAAATCACCTCGGAATTCTGTTAATAACATTCTCAACGAATTTTTTAATCCTTTCAAATCCTTTCTTAGTCGTTGCTTCGTAAGACATGGATATCATCGGTTCTGTGTTCGAGGGTCTGAAGAGAGCCCAACCATCCTTGAATATTACTTTCACTCCATCAAGAGTATCGATCTTGTATCTTTTCTTCTTGAACTCTTCTTTTAATTTCTTTATGAACTGAAATTTTTTAGATTCTTTTACAGGAACTCTTAATCCCTCTGATACCTGTGAGTAATATTTTGGGAATTCATTCATGAAATCTGATATTCTTTTACCAGATTTAGTGAGATGTTCTATTATCCTCAAAATTGCAAATAAAGCATCGTCTGCACCATGAGTTTCCTTGAAATAGTAATGACCAGAGATTTCTCCGGCGAGAGCCGCATTTTCCTCGAGTATTTTTTGTGTTATGTATGTGTGTCCAACTCTGCAAACGATAGGTTTTCCATCATGCCTTCTGATAACATCCTCTATAGCTTTCGAATCCAGAGCCGTATAAACAATCTTCGATCCAGGCTCTTTTTCGAGTGCACTCTCGATTAAAATCGAAAAGATTACGCCAACATAGACTATTTTTCCTTTTTCATCGACAACAGCCAAACGGTCTCCGTCTCCGTCAGAGGCAAACCCAAGATCTGCGTTAACTTCTAAAACTTTTTTTCTTAATTCGACTAAGTTCTCATGTCTAGAAGGATTCGGTTCATGGTTCGGAAATCTTGCATTAGGTTCGCAGAATAATTCGTAAACATCTATACCAGCTTTTCTTAATATTTTCGGGTATATTCTTCCAGTTGAACCGTTGCCTGCGTCATAAACTACTTTCAAGTTTATCGGTTTTTTGATATTGACCATGCTCAACAAAAAATTTGAATAATCTTCTATCACATCTTTTTTGATTAACTTTCCTTTACCCTCAGTAAAATTTTCTTTTTCGAATATTTCTTGGATCTTGATAAGTCCAGATTCGAAATCGATTGGGATACCATCCTTATAGTAGAATTTAAAACCGTTGTATTCTTTGGGGTTATGAGATGCAGAAACGTTTACCCCACCATCACATTCTAAGCGTCTAGTGGCAAACATTAAGATTGGCGATGTTACAGTTCCTATATCGATGACAGTTGCACCTGTTGAGACTAAACCTCTGATCAATTCTTCTTTAAGTGAGGGGCTACTCAAACGTAATTCGGAACCGACAACGATTTTACCGGGGTTAAACGTTCCAAAGGCTTTACCAATCTTGAAGGCAAAATCTTCATTTATCTCTTCAGGATAAATTCCTCGAATATCGTATGCTCTGAATACACTCATTTAATATCAATTTCCATTTACTCTTTTAAATTTTATGGAACTGTCACTGATTTTGCAAGGTTGCGTGGATGATCTATATCACAGCCCCTTAAAACTGCAAGCTGGTAAGCCAAGATTTGAATCGGTATTATTTGTACTATAGCATTCTCTGTATTAGATTCAGGGACTTTTACCCATGAATCAAAGATTTCATTTTCCTTAGAAGAAATTCCGATGATATAACCTCCTCTTGATTTAATTTCAATGGCATTTGAAAGTATTTCTTTCTTGTTATCTTCAGAAACAAAAACCAAACAGGGAGTTCCATTCTCTATTAAGGCTATCGTTCCATGTTTTAGCTCCCCTCCAGCAAAAGCTTCTGCATGTATATAACTTACTTCTTTAATCTTCAAGGCAGCTTCTAGAGCTGTCGCGTACTGTAAACCTCTGCCTATGCAGAACACATGCTCTTTATCCTTCAATTTTTCAGCCAATTCTTTGATCTTTTCTCTTATCGTTCTTGAAGTCAATTGATAGATGATGTTCCATAGATAATTGAGTTTTTTCTTTCCTTCTTCGTAATTTTCAGCTAAAGCATAAGCCAAGAGTGAAAGCAAAGCTATTTGAGAGGTGTAAGTTTTGGTTGAAAGAACGCAGATTTCTGGGCCAGCATGCATCATCAAGAAGGTATCAGACTCTCGGGTTAAAGAGGATCCCATAACATTGACTATAGATATAACTTTACTTCCTCTCTTCTTAGCAGCTCTGACAGCTTCTAGAACATCATAAGTTTCCCCACTCTGAGAAACCGCTATTACCAGAGTATCGTTCGTTAGAAAATGCTCGTAATTCGGGAACTCAGAGGCTAGTATCACATTGACATGAAATTTTGCTATCTTCGAAAAAATATAGCTAGCAGCTAAACAAGCATGATAACTTGAGCCGCATCCTATGAGAAAGATTCCTTTCGCCTTTTTAATTTCTTTCACGATATCATCTATTATTTTTCTGTCTTGCTGAACAGCTTTTTGAATAGTATCGACTTGCTCGGCAATTTCCTTCATCATGAAATGCTCAAACTCTCCCTTTTTAGCTTGTTCAGCATCCCAGCTTATTGTATCGATTTTTCTCCTAACTGGTTTCCATTCGAGTAAATTAAAAACTTTGAAATTGTTCGGAGTCAGAGTTACGAAATCATAATCAGAGAGATAAACTACTTTCTTCGTGTATTCTATGAAAGCCGGGATATCACTCGCTGCAAAATATCCATGGTCAGAAACCCCTAAGACTAGAGGAGATCCTTTCCTAGTGGCGATAATTATATTGTCATCTTTATACATGAGGAGCAATGCATAACTTCCTTCCAACTTCTTTAAGGCAATTTTTGCGGCTTCTGCGAATTTCTTTTCATTTTTCATTTCTTCCTCTACAAGATGTGGAACGACTTCTGTGTCGGTCTCACTCTTGAACTTATGGCCTTTCTTGATCAGCCATTCTTTCAGTTCTCGATAGTTCTCGATTATTCCATTATGTACGACGACTATCGAACCAGAACAATCGGTGTGAGGGTGTGCGTTCTTCTGAGTAACTCCACCATGGGTTGCCCATCGATTGTGTGAGATTCCCGTATTTCCTTTCAAATCGAGAAAATTCAGTTTCGAAGAAACTTCTCCAACCTTTCCAACATCTTTCTTAACGAAAATGTGTTTTTTGGAAAGAGTGGCTATGCCTACACTGTCGTAACCCCTGTATTCTAAATGCTTTAAGCCTTTAAGCAAAATTGGAGCTGCCTTCTTGTTACCTATGTAACCAATAATCCCACACATAGCACCACTTGAATTAAAAACATCTTCTGATTGTTAGAAACTTATTAGTATGTAGAATATATAAATCACGTTTAAAATGCCTTTTTTAAGACTGTTTAAGCTTTTTTGAAAAGAAGTCATTTAAACATTAAACTATTAAAATATAAATTTTAGTATTATAATTTAAAATAAAAAAATAGGCTCGTCTTTGAAAATCTTCTGTAGTTTTTTAATCAAGAAGGCTAAAAAACTTTAATAATCTATTCATTATAAGATTATAGCATGGAAGAGGAAAAAAAGCCGGTTGGAAAGATTACCCACTACTACACGAAGATAGGAGTTGCGGTTGTTGAATTGACCGATAAACTTTCTGTGGGCGATGAAATATCGATAGAAGGAGCAAGCACAAACATCAGGCAGAGAGTAGACTCGATGCAGATAATGCACAAGAATGTTAAGACGGCAAATGCAGGAGATTCCATAGGACTTAAGGTTGTGGATAGGGTAAGAGAGAACGACTCTGTTTACAAAATTGTGAAATGATTTTTTCCAATCAAAAAACTTTATCTTTTAATCAAAAGTAACTTTAAGTTAATGAGGAAAAGTTACTTTTAGATAGTAGTAAAATTTATATATAAGAGAAAACAAGGTTAATGCATGGGATTCGAAGATGAGTTATCGGAAGAATTGAAGAAGCCCTTAGTCCTCACAAAACAAGAATTAGAAAATCGAGAGATCCCAAAAGGAGAAATCTACACCAAGATCATAGAATTCACGAATCAAATAAGAAAGGCCTATGGCGATTTGATAAAGTCTGTCCTCATATTCGGCTCTGCAGCGACAGGAGAGATGAAGAAAACTTCTGATGCTGATGTTTGGGTTATACTGGATGATACTGCCACTAAAGGCACTGAAGATCTAGAAAGGATACAAGCCCAGTTACAACTCATATCTGCGCAAACAAAGGACATTCATGTTCAAACTACAAGTTTAACAGAATTCTGGGGATGGATGAAGAGAGGTTCTCCGGAATTGTTCAATTACCTGAGAGCTTGTTTAGTTATCTATGATACAGGCTTCGTAAAGCCTGTTCAAAGAATGCTTAAGGCAGGTTTGTTACCGCCTAGCGAAGAAACGATCAGTATCAAGGCCAGGTCAGCAGATGCTCACTTGAAGAAAGTTGAATTGGCTATGAAATCGATGATATTCGACCTCAGGTACGCTGCAACAGATGCTTGTCAGTCTGTGATAATGTACTATTACAAGACGACTCCAGACCAAAAACACATGGCTGAAGAACTCGAAAAACTCGTTAAAGAGAAAAAATTGGAAAAAGAATACATAGAAAAATTCACGGAGTTGAATGAGTTGTGGAAGGATATAGAACACGAAGTAATCAAAAAAGTTGAGCCTAAGCATCTAGATAGAGCTATGGCTTTAGCAACGGATATAATCGAGAGGATGAAGAAGCTTTTGCCGAAGGATTTGACTGAGATAGATTTACCCTTGTGATTAAATGGAGAAAAAAGAAGAAAAAGCAAAACCAAAGACGAAGGATGAGATAGAGAGAGATGTCAACAAGTTAAAGGATAAAATCTTGGAGAGGTATGGGGATGTAGTTAAATGCATTGTCATGATGGGTTCTGTGGCTAGAGGTGAGTTCAAACCCAAGTCTGACGTTGACGTTTTCATAGTAGTCGATGACACTGTTAAAGAGATAACTCCTGAGGAAAAGAGTGAGATAGATGATACGTTGGAAAAAATGGCAACTGAAATCTCTCCTGACATATCCATTCAACCTTCTTACACTCTAACAGAATTCTGGGATTATGCCAGGGTTTGTCACCCGATCATCTACAATTTCATCAAAGAAGGGAAAGCTGTATACGATGTTGGCTTCTTCATGCCAATCAAGCGATTGCTAGAGATGGGCAAGATTCCTGCAACTAGAGAGGCTATAGAGAGCTACATGGAAGGGGCACCAAAGAAACTAATGAGAGCGAAGACAGTTAAGTTGTTAATGCTCGCTGAAGATTGTTATTATGCTATGTTAAACACTGCTCAAGCAGTCTTGATGTTCATGGGACTGGAGCCTCCTGTTCCGAATAAAGTTTACGATGAAGTGAAGAAGTATCTAGTCGATCCTGGCACTCTCGAGCAGAAGTATGCTGACTGGCTGAAAGAGATAATTGAAGTGAGAAAGAAGATCGAACATAAGGAATTGATGGATGTTACTGGCGCTTTTGTCGACGAATGGATCGATAAAGCAGACAAGTTCATCGAGAAGATGTTTCAGTTGCTCTCCATCCTTGAATTCAGGAAGAAAGAGAAGATCCTTGAGAGAACGCATGAGGTCATGTATAAGGCTGCCATTGCTGCTTTGAAGACTTTGCATAAACTACCGGAGAAGACGGAAGAAATACCAGATGCGTTCAAGAGAGAATTCGTCGATACAAAGCTAGTAGAGGGTTATTACTGGGATATTTGGAATAAGATTGAAGAGATGAAAGGACTGGCAGAGAAGCAGGCTCTGGATAAAGTTCCTGATAAAGATGTCTATAAAATGAGAGAATACGTCAGGAATCTAATTCGTGACCTAGCAAAAGTGCTCAAGAAAAAAGAGAAATCAAAAAAAGAAAAGAGTTAAAACTTTTCATGGATAATTTTTTAAAAATTTCAAAATAATTAAATTGGTAATATGCAAGGAATTATCCTAAGTTACAGAAGAGGAAGACACACGCAGAATGTCAATCAAGTGTTGATAGAATTAGAGAATGTTAATTCTAGAGAAAAAGCTAAAGAGTTTTTACATAGAAAATTAATTTGGAAATCTCCTGCTGGGAAAAAGATCAAAGGAGAGGTCATTAATTTACATGGAAACAAGGGCGTTGTAAGAGCAAGATTTGAAAGAAACTTACCAGGTCAAGCGATTACGACGAAAGTTGAAGTAGTTTAAGTTGAAAAAAAGTTGTAAATTTCTACTTGGAATAAATCCAAAAATCAAGAGGAGAACAAATGAAACCATGAGAGGTTTGAGAGATGCTTAAATCAGAGTTTCCTGTACGAAAAATCAGAGAAGGATCAACAAGTTTGTTTGTACCAAACGTAGAATTTCCTCCAGGAGCATCTGTATTTTTTAATCCTAAAATGGAATTCGATCGAGATCTTGGTGTTCTAATTCTCAATAGCATAGAAAAAATGAAGGATTTGTACATCTGTGAACCGTTAACAGGGTGTGGAGCTAGAGGTATAAGGTATGCAAATGAATTAAAGAACGTGAATGAGTGTGTAATCAACGATGTTAATCCAGAAGCTTCTAAACTTGCAGAAAAAAATGTGAGATTAAACAAACTTCAAGAAAAGGTAAGTGTTTATAATCTTGATGCTAATTTTCTAATCCTCAAATTGTTACACGAGAATGAAAGAAAATTTAATGTGATCGATTTAGATCCTTCAGGTAGTCCGATTTACTATGTTAACTCTGTGGCCAGAGCGATAAAAAATAATGGTTTAGTTGCATTTACCGCGACTGATACTGCCCCTCTTGCAGGGATCAATCCTCTGACCTGCCTGAGAAGATACGGCATCGAAAGTTACAAAACAGATTTTTTCAAAGAATTGGGCTTAAGGATTTTGATCACGAGTGCAGTTTTGTCATTCTCTAAGTGGTCTTTTTTTCTCAAATCTTTACTTAGCTATGCGTCAGAACACTATTTAAGAGTCTTCGCTAGTGTGAAAAAGGGAAAGAGTATTGCTAGCAAGACTATTAAAGAGAACCTTGGCTACGTTAATTACTGCCCTGAATGTTTGTGGAGGAGTGTGGATGTCAACCCTATCACAGAATGTGAGTTTTGTGAGAAGAAAACAAAAATCATAGGAAGGGTATGGGTCGGTCAAATAGAAGACCTGGGTTTCATTCGATTTTGTGAGGAAGAATTGTCCAGGATAGGCTGGTTGAAGACTGGGAACAGGATAAAAAAGTTATTACATCTTCTAAAGAATGAACCCTTCCCTTTCTACTACGATGTTCATAAAGTCTGTCAGAAGCATGGCTTGAGAATACCTAATTTCAAGATTTTACAGGAAAAATTAAGAGAGAATGGTTACAAAGCCGAGAGGACACATTTTTCAAACGTTGGAATTAAAACTGATGCACCCCTGAAAGATTTAATCAAGGTAATTTCTGGTTGTTATTAGATTGAATTATAATTCGTTTCAATTTGCTCGCAGAACTAGAATCTTTAATCTTCTATTACATGTATCTTAACGTTGACATCAGTCAATTGTTTTAAAGGAATTCTATGAGTTATGTTCAACATTTCTACCCCGAGCAATCTTCCTTTCTTATCGAAATCAACTAAGGTATCTTCATCGATGACTTTATTCTTTGCGAATTTACCTTTTTGAGATCTTATTAATGCATCAGCTTTCAAATCAATTTTTATTTTCATGATCATTCACTCGGTACGATTCATTAAAACATTCATTACATTCCCGATATCCAATTTTTATATCCCCAAGTTTCATATCAACTACTGGGTACTTATGTTTTTTCTCATGTTCGTTTCTAATTCATTAACTTTTTATTGTGGAAAATCTTAATTTTAGTCATGGGAAAGTTAATTTTAATCATCATCTTACTGCTCTTACTCTCTGGTTTGGGGTTTTACTATACTTATCAACAATCAAAAGAAATGGCTGGATTCGAGTCACTTCGTTCTAAAGAAG
>JASEGC010000005.1:0-46336 GCA_030018415.1 Candidatus Aenigmatarchaeota archaeon
TTGCTGATTTGGGATTGAACAGTATACCACATTTTGCTAAGTGTATGAAAGGCAGATCAGGTTATTTCTTGCTAAAAACATTCCCAGAATTGAAGAGAAAATACTTCTGGGGTTCAGGTTTCTGGTCGTCTGCTGTCTACTTCGATAGTGTGGAAAGGGATGAGGACCAGATGAGAAATTACGTTAGAAAGCAGGGTAATACCACTGGTCTTTGACTGGATATTTATAAAAGATTTAAAGAATTTCTCTAAAAGATTATAAATGAAATTTGGAATATCTTCATCAATCTATGAAGCCAAATTCAGAGATTTAGCAAAAAAAAGTAAAGAATTGGATAAACTCTACCTCGAATACATAGATTCCATCGTAAACTTTGCTTTAAAACACAAACTTAAAATAATAGAAATTTCAGGGCTTTTGAATAATATTTCGGAAATCCTACCGCCTTTAGTTGGTGAGATAAAGAAGAGAATTAAAACTTTCGAAGAAGTTTCATTCCATCTACCAGTGAACTTCAGGCCAATAGAAGAAACTAAGACAAGCATCTCAGCAGCAAAGCAACTTGGCGCAAAAGTAATAGTTTACCATCCAGATTATGAGATTTCTCCTTTCAAGACAGAGGAAGAAAGGAGAGAAAAGATTCTAGAGTTGGTATCCTTCTGCGAGAGTCATGGCTTAATGCTCTGTTTAGAAAACTTACCTTTGGAAAATAAAAACTTTCACAAGCCAGAAGAATTCGATTTTTATATCGAAAAGGGTGCTTTCCTTACTTTAGACACGGGCCATGCTGTTATTTGCAGTATAGATCCGATAGAATTTTTGGATAGGTTTGGGAATAAAGTGAGGAACATTCATCTTCAGAGTGGCATCAGAGGAGCGCCAGACATACATTATGCTCTCGGGAATGGAGATTTTGACTACCTAAACTTTTTCAAAAAGTTGAAAGAAATCAAATATGATGGTCTTTTAATATTAGAATTATTATCCGAGAAGACTGCCTTGGATAGCCTAAATCAACTTAAATTTATGCAACTTATCTGACCCGAGTTACTTTTTCACTTTCCTTTTTTCTTATGTTTTTTCTTCGTGCTATTCCCATGATTATTTTATCTCTTACAAGAACAAAAAATCTATCTGATTATTGGGTTGATTTTGGAAAAATCTCACATATTATTTAGAAGTCGTATACTGTGTAGATTCTTTAACGCATTAAACGTGGCTTTGACGAGGTTCATTCTGGTGGCAGTATCGCCGATGCTCTGTCCCCATACGTCTTTTATTCCAGCAAGACTCAGAATCTTTTTACTCTCATCGTTAACTGCTAAACCAATCCCTTTAGGGGCAGGTAACAAGGTAATTTTCACAGATCCTTCTTTTCCTGTTGTTTTAAAAGGAATGGAATGAGGTTCTCCACACCCGCATTCCCACGAACCACAACCTCTAGGAACCTTTATTATGCTTAATTTTGCCTTTTTTATCGCTTTCTCGATTGTGTCCACACTTTCTTTTCCACTCCCTTTACCTATTCCAACTATTCCATCTTTATTTCCCACGATAGCGAAGGCAGTAGTAGTATACCTTCTACCTGACCTATGCATTTTTGCTGTAATTCTTAGTGGAGTCCTTTCTATTCCCCCACCTTTTCCAGGTCTACCACCTATGAAAACGAGTTCACTCTCTAAGTTTGGGATTAACTTGTCGATAATCTGAGGTTCTTTTATCTTACCCCCCTTATCTAGTATCTGGTTTATATCAGTGACCTCTCCTCTTAAAACAGCCTTTCCAAGGTTCGTTTTTGGAGTCCATTTTGCTAATTCTTCCTCTACTTTTGTTTCTACGATTTTTTCTGGAGGTTTTTCTTCCTCTGCTATTAACGCAGGTAATATCGGCTCTTCCTCTACTATTTCTTCAACCACTTTTTCTTGTTTTTGTGTTGCTTCAGTTTTCACTTCTTCTTTATTTTCCAGAACTTTCACTTCTTGTTTAATCTCTTTCGGTTTATCTTCCTTTTCGACTTTCTTCTCTTCTTTTTTTTCAGGCATGATTTCAACCTTTCATTACATTCGATTTTACTTTTTCAAACATTTCCATTAGCTTCTCTGGTTGAGATACTGAAAACTGTTTCTTGTACAACTTTTCGTCCTCTTTTTTAAGTTTTTCAGCATACTCCATGATATGTTTTCCCGCTATCCTTTCTTCAGAGGGGAGAATGTCTGGAGAGTGAGGAATCGATAAACCAGCGTCCAAGCTTCCTTTCAACGTGGCATAAATTCTTGATCCTTTAACATTCTTATGAAGTCCTGCATCAAGGATAACAGAATCTATCCTCTTTTTTAAGGCTCTTTTACCTATCAACAGCCCGACTAAATAGGCGGCAATCGTGTTATCTGTCGGCCCAAGCCATCCAAATTTACTCAACTCTTGTGATGAAGCAGAGACTATAGTTTTATCACCCTTTGCGTTGAATTCAACTATCTGTACTCTCATATGTTTCAACGACTTTCTCACGACCAATCTCATTCTCTTCGAGTAGAGAAATCTCAATCTTTTTCTGTAGTCAGTCTTTCTTTTTAACCTTCTCTTGAACGGTATTCTGTACCTAGGCCCCTTCATGCAACACCAACTTCTGTTTTAAGTATTGTTTTAAGTGTGACTTACTCCTGAAAGCACCACTCTTGATCAGATAGTAAGTCTTTCTGTAAGTTCTCTTATCTATCTTCCCCTCATCTCTAAACTCTCTTAACATTCTTCTCAACGGTCTGATCGTATTAATCCATCTTTCTTTTTTCGTTAGTATTGCTCCGAAAGATCCTTTTCTCTTCCCCGGGCCTTTCCTTCTCTTTTTTTTGTGGAGAACAGGTTTTTTTATCTTAGTTCTCTGGACTTTAATGTAGCCATGAGAAATCATCTTCTTTATGTCTGATCTCGTTATGGCATTCTTTATATCCTCCAAGTGTTCTGAATCCATGACTATTCTTGTCTCACCGACTTTCAATATTTCAGCCGCTAATCTTCTTTGAAGAGATAAACTACCCATAACATCACTCGTTTAGTAATTTGATCTTGAGTTCTTTAGCTCTTTCTACTATGAGCTTTCTTTTCTTTCCTCCAACCTTACTGGATATTCTTCCAGCTTCTTTTTCCCTATCAACCCCCTCAAGATCTTTCAAGTTTTGTATTAAAACTTCTTTGAAACCAGAAGGATGCAAACCTCTAAATTCTCTGGGAGCACCATATCCTACATTTGGCATTGAACCTTTTGATTTCTCTTTTACTTTCAGTTTTGAGTGCATCCCTCTTGGTCTTCTCCATGCTTTTCCCACTCTTTTTAAGTAAGTCCTACCTTGCCTCATGAACTTTGGTTTCTTTCTTGGGTTGACCAAATCAATCTCCCTCAACTTTATAAATACCATCTTGGAATATTCTTCTGTCGTACTTACTTATTCTGCATGCTTGCTCGATGTTTCCACAAGTTTGGCCAACATCTTCCTTGCTCGGGCCTGTAAGAATTATATCTTGTCCTTTCACCTCTACTTTCGTATTGCCAACAATCTTCGCACTCCTTGGGACACTCTCCCCCAAAAAGTTTTGAATTTGAACTTCATTTCCTTCAACCTTCACAGTTATGGGGAAATGTGAATAGACCACTCTCATCTTGTAAGTATAACCCTCTGTCACTCCTTTAATCATGTTCTTTATGTGAGCTATCATAGTTCCAACCATTGCCCTGACTTTTTTTCTGTCAGATGTTGACATTACAACTATTTTATTATCCTTTTTTTCGATCTTTATATCAAAAAAATACTTGAATTCTTTTTTAATTTCTCCCCTTTGGCCAGAGACTTTTACACACTTATTCTGGATTTCGACGTTCACGTTCTCAGGAATTGTTAATTCTTTTTCCATCGGTATCACTCAGAAAACATAAGCCAATAACTTACCACCAAGCTTTTGTTTTTTTGCCTCTTCATGGGTCATCAATCCTTTTGTCGTCGAGACTATTAATATTCCAAATTCCCTGGCTGGTAAGAATCTTTTCTCCCATTTTTCAAATTCATCTATTTTTACTGAATATCTTGGTTTGATGACGTTGCAATCGTTCACTTTTCCTCTCAATTCAACCTTGAACTTCCCTGACCTACCATCGTCAATAAACTCAAGCACACCTATATAACCTTGCTTCTGCATTAATTTTAAAACTTCTTTCACTAGGTTAGAGGCAGGTGTAATGCAATCCCTCTTACCAATCCTGTCAGCATTCTTTATCGTAGATAAAACATCTGCAAGAGTATCGTGTCTCATGTTCCCACAAATAATAGTATTAGATTTACTAAGTAAAGTTTATTAAAGTTTTCAAAGTTATCTGAAAATTCTTTTTACTTGAAAGTACTGTTCATTAGTATTTATTATTATTAAAACCCGAAAAGGTCACAAAGGAAATGAATTTTTTATGGTTTTTAATCCCATTTTTTTGATTCTTTATATTCATTAACCATCCCAGGTATCCATTTTCAAATATCTTCTAATAATTCTCTTTTATACGGACCCAGGACATCAGATTTATTTACTATTTCCGCTGCATGGTATACCAACTGAATGTCCTAATCTTTTCTGACGCCCTAAACTTTCACCGCTCAACTCTTTTATACCTTGATAGAGTTTATCAAGTCCTGGTTTGATTTTTTCTGGAGAATACTCTTTAATTTTCCTAATGCTCTTAATTTGAATTACCAAAAAAATAACAATAAATGTTCTCTGATTCTCGTTGTTTCTATGCGCCAGACGGGATTTGAACCCGTGTTACGAGCTAACTTCATAGTTTGGAAGGCTCGGATCTTAACCAGGCTGGACCACTGGCGCATCTATTTTTAAAATATCTTTTAATTTATTTAAGTTGTAGAATGCCAATAAATAGGAATATTTTTTCAGGTAAATTCAAAAAAGTATTTTAATGCTTCTGCTACGTTAGAAACTTCTTCTACTTGTATGCCGATTTCTTTTTCGACGTCGATCTTTTCTGCTTTGTATTCTATTGAGATAATTGTATTTCTTAAGCACAGAAAAGCTATCTCTGAATACTCTAAATAATAAAAGATTGGATTTTAAAATATATTTCCTCTTGATGAAATTTAGAAAATAGAGGTGGGAAGTTTTTTTCTTCTCCCAGGAATTTTACAAGAGAATTGTTTGATAGAAGTTGGAGCCGAGAAGATTTGAAAAATCTAGGCCTTATCTTACGTCCGAAATTGAGAAAAAAGCTTAAGGAATTTGTATCAGTTGTGATTTTCCCATCCTCAAGCTTGCTATAAGCAAGATGCGCAGCATGATTTATATTTCTCTTTTCAGCATAAATTTATTTCAGGAATTTTTCTTCCAATTCCTTCAGATAATTAACTGATTCTTTAACATCGGAGAATAGCTTTTCCACCCTCTCTATATGACCCTTCTTTATCTTCTTTTCCTTCTCCGATCTGGCAACTTCGTTTGCTGGTGCGATCAGCTGAATTGCATACCTCAGACTCGTCCTAGTTCCGATCTGGGTCAAGTATTCCAAAGCTTCCCTATCTAAATCTATCTTCTCCGCTTCAGCCTTTATCTCAAGTATCTTTTTGATCTCATCAGCTTTGTAAGGTTTTGTGTTTATTATCAACAGCCTATCCAGAAGGTCTAAGGGCATGCCATGAGGAGATCTTATATCAGTTCCCTTTACAGTTGTCAAACCTCTGTTAGTAGCGAAAATGATTATCGGAGCAAGCTCTTGTTCCATCGCTCTGTTCAAGAAAGCAAAAGTTTCTATGTCAAGCATTGAGCATTCATCTATGAAGACAACGCCTGGGATTATTTCTGCTTTTTTCCCCTCAACCATCGCCTTAACCTCTTCATCCACGCTACATCTTACATCACTGCTTATTTCCATCCTCTCCCTACCACCGAAAAGAAGACTGAACATGTCCATTCCAGATCTTGAACTAGCCATATCTAGATCATGCAAAGTCAGGACGTAGACGAATTCTTTCTCCTTCATGACCGGACCTCTTGGAACATCTAACACTTGTGCCGCAGAGATATCGACTTTTTTCTCCTTCGCAGCCTCTTTACTCTTTCCCAGTTTTACTATTTTTCCTCCATCAACATCTATCTGTACAACATCTCCGGTTTCTATTCCTTGCTGGACTAATTGCATCGCAAAGGCTTGATCCATCGTTAACTTCTTGCTCTCGTCCTTTGTCCCAAGTTTAATAGTTGCAGAAACTGGGATTTGTACGTAAGGATTATAGGGATGTTGTTGTTTTTCAATATTGATCTCTTTTAATTCTCCTTCGTAGATCTTCCTCATCTCATGGATTCTGACGCCAATCGCTTTCCTCAAAGACTGAGTCAAGAATTCAGTCTTTTTGATTTCAGAGGAATAGATCTCACTAGCAGCTATCGGAACAAGGGGGACATCCCTCCCAAGCTCCTTTGATATACCGATCGCCAGAGCAGTTTTCCCAGTTCCAGGAGGACCAGCAAACAGAACGGCCCTTCCTGCGAACTTTCCTTCCTTTATGAGTTTAACGATCAAACCAGCTGCCTCTCTCGCCTCGATCTGGCCGACCATCCCTGAAGCAACAGGCTTCGCCTTCAAACCATCTAAGCCCAAGCCTGTGATATGAGAATGAGCTGCTATCCTCTCGAACTCTCTTATGGATTCGGGAACTTCCCTAACTTCAGGCATAAGATCACCCAATTAATTCAATCTTAAGGATACCGTCAACAAAACTCTTTTCTGAAATCTGAACATTTGGTTTAGTTGGAATCAGTTTAAAGTATGCTTTATCATCAGAGAAAGCTTTCACTTCAAGGGACTGTTCCAATTTCTTTATCTCTATATCTTCTGATCTTTTTACTTCGGGGAGTTTTATGCTTATGATTTCCCTGTTTCCGATCCTTTCTATCTTAGTTTCTGGTTCCTCTGTAATTTTTGGGATTCTGGGTTTTCTTTCTAATTTCTCCTCTTCAACCTCTCTTATTCCCTCTCTAACACCAAGTTTCCTCTTTATCTCAGGTTCGAGTTTCTTGTATTCTCCTGAAGTCTTGATATCAACTTCTGGTTTCATCCCTGTTCCACTTCTTATCGTTATGCTGATTCCTCCACCCCTGAAAGGTTTGATTCTTGGAAACTTAATGAAGCTTGGTCCGAACATCTTGTCTATTCTCTCGAACTCTTTCTCCACATCCTCGAAGATATCGTAAGGCCTTCTAACCTCGACTTTTCTCACTTTCTCTCCGCAGTAAGGACAAAAATGAAAATCACTTTTGATTTTTTTCTCGCAAAATGGGCACTCCTTATCGCCAAACATATTAATCAACTCTGAAATTATTTTTCAAGATTTCAGTTTTTACTTCTGATGAAACAATTGGTATAACCCCTATTCTCTATATGTAATTTTTATTGTGCATATAGCAATTAAAAATATTTTCCTATTTATCTTTATCTCTTTAAAATGACTTTTCAGGATACGGGATTTTAAAAACTAAAGCTTTAATAGGTCCCGTAGAATATGAAATTGATCTGGACTGCGAGTTACCACCAACTCACTTTGAGCAAACAGGTGAAACTTTTGAACCCATTCCAAACAAATTCACCTTTTACTGCTATAATCCAGAGTTCGTTTACGTTGTGATGCCCGACAGCTTGAATAATGTCACGATAACATTAACGCCAAACATTGCGCTTATCCCTTCAACTTTTGATTTTACCCTTGAATTGATGACGGACATAGGAGTTCCTATATTAGAGCCGAATGTAAGCATAACTAACGGATTCGGAAACTTATCCATAAATCCGCCTTATGAAAAGCTTGAATTCTACTTCGAAGGAAATCAAAACTTAACAATTAAAATGCTCGTCTATAGCTCTGTATTTTACAAGAAAGTACCGAGGGAAAGACCTTTTAGTCTAATTTACTTCGATTTCAAAAATTATACAGCCTTTAACGGAACTGCTCACATAAGATACTACTTTGACAGACTTAATAAAATCCAAAGGATGAGACAAAACAACATAAGATTTTATCGCTTTGACGGAACTGATTGGGTTTTGATGAACTCTGGCGTAATCGACAATTACGTGTGGGTCAATTTAACGAAGATAAGCCTTTATGGAGTATTCACTTCTCTTCCAGCTCCAGCAGTATCTTATGTCAGCTATTCTTATCCGACTTATGTAAATGTTACAAATGTAACTCAAAACATCACACAGATGTGTAGAAGGACAATGTAAATCCGTTAAATTAAGATAAAAGCCTATTCCTTACCATGAATCTTTAAAAAGATTGTCATTTTTTGAGAGATTCTATCAGGTGTTTTAAATCTTTGATTCGATATTCTAATTTAAGCTTATTTACCTCTTGAAACTCTTCCATCTCAATCTCAAAAGATGGACGATCTTGTTTGAGTTCCCCCTTATTAAAATCTTGCATCCTTCTTCTGTGGAATTCGCATTCTAATCTTAAGCTATCTAGGTATTTGTATGTGTTGGCGATAGGACGTGTCAAGAGATACATGTCTTTCGCAGCATCAGGTTTCATTATTTCCAGTTGCTCAGGCGTCCGATAGATTTCCAGTTTCCCAGACATCCAATCGCGCCTGTATAGTAATTTTTCTAAGCTATTCACATATCCAAGAACAGGAGACATATTTTCTTTGGCTTCTTCAGTCATCTCTTCTAAAACGTAGAGTGATTGGACAGTCATTTTGCCTTCGAAGACAGACTTTATATCCTCAAGACTATCTAACAACAATTCCAGATTCTTTATGTAACCTCTCGCTTTTTCGGACATGAAAATCCTATATAACGTTAAGGACTTAAACTTTTCTACTAGAAAAACATTGGAACAGTCGAATAGGATGGATTTAAAAGTTTAACTTATTGACACGACAGGAGAATATTCAAAAGAAGTGTAAATCCGTTAAGCTAAGATAAAGAAAAAACCCTTTCGTTTTTCTCCTGTGAGTGGAGGAACGTTTTCGAAAATGTGAAAATGTTTCCAATAAAAAAGAGTTATTCTAGCTAATAAATAACATAGAAGAATGTTAATCTCTTAGAGCTTTTATAAGCATTCCTTAGAAGTTTGATATCATCCTTAGGGTATTTGCCGGTAATTTACAGGGTCTATTAAATTTTGTGTAGTGGGAATATCATTTTCTTCAACCGTTCAACAGTTTCTTTTACCTTTTCGAGTGTTCTATCTTCCTCTTTTATCTCTGGATCAAAGAGTTCTTCATACCTCTGCGTATTCTTTGGTCGAACTCCTGAGACAGTAACAAACATTATCGTCCAACATCTTACAACATTTTTTATGTTATAACCTCCACCGCCAACTATCAGATACCTTCCTCCAGAAATTTCATGGGCTAGTTCATGCATGGTAGAGCTAATTTTTTCGTAAGATTTTGTGGTCAAGGATAAACCTACTAAAGGATCTTGGTAATGAGCATCAACTCCAAACTGATTGATGAGTATTTCTGGCTTGTATTTTTTAATTAGCGGAGGAACTATCTCGTTGAATGCGTAGAGGTAAGTCTTGTCAGAAGTTCCTTCTGGTAATGGGATATTAACAGAGTAGCCTCTTCCAGGGCCGTCGCCAATTTCTATGACGTCACCAGTACCAGGATAAAAACCAAATCCATATTTATGAAGAGAGATTTTGAGAATAGGCTCATTGTAGAATATTTGTTGCGTTCCATCACCATGATGCCCATCGATATCAACGATAGCTATCCTTTCCAAGTTGTAATTTTTCTGCAGATATCTAGTCACGATTGCTATATCATTAAAAACACAGAAACCAGCAGCTCTATCTCTTTTTGCATGGTGCAGACCACCAGCAGGGTTAAAGGCGTGTGATACTTTTCCGTTCATTATTAAGTCTGCAGCAAGCAAATTTCCTCCCACCACTGAACAAGCCGCCTCATAAATTCCTTTCGTAGCAGGGGTGTCACCATAATCTAGATAACCTCTCCCTTTCTCACTCATTTTCTTGACGAATTCTATGTAGTCCTTTGAATGCACGAGTAAAAGATCTTCCTCACTGGCAGGATCTGGTTTATAGTGTTTTGCCTTCTCGTCAAAGATTTCTAGATCTTTTAACAAATCGAAAGTATACTTTTCTCTTATTGGCTGGAATGGATGGGTTGGACCAAACTGGTAGTTAAGGTAATCATCGCTGTAAACAAAGGCTGTAACACCGCTCATAAATATATTCTTCCATTAAAAATATTTGAAGAATCTTTTTCTATACGAATAAAGCTAGAGATAGCGTGCATCCTTTAATGCTTTCCTTAACACTAAATCTGTCCTCCTCCATGGAACTGAGAAGATTTGCGAAATTGCTGGCTCAGGTCGATTCGACCATTCCTTTTATTATTCTGGCATTCTTTCCTGAGCATAAACTAATTGATGTCCCTTCACCAAACTTTCAACAAATGATCGAAGCTTATCATGCTGCAAGGGACGCTGGGCTAAAAAACATTAAGCTGGGGAACATCGGAAGATTCGCGAGGACGGAAAAGGATTATGAAATCCTGAGAGAGCTTGATGTACTCTAGTGATGTAGAAGCAGTAAAATATATTTCTTTAGTTGTCGATGCAATCAAAATCGTTTTAAAGGAAGGGATAGATATTTCTACAACTTATTAAACTTCTCTCTCACTTCTTTCGGTGATGAAAGAAATAGTTTATGGACTTTCTTCAATCCGTACGGTGAAACACCAGTAATTCTTTTGATGATCTTTTGGGTTAATATGGGGACCTCTCTGCTTTTTAGGTCACTAGGAGCAATAGAAAGTCTATCGTTCAGTGTTTTTACAACATTTTCCACAATCTAAATTTCTTTCCCGTTAATAAAACCTTACGTCTTCATTCGAAGAACTTAGCTTATTAACCAAGAACCATCGCAAGAAGCTGAACTCAGCCTAAAACCTTCCCTGCAACAACCAAACTTCATACCTTTCTTTTCAACCAAATCTTTGATTTTATTCATGAGCTTGAACCTGAAATCTCTTGGCAAATAGAAAGATCTCCCAAACCTTTCACCATCCTTGAAGTAAAGATCTTTCAACTTTTCAGAAATTAAAGGAAAGGCCAAACTGAACCTCTGCCAATTATCTTTTTTTACTTTATAAGTCGAACTTGTAACATGCTTAACTCCAATCGATGCTAGAGTATCGATTAGTTCTTCTTGTTCCTCATTCAAATAAGGTATTATCGGATCTATTCTGACAGCTACTGGAACATTTTCTTCAATCAAAATTTTCAAAGCTTCTATCCTTTCGGAAGATGGAGGGGCATTTGGCTCCAGTCCTCTCGAAATTTTGTCGTTGATCGTTGTGATAGTCATCGCAACCATAGCCTTAATTCTTTTCAGAATATCAACATCCCTAGTAACAAGAGTTGACTTTGTTATTATTTGGATTTTGCAATTAGAATTGGAAAGAACTTCTAAACATTTTCTAGTTAGCAAAAGCTTTTTTTCTAAAGAAGGATAAGGATCAGAAGAATTCGAGATGGAAATCATTTCTCCTTTCAATTTTTTTGCTTCTTTTACTAGTCTTGGGATTAAATCCTTCTTTGGCCTGCAATTGAAAAAATTTGGGATATAAGAAGATGCATAGCAATAGACACAAGAATGCTCACAACCTGTGTAAGGGTTTAAGGACAATTTAAAAGGGCAGGTACAAAGTTTTGAATTCCAAGGGTCAAACTTTTTAATTAACATGAAAACACTTTAGATGAATTGAATCAATAAATAATTTTTCGCAAAGTTTACCGAATTCTTGAATATTGTACAGAATCTTTGAGTATTTTTCACTATTCTTTTCCCCTGGTATAGCGTCTCCAAAGGCCCCTAACAATCCCGATTGTAGCTAAAGATGTAACCCATCCAACGAACCCTGTAGCTGCTTCAGCAGTTTGCATTTTCGTCACGTATTCCCATAAAGCCGATGGAAGTTCACTCAATGGAACTGATCCCATTTTTTCAATCAAAACAGGCAAACCCCAAAAAAATCCATTGAAGAACTAATTTTGACTTTTATCGGAGCTTGACTACATCAAGAATTTTAGATAATTTTGTATTTTTAATTGATGAATTTTTCACTATACCATTTATAACAGAGTTGATATTCTTGACATAAATCTTAGGCTAGACTTGAAAAGGCGGGTTTCTGGATTTTGCTTTTAGATCATGGACAACAGTCACATATTTAAAGTTAAAAATACTTTTTGTTGAATTAGGACTAAGCTATATCCATTCCTCTTTTAGCCCAAAATACATCTTCCTCATCTTTAACTCTAGGTTTTTCTTTTTTCTCTTCTGTAACTTTTTCTTCAACTTCTTCTTTTCTTCCTTTCCATTCGACTGGAATAGTCCTTACTCTCCTTGCTACATCGTTTAATTCTTCTTCTGATGTTTCTATCGGTTTATTCTCCATCAAGGGGATTTGATCTCTGTAGACAGGATAAACACGTATGTGGAAGTGAGGTATTTGCGCTGGTATTACAGAGAAGAAGACTGTTATGGGGTTTAAACCTTTCTTGAGCTTTTCAGCCACTATTAAAGCTTTATCGAATATTTTACTGGCTAATTCACGATTCTCTTCGAACGTAGTGAAATGCTGTTTTGGAACTACTATGGTCATACCTTTACTCCTTGCATTAATGTCCAAGAATGCAACTGAATCTTCATCTTCGTAGATGATTAAGGAAGGTATATCTCTTTTTACAATCTTGCAAAAGATACATTCTCCGTTTGTCATGAATAGATAATTGAAGAAATGGATTTAAATCTGTAAAGATAGAGCGAGTCTTAACTTTTCTGTAGTTAAATATTTAACATTACTATTCAGTAGTTAAACTATGAAAAAAATATGGAGTTTTTCGCGTAAAATAATCTTGTTCACCTTAGTTGTTTATTTTTTGTCTACTATGAGTTACATTATCCATGAAAGCGTTCATGTTCTCCAAGCGAATGGTATAGTTTCAGAAGTGTGTTTTTTGGGGTATGGAAAATACTACGAAAGTGGAACGATGCATGCCAAATATGGGTGGGTGAAATCATACAACTTTCCTGAGGGAGATTTGGAGAAAGATGCTTACTTGATAGAATTGATATTCACGATATCTTTTGGGATTATATTGGGCATATTCTTGAGTTATGAAATATTCTGTGTAAAAGATAGCCCATATTAAGGGACGTGTCTAAAATCTACTTAAATAAATGATAACGTGTGCGCGCTTTCCATTTCTGGTACAACCAAGCATATTTCTTTTCTGATTGAATTTTTCTGTAGATGAACAAGATAATACCAACCACGGCTATTGATACGATTAGAGCAACGATGATTAATGTATTAGGTTTTTTCATCTCTTTCGCCTCTATGTAAGCTCTCTCTATATCCGTCTTTAAACTTTCAATTTCCAATTCTAACGATTCATACAGAGTAACGGCATTCTCATAGTTGCCTTGGTCGAACGAATCTTTAACTCGGTCTAAATTGGTCTTTATTTCATTTGACTTACTTTCGAGTGAAGAAACATCAATAACTTTTTTTAAGACCGTAATGTTGCTCTTTAATTCTTCCAATTCAACAGATAGGTCGTTTGCCATTTCTCTTATATTTTCCACAACATTAATTCTTAAGGAGGCGAGCGGATAGTGAATGCCTTGGCCTGTAGTTATTTTTAACTCGTTGTTAAATCTTTTAGTTAAACCTTCCATCGATATATCTGATGTTTTTATCTCAATCTTCAACGATTTGTTCATGCCAACCTCAATCTTGTCTGGCTTTTGAATGATGCTAATTCTATCCTCTAAATCTCCCATGACTTCCACAGATTTTATTATAACTTCTCTCCTCCCGCTGTTAGACAAAGAAAATTGTATTGTTTTACTCTGCCCTTTAATTATCCATCCTTCCCAACTTTCAGGATTAACAGACAATATCCCCAAATATTCCATTTTGATTGTGATTGGGAGTATGTATTCCTCTCCGTCGAACAAAAATTTCAGGCTACCATTATATTCTCCTTCTTCCACATCAGGAACGTTTATTTTAAACGTTAGATCCTTGCTCTCGTTGGGCTCTATATCTCCCAAAGAGGTATTTTCAAGTATGATCCAATCCTTTATCTCGCCTATCTTTTCTATTCGAGTGTTAGATACGTTATTCGTGGCGTTGTTGAATATTTTGACATTTACGGTTATGTTACCTGCTTCTTGCACAACCCTTGTTATATTCTGAGGGATGAATTTAATGTTTGCTTTGAAATAGAAACTAAAGGATTTCGTTTTTGAATCACTTCTACCATAACCATCGATAGCTTTAGCATAGACCGTGTATTCGCCGCTTTCTAAAGCATCATAAGTAAAGAAGACTGAACCATTATTCTCGAAATAATAATTACTCTTTTCGCCTTTTGGAGACGTTATGTTAACAGTTAAATTAACGTTTACAATATTACCACTCGGGTCAGTAACATTAACCCAAACTTTCACTTTTTCTGTTTGGTTGTTTATAGTCAAGTTTAGATAGAACGGGCTGACTGAAATCATCTTAGATTTTTTTAAGCCATCAACTACTACTTCAATATTATAATTTCCGCTTGGAACATCTTTACCTAACAAATATACGGCGCTTCTTTCCTTACCAGAACCCGTAAAGGACAAAGAATGATTCTCGTTGTTAGGATAGTAAATCGTTCCAGTTATGCCTCCAATATCAACAGGAGCCTTAACGTTGATTTGTATTCTTTCATCAGGATAATAAGCCTCTTTATCAGTTATTATTTTAAAACCTATGTCACTGGTGTTCGATACCCAATCCAATAATTGGTTGAATAAATTCCAGCCCAGGCAATCTGTGCAATCAGTGAGTTCTGATGTATTCATCGTCCAGACAGCAATTCTATTGGCAATTCCTTCCCATATCATGAGGAATGGGTAATCTCCAGCAAGAAGTGAGCCAGGACCATCAGGATCTCCGTAGACAGTACCAAGGATAGTGCAACCATTAGGATATATGAGAGGATAAAAAGAATCGTTAATCTTAACGTTATAAGTTTTGTTGATGGTAAATCCGCTTGTAATTTGATGACTCATGTTTAGCTTAACAGAATTATTTTTTAGTTCGACGTTGTTTGCCCCGGATGCAAGATTAAAATAAGAGGTATATGGACAACCAAACATATCATTGTTCTTAAAAATATTAGAATCTCCTGCAAAGACTATACCTTTCGTCTTGTTCAGAACAACACTAAGGTTTCCACAAAATATATCTCTTGATACCCTAAACATTTCATCGCTTAATGAAATAACAAATATCATATCTGTGTTTGCATAGGCATCAATCCACTTTGTCGAGTTTTTTTTGACTTCGACATCCTGTATTATATTCACGTTAGAAAAAATATCATTAATAACATCGTAATAATTCAAGGTGTTTATATCCATACTGGACGATTCATACTTAGAAACAAATACTGCATTTCTTGCTCGAACTACCGGAAAGAGTAAGAGTAATACTAACAGACAAAAAAATTTTCTCATATATAGAAATTGTACCCTTATAATAAAAAATCTATCATGGAATAGAAAACTGGGATATAAGCGAGAATCTAATAATAATTAAATTCAAATAGATAATAGCATTAAATCTTTGAGTGATCGAATGGTAAGGAAGAGTAAACCAAGAGCAGGTTCATTGGCATTCTGGCCTAGGAAAAGGGCAAAAAGGATTTATCCTAGAGTTAAGACTTGGCCTGAGACAGAGAAGATAAAGATAGCTGGTTTTGCAGGCTATAAATCTGGAATGGCTCACGTTTCGATCATAGATAATAGGAAATATTCCTTAACAAAGGGTCAGGAAATTACTGTTCCTGTAACTATTCTTGACTGCCCACCCATGAAAGTTCTCGGAATAAGAGTTTATGGACAAAATCCTGATGGTCTTTTTGTCCTTGCTGAAGCGTGGGATGAAAAGATTAAAGAAGATAAAGATCTCGATAGGAAAATTCTAGTTGGAAAAACAAATTTCGAGAAAAACTTAAAAAAAATAGAGAATAATTTGGAGAAAATTGAGAAATTGAGGTTAATCGTTAGAACCCAGCCCAGAAAATCTGAAGTTAAAAAGAAAAAGCCAGAGATATTTGAAATAGAAGTCACTGGCTCGAACATAAAAGAAAAATGGAAATATTCCAAAGAGTTGATCGGAAAAGAGATAAGAGCAAGGGATGTTTTTAAAGAAGGAGAGTACATAGATGTTATTGCCGTAACAAAAGGAAAGGGAACTCAAGGTCCGGTAAAAAGATTCGGAATAAAGATTCAGACGAGAAAAGCTAGTCAAAAAAGAAGGCATACTGGAACATTAGGTCCGGAAACACCTAGAAGAGTCCTTTGGACAGTTCCTTTTGCAGGACAGATGGGATTCCATACTAGGACTGAACACAACAAGAGAATATTGAAGATAGGAGAAAATGGTAAAGAAATAACTCCAAAATCAGGCTTTGTTAATTATGGTGTCATAAAAGGGGATTATATGCTTGTCGAAGGATCGCTGCCCGGATCAAAGAAGAGACTGATCAGACTTAGGTCATCTGTTAGGCCTCCTAAAGTTCCTGTATTACCAATAGAAATCAAGCACATATCCACGCAAAGTGAGCGAGCATGAAAGTTGATATCTTAGATTTGGAAGGAAAGTCTCAAGGTAAAATAGAGTTACCAGAAGTGTTCGATGAAAAATTCAGACCCGATATAATTAAAAGAGCTGTTTTAGCCTTACAGAGTCAAAGAAGACAACCTTATGGAACAGATGAATTGGCTGGATTAAGAACTTCTGCTCATTACCATGGCAGAAGAAGAACAAGATGGACTATGATGATGAGAGATATGGCAAGATTGCCACGCATACATGGAACCTCTCCTCACATGACTTGGAGAGCAAGAAAAGTTCCACAAGCTGTTAAAGGTAGAAAGGCTCATCCTCCAAAAGTTGAAAAGGTGTGGTATCAGAAGATCAATAAAAAAGAGAAAAATCTTGCTTTGAGGTCTGCAATAGCAGCCACTGCTGACAGAGAGATTGTTAAGAAAAGAGGTCACAGAGTAGATAAAATCAAAGAATTGCCTTTGGTTGTAGATGATCGTATTGAGTCGATTAAGAAGACAAAAGATCTTAAAAAATTGCTCTTGACATTAGGGCTTGAAAATGAATTGAAAAGATTGGAAAAAAGAAAAGTTAGAGCAGGAAAGGGCAAGATAAGGGGAAGAAAATATAAAGAAAAAGTTGGGCCTTTAATAGTTGTTAGTGAGGATAAAGGAATAGCAAAAGCATGCAAGAATTTAATTGGTGTTGATGTCTCAGGCGTGAACAATCTTTCAGTCGAGGATTTGGCCCCTGGAGCTCTAGCAGGAAGGTTAACGATTTGGTCAAAGTTGTCGATAGAAAAATTGAGTGGTTAAATGGACCCATACAGAGTGTTGAAATATCCTCACAAAACAGAGAAGAGCATAAGATTAGTCGAGAAAGAGAATAAATTAGTTTTTATCGTGGATAGAAAGTCGAGCAAAGAAGACATAAAAAAGGCTTTTGAGGAAGTTTTCAAGGTTAAAGTGGATAAGATTAACACGATGATCACAAGAGAAGGGAAGAAGAAGGCATTTATCAAGTTGAAGAAGGGATATCCTGCTGCTGATGTCGCTGTGAAGCTTGGGATGATATAAAATTTAATCCTTTTCAACACCTCTGCCCATATTTACTTGCAACTTTGTTTATATCAATGATGTCAACATAAGCAGAATTATCAACATCAGCATTTGGGTTCCACCTTGGATGTCCTGGATAAGAACCATATGCCATTGCAACCTTGGCTATATCAATGATGTCGACTTTCCTATTACCATCTACATCAACATAATAACAACCAAAACAACAACCTTTCCCAGGTTCTAACCCATAACAATTAATATCTCCATTCCAATCAGGACAACTAGAATCACACCACTGAGAAAAAGTACAAGCTGGATCACAAGTTTTTCTTATACCCCCTTTACACCAGCTTGTTCCTACTACTGTGCCATTACATTCTTCTGAAGCAGTACAACCATCATTCGGCCCTAAGGAACCAGGACTTCTGCAGACATTATCTTTATCTTCTGCTAAGCAATCAGAGCATGAGTTCTGGAAGTAAGTATAACCTATTCTGTCACAAGAGGATATATCTTCTGGGGAGATTTCATCGCATTCTGGTGAGGCACCGCATGCAGACTCACAAGTATTGTCAGGAATATCCCCGAAAAATGCAGAAGTTTCTATATGTGAACTGTCACAACTAACACATTTGTCAGAACTTGCATCTGCTACATAACCCGCTGGACAAACTTTTAACGAATACTGCCAGTCTGTTCTACCTAGTGTGTGATAAGTGTATATTTCTCCACCATAATCTTCATAGCTTCCTGAATAATCTTCATAGCTTCCTGAAACGTAATAGATACTACCTTCTTTCGGTTCTGTGACGTTTACTGAACACTCAAAACACCTGCCGTCCAAACTTACACAAGCATCTAACGGATAAGTTATCCAACGATGATCTGAACTATCCTTTACACCACCAACACCTCCTTCTACAGTCGGTTTTTGGAGATCATCTTTGTATTCTAATCTGACAAAATAGTTCGGTGGAGTTGGCGGATAACAGTAGAGTAAACCATAAACAATGTATTTTAATGTTTCATCTTTACTCACAGCCTTCTTGTCTAGTTTAAGCCGTGGTTTCCCGTATGCAGGATCTACATTACAACCGCACTCTGGTGAACCGGGAGGGGCCCAGAACATGCACCATAACGTGCTCAGTATAATGATAACAATTAATCCTATGAGAAAACCTACGAGAAAACTAACAACTTGACTGACAAGAGTAGCCCATATCCATGTTACGAATACTGTAGAACTGACTAGAGCAGCTTGGAGTCCAGCCCAAGCGAGGCTTGCGGCCCATACAACAGTCAATCCAAGTCCGACAATTTGAATCCCGCGTCCGACAGCAGCGATCCAATAGATTTCGTGAGCTTCTCCATATTTGATCAAGTATGGGGCGCCAACAGCAGCAACGGAGAATATGAAACCTAACACCAATCCCTTTTTGGATACCAAGTCCCTAACTACTTCTTTCGCTATAGTCTTCGCTCTAGTAAACTTACTTGGAGCTTTTATAGTTTCCCCGATTTTCTTCGTGAATTCAGATTCCAACGACTTTAATGTTTCATCACCACTATCCATTGCACGCTTAGCGGCTTCATCTGCATATTTTTTTGCCTCATCTGCATATTCTTTCGCCTCTTCCCACGGAAGTTGACCCAGACTTGCACCTATTTCATCGGCTATCCCAATTTGTATTATCCCCTCTTTCGCGAGTAATTCTTCTGCTGTTCCCATAGATTCATAAAAAGCACCTTTGGCCTCTGCAAGTGTCTTCTTACCATGAAAATATTCAACAGCTGTTTTTAAAGCCAGTTCGTGTTTATCTACGATTGATTTAAAATTATTTTTTGTCGGTCCTTCGTCCATACTTTCTACTATAGCCTTATAGGCAGGAATATCATACTCTAACGCGTTTGTAGCCAATTCCTTTTTGTAATCTTTAGTTAAATCTGGTTTCACAAAATCTATCCAGTCGTCATAGATCCACCATAAGAAATTCTGCCCCAGGCGATTCGCATTTTGAATGGATATTAACTTAGAAAATTCTGGGTTAGTGCCTATCGAACGGAGAAAAATTTTTCCATCTGGGGTTATCTCGGAACGCATTACGGTTATGGGGTTTTGCAACATTACATCTCTGGGATCCCAATCCAAAAAACTCAAAGAAGTAAATTTTTTAAGGTGAGGTAGAGAGGTTTGATCGTTCCTTGGATGAAGTGACGCATAATAAAAAATCTCGTGCACCAATTCTCTACGGGAGTCAGTAATGGTTTTTATTGGAATATTCCTTGGGTCCAGCTCGAAAAAGAATGTGTACAGATTGCCTTTACCTGATTTAATATACTGATCCAGGGCATCCAAAGAAGTTGAGGTAACGTAGAGATATGGAATTTTTTGACCATTAAAGATTGAGTTCTGAAGAGATAGTAGTTGTTCAAAATCTTCAGGCCTACTTATGGGTAAAAAGTGAAGATCTATGCCTCTCTTCAGGAATTCATGAGAACGTTCTGATATCGGCGGTAAGGTTAGCCCAAGAATTATATTTTTATATTTACCAGACTTCACCCCTTCCCAATATTTTCTCATAGCCGCCAGAGCTTCCACTGAAGGATTCCATTTGAAATAAACCTGATCTACATATTCGGTTGTTCCTTTTAAGGGTACAAATTCTTTTACCTTATTATCCAAATCGATAACCAAGAGAAAACCTCTTCTTTCAACATCTCCTGCTTGCTGAAGGTATCGAGCGATCTGGAGATTTACGTCTCCGGGGAGTTTCCCATTAAAATCTGCTGGGAACACAAAGCCTGTCATAGCGATTAAGTACCCTACGAGGTTTAAAAAATCCTTATTTACTTCGCTTCCTGGCACACCAAATCTCCCCTCTTCGAACAGTATAGCCGAAAGAACGACTGTCTCATTACAATTTTCAATGGGTATTGTCATGACTCGTGGATCAGAAGAACTAAAAGTTATTTGTCTTCTAGAATATTCACAACCAACCCACCTATATCCACATTGAAATGACCTTTCATAGCCACACCACCACATTCCACTACACTCTGACATTGGTTTATCTTTATGACATACTACACGACCTATTCCCTCTTTCCATTCTTCACAACCACACCAACCACAACCATTGTTCTCACAATCCTCTCTACTCCCTTGGTTACAAGAACTAGCAAAATAGAAAGCACCAGAATTATCAATCGATATATGAGACGAATCATCCCAATGAGCCACATTCTCGGTTAAATTGTTAATTCTCATATAACTAGGCAAACCACTAAAATACAATACAACATTAGCGTAAGTATCTGGTTTATGAGCATAGATAAAATAACGATATTCATCTATACCTTCAGCATCGTTTTTGTACCTCAACGGATTTTTACAGTATATTATTTTCGGTCGCCATGTCAATTCCCAGTTTCTAGCAGCATCACAAGTCGCTTCTGCTGGCTCGCCGATAGGTTGAGCTACAACATAATCTTTAAAGAAGGGAGCATACAAAGGATAGGCTGCCAAGTATATCAAGAAAATAGAAGCTATCTTAACAACTCTTCTCATGATATCATTTTTGGTTTTTGATCATAAATATTTCGTACCAAATTTCCTTGCGGCCATCATTAAACATCACCATGTTTTTTTACAATATATATAGACAATAAATAATAAAAATAAAAAGCTTAAATAATTTGTGTTTTGTTATTACTTAAGGGTAATATAATATGTACAAACCAGAAGATGTAGAAAAAATCAAGGAAGAAATTAAGAAGCTTATAGCTGACGAACAATTATCGACTATAACTAGATATCTTCAGAAAGATCATGCTATAGAGATTTTGCTTCTGAATCATGTCGGTCTAGGTAGATGGAAAGATGCGAAAGACTTCGTTAAAAGTTCAGGTAAAACTATAAGCGATGGAACTTGGAGAGCTAGACAACTCGAACTCACTGATCTTGGCCTCGCAGAAGGCAAACATTGGAGGGGAGATCTGTCTAAAAAATTTTATGTAGCCACTGAATCTGGACATAAACTTGCTACATTACTACTACAGCTTTACGATGGTTTCGGATCTTATGTATCAAAAACAACACCAAAAATAAAAAATTCAGATAGAAAGATTTCTATTTCGGGTGAAACTTACAGGTAGAGGATGCAAACTTGGGAAGATTTGGGCTTTCTCAGATCAAAACGTATCGATCCTTTGAAAAAAGATTATAGAATATAATACTGCTAATCTTTTTTCCTAAATCTAGTTTCATTGGCCTTTGTTTTTCAATCATAAATTGTTTTTACAATACTTCACAATCTATAATAAATCAAAAACCGAACTGAAAAACGTTAAATAATTATTTATAATAACAAGAATAATTCAGTTTAAGTGATAGAATGGGAAAGAGGATAATCGCAAGAGCGAGGGGAAAAGGAGGACCAAGGTATAGAGTTCCTTCGCATAAGTACGCAGGCAAAGTAGAGTATAATTTATCTAGAGATAATTCTGTCGGTTTGGTTGTTGACATAATCCATGATCCTGGCAGAAATGCTCCTCTTGCTGTAGTAGAGTTTCCAGATAAAACAAGGAAATTACATATCGCTCCTGAAGGGTTGAGGGTAAACGATGTCATCAGTTATTGGTCAGGTTTTGATATAGGAAGTGTCCTACCTTTAAGTAATATCCCAGAAGGCACTAAAGTGTTCGGCATAGAGACTTATCCTGGTTCTGGACCAAAGATTTGTAGAAGCTCAGGCAGCTTTGCGACTGTTATGGGTAAGGTTAAGGATAAGGTTAAAATCATGTTCTCATCTGGAAAAATAAAAGAAGTAGACGAAAAATGTCTCGCTACAATAGGCATACCTGCAGGAGGAGGAAGGAAAGAAAAGCCATGGGTTAAAGCCGGGATAAAATGGTATGCAATGAAGGTACGCGGTAAGCTCTTTCCAAGGACACAAGGTGTGGCCATGAACCCAGTCGATCATCCTTTTGGAGGCAAGACTGGGCCTGGTGGTCCAAAAGCTGTTTCAAGGCATGCCCCACCAGGAAGAAAAGTTGGCTCAATCTCACCTAAAAGGTTAGGTAAGAGGAAGAAGTGATTTTATGGTTAGAGTTTTTAGATACAGAGGCAAAACTTTAGAAGAGTTGAAGAAGATGAGCTTAGAAGAATTCTCGAAAATTTTAACGAGTCGTGAGAGAAGGTCTATCCTTAGAGGTTTGACAGAAAGACAGAAAAAACTCCTAGAAGAAATCAGAAAAGACTCAAAAAAATTCCATAAAACTCATGAAAGAGATATGGTTATTCTACCAGAGATGGTGGATGTAAAGTTTGGTGTTTACAACGGGAAGGAGTATAAGACTGTTACGATAACTCCTGAGATGATTGGGAGACGTTTAGGTGAATTTGCTTTGACCAGACAAAGGGTTCTTCATTCTGCTCCTGGCGTTGGAGCTACTAGAGGATCCAAGCATATCCCACTCAAATAATAGTGAATGTGATGACAGGGACAGCAACCGCATCAAGACCATTAGCAAGAGTTTCTCTGAAAGATTCCGTAAAGATATTGGAGAACTTGAGGAACAAATCAGTCAAAAAAGCAAAAGCGTTCTTGAATGATTTGATCGGCCAAAAAAGAGATATAGATGGAAAATACTACACTGGCGCATCTAGGGTTATATTAGAGCTGATAGAAGAAGCGGAGAATAATGCAGATTCTCTCGGTTTGGGTAGAGAAAAATTGTTCATAAAAGAGGCTACAGCAAACCAGGCATTTAGGTTCATGCTGTCAAAGAGTAGATGGAGTCATAGAGGCAGAAAAGCTAAGTTGTGTCAACTCAAGGTAACTTTGGAGGAAAGATAGTGGCTGTTGAAAAGCATTTCGTGAAAGAGGGTATTAGAGAGGCTGAGATAGAAGAATTTTTCATGGAAAAGTTCGATAAAGCGGGCTATAGCCACATCGAAATTCAGAGAACCCCGCTTGGAACGAGGATAATAGTTTATGCTGATAGGCCTGGACTGGTCACCGGTAAATCAGGCTCTAGAATCAAAGAACTAACTGATGAGGTCCAGAAAAGATTCAACCTTGAGAATCCGATGCTAGACGTGAAGGAAATCAACAATCCTCTTTTGGATGCACAGGTAGTTGCTGGAAAGATCTCAAAGGCCTTAGAAAGAGGTGCATTCTACAAAAAAGTTGCTAACTGGTACTTATCTGAAATCATAAAAGCAGGAGCAGTGGGAGTAGAGATAAGGATAGGTGGAAAATTAGGAGGAGAGAGGGGAAGGTTTCAAAAATTCAGAGAAGGTTACATAAAACATGCTGGTTATTATGCGGATAACGTGGTTGACAAGGGAAAAGCTGTTGCTGTGCTGAAACTTGGCATGGTTGGAGTGCAGGTCAAGATCTTGAAACAATCCCCTGAGATAACGACAAGATTAAAAGGAGAGGGCGAAAAAGTTGAGGATAAAAGAGTTGAGAAAACTGAGTGATGAGGATTTAGAGAAAAAGTTAAATGAATTAAAGTTAGAATTATTAAAAGAAAGAGGAAATGTTGAGATGGGGGGGAATGTTAAAAACCCTGGAAAGATAAGAGTAATAAGGAGGGATATAGCTAGGATATTAACTCTGAAGAGGGAGAAAGGAAAATAGAAATGAGTGAAGAAATCTGCCCTGTATGTGGATTGCCCAAGTCTCTTTGTGTGTGTAAAGTAATCGAGAGAGAAGCAAAGATCATAAAGATATCCACGACTTTGAGAAAATTTGGAAAGCCAACAACCATAATAGAAGGCATAGACGAAAAATCTGCAAAGTCTGTTTCTAAACAATTGAAAACAAAGTTAGCATGTGGAGGAACTTACAAGAAAGGAAAGATTGAATTGCAAGGAGACCATAAGATCAGAACCAAACAATTGCTAAAAGAAATGGGATACGACGAAGATCAGATAGAGATAAGTTAATCGATTACACTATTTAAAGTATGCCTATAATACCACAAGACTTGGTTAGACATGAATTGATAGGCTTGGAAGTGGAAATAAAAGAGAGTAAAAATCCTTCTCAGGTTGGTTTAAAGGGAAGAGTTATAGGAGAAACTTATTCCACGCTTGAGATAGAAACTAAAAGGGGAGAAAAAATTATACCTAAGGACATAGCAATATTTATATTTAAGTTACCGGATGGAACGAAAGTTCAGGTTGATGGTAAGATATTAATAGGCAGGCCTGAAGATAGAATTAAGAAAAAGTTTCCAAGATGGTAAACGTTAAAATGTTTATTCGTCAAATGATTATTTTAAATAAAAAATCATTTTGGGACATTTATCCCAAATTATATTCTTGAAAACGAAAATATTTAAATAGGACATATGTCCCATATATTGTTCATGGGTAAGAAAAAAGGCCCTGATCCGAATAAGTTAAAAAAAATTGTAAAAGTATTACGAGAAAAGCCACAGGGGTTATGGATTAGAGAGATAGCAAGGCAGACTGGAATAAGTAAATCTACCACCCACAGGTACGTTACAGAATATATGAGTGATCAGATAGAAGAAGTTGTTACAGTGAAAGGTGGCTTAGTAAAATTCGTTAGGTTGAAAGAAAAGTGAGATAAATGTCTAAAGAAAATGGAACCATTCATTTATGGGATTTACCTGAAAAGAAAGTATACGTAAAGAAGGGAAGCTTAAAATAATTAAAGACAGAATTTACTTAGGGGGTTGTGAGGGAGTGACCAAAAAAGAGTTTGAATTGGTGTCATGATGAAAACTAAGAATAAAGTTAGGGACATCGGTTATGATGCGAAACCGCCAGAAAGTACTTGTCAAGACCCGAATTGCCCTTGGCACGGGGTTTTACCTGTTAGGGGTAAGATTCTCAAAGGCAATGTAGTTTCTAGTAAAATGTCCAAAACCGTCATAGTCGAGAGAAATTATCTTCATTTCGTTCCTAAGTATGAAAGGTATGAGAGGAGAAGAAGTAGAATATCTGCACACAACCCTGCTTGTATAAATGCCAAAAAAGGCGATAGAGTTAGGATAGCTGAATGCAGGCCTTTGAGCAAGACGAAGCATTTTGTAGTTATAGAGAAGATGTAGTTAAATTTTCATGTACTCTTCCCAAAATTCCTTGCAACCTTGGCTATATCAATGATGTCGACTTTTCCGTCATGGTTGATATCGCTCAGATAGGTAAGGTTAAAGTTAATGGATACTCAAGTCTTATCATGGGTAAAGGGGGTATTCACCTTCACCAAATAAATCCCATCTTTATTTAGATCCATTCGGGTCTATATCAATTGCTGGGCCAGTAATAGTCAAAAAAATCATCATAATAGAGCAAAGATCAATTCCTTCATAAATATTTGGATTTTTTCGATATTTTAAGTTTCAGAGAATGAATTATCCAAAGGAAACATTTAAATTTGTTTGTGAATAATCAATACTATTTTGATATAGGGCAAGACAAAAGGTTTTTTAAATGCAATTTTTAAAATCCGATCCAATTTATGCAAGAATAGTCTTGAAGTTATATGAGAATGAATCGTTAGGTAGAGCGAGTATAACCCAAATTATTGAACCAGATTTTCTGAATGTAGTGAGAAAAAGACACGAACTAGCTTTAAAGTTAAAAGAAACCTTAAAGTGATCGATATGAAACCGATAAAAGCTAGGATAACGAGAGGAATTCCAGTCGGAGCATTCGTAGAATGTGCTGACAACACAGGGGCTAAACTTTTGCGAGTCATATCAGTCTTTGGTTATAAGGGCAGAAGAAGGAGGAAACCATCTGCAGGAATAGCTGACTTAGTTAATTGTACGGTAAAAGAGGGCACAGTTAAGTGGAGGAAACAAATTGTGAGGGCTGTGATCGTTAGACAGAAAAAAGAATTCAGAAGACCTGACGGCTTGAGGGTTGAGTTCGAGGATAATGCTGCTGTATTAGTGAATGAGAAAGACGAGCCTATCGGCTCTCAGATAAAAGGCCCTATCGCGAAAGAAGTTGTTGAGAGGTTTTCAAGGATAGGTAAGATTGCGAGTATCGTGGTTTGAATGAAGTTCTGGTCAAAACACTGGAAATCTTCCAAACAACCAAGGAAACAGAGGAAGTGTGTTTGTCATGCTCCTCTGCATGTAAGACACAAATTCCTTTCTGCGCATCTATCGAAAGAATTGAGAGAGAAATACAAGAGAAGATCCTTTCCTGTGAGGAAGGGGGATGAAGTAGAAGTGATGCAAGGCAAGTACAAAAAAAAGACTGGGAAGATAAGCAGGGTTGATTCGAATAAAATAAGAGTTTACATCGATGGAATAACAAGGAAGAAAGTAGATGGTTCTGAAATTCCTGTTCCGATTCATCCGAGCAAGTTAAAAATAATCAATTTAAATCTTGAGGATAAAAAGAGGTTAGAAGCTTTAACAAGAAGTTTAAAGAAGGAGGAAAAGCATGGCACACTTAAAAAGACTGTTGGCGCCAAAGTTCTGGAAAGTGCCAAAAAAGAAGAGAAAATGGGTAGTGCGTCCAAGACCAGGCCCGCATAAAAAATTTGAATCGATATCACTCCTTATCATCGTCAGAGACTTGTTGAAATTAGTCGATAATGCAAAAGATGCAAAGAAGATCATTAAAGCCAAAGAAATCCTAGTCGACGGGAAGCCAAGGATTAACTATAAATATCCTGTCGGTTTATTCGATGTGATAAACATCCCTAAAATGAATAAACACTATCGTGTTGTTCCTGGACATGCTGGTTTGAGTCTGATAGAAATCCCGAGTAATGAAGTGAACTTGAAGCTTTGTCGAATCAGGAATAAGACAATGAACAAGGGCGAAAGACTTCAATTGAATCTCCATGATGGAAAAAACATACTTGTTGAAAAAACCAAAAAGGAAGAAAAGAAGGTTTACAAGACTGGTAATTCTTTACTCATTGAACTGCCGAGTCAAAAAATCATTGAGCACATCAAGATGGAGAAAGAAGCGACTGCCATAATCACTGGAGGTCAAAATATTGGTGATATTGTCAAAATTAAAGAAATCATCAAAACAAGGGGTAGGGAGCCAAACAAAGTTTTATGCGTAAAGAATGGAAGGGAATTTGAAGCAATAAAGAATTACGTATTTACCGTTGGAAAGACTAAACCAGTGATAAAAATTAACTGAAAAGTGATATCATGAAAGAAAACCCTATGCGAGAAATCAGGATAGAAAAAGTGACTTTGAACATAGGTTGTGGAAGTGATGCAGATAAACTCAAGAGAGCTGAAAAGCTTTTGCAAACAATTACAGGACAAAAACCATTCATCACTAGAACTAAAAAAAGAACGACATTCGGAATGGCGAGGAAAAAACCCATAGGAGTAAAGGTAACTCTGAGAAAAGAAAAAGCAGAAAAGTTTTTGAATGATGCTTTAACAGCAATAGGTAGAGAATTGAAAGAAAGACAAATAAACGATGGAAATTTTTCATTCGGAATAAAGGAATACATCGACTTGCCCAACGTTAATTATGATCCTGAACTTGGAATTTTAGGTATGGATGTTTGCGTGATGTTGGAGAGACCAGGATTCAGAGTTAAGAGAAGAGTAAAAAGGTCGAAAATTGGAAAAAAACATTTAATAACAAAAGAAGAAACTATTGAATGGTTGAAAAAATTTGAGGTGAACATTGTTGGATGATTTTTGGATTCTTGAAATAACTACAAAGTTATCTGGTGTCATTTTTAGAAATGCTTTAATCGAGAATAGTTTCGAAAAAGTTTACAAGAGAGTGCTTGAGCAGATCTTGAATACGAAATGCGAAGATGATGTTCATATACTGGAGATACTGGAGGATGTCGGTGGTTAAGAAGGAAAGAAAATTCGGTAGAGGGGCAGTGAGATGCAGGAAGTGTGGGAGGTATGGTGGGATAATCAGAAAGTATGGCTTGAATTATTGTAGACAGTGCTTTCGCGAGGTAGCTAAAAAATTGGGATTTAAAAAATATACATAGTTCTATTGGCTTTAATATAATAGTTACAGAAGGGATAGTATGTCAAACTATTTGAGGAAGAATAGATGCTTTCTGGAACTTTACCTAGATTTTTTGCATGTAGCAGAGTTGTCATCAGAAGGGATAACACTTTCTCGAATTATGAAAGTAGCTAATATGACTTATAAAAGATCAAAGGAAGCAATAGACCTTGGACTGAGGAAGGGACATATTAGTTTGCTTAGAGAAGTTAGGAGGATGAAAATTATACAAAATAACAGAAAAAGGAAAAGAATTGAGAAGGTACCTGGAAGAATTGAAAAGTAAATGCGACATAGAAGATCTTTTCGTGACTTATAGAGAACAGATTGAAAAAGAATTGGCAAAACCAGCTTCCTGAATTTCTCTTAACTTGAAAATACTTATATTGAAAATTACAAAGATTCTATCATGTTAGAAATAGTCCTCCTCATGATAGCACTCGTTGGCTCTTCCCTAGCTGCTCTGTTTGATCTAAAAACAACTGAAATTCCCGACGAAATTCCTTATGCGATGATGATCGTTGGTATAATTGCACATGTAATAAAATCATTTCTCGTCTTGAGTTATTGGCCTTTCCTATTATCAGTTATAGTTGGTCTATCTTTTCTGGGTTTCGGTTTTCTCATGTACTACATCGGACAATGGGGGGGTGGAGATGCCAAGATTCTTTCCGCAATGGGATTCCTCATCCCAGTTCTACCTCCACAAATAAAAACATCGTTGATGTTCCCATTACCGCTAAGTTTCTTCTTCAACGTCTTCTTGGTTGGAGCATTTTACATGATAGTTTACGCTGTAGTCTTATCCATGATTGAAAGAAATATTTGGCTTGAGTTCGTCAAAGATTTAAGAGCGAACACAAAGATGATAATGATTTTTAACCTGTCGATGGTCGCGTTTATCGTTTTGCTCGTTAGCATTTTTGCAAACTACTATCTTCTACCTGTGAATGACATGATTATTTTCATCGTAACCATGCTCTTGGTTAGTGTGGGATTCTTCATCCTCTGGAAATTCGTCAAGACTGTCGAAAAAGTTGGGTTTAAGAAGAGAATTCTCGTTTCTAAGCTGAGAGTGGGAGATGTACCTGACTTTTACAAGATATGGGAAGGGGTAACCGAGAAAGAGATAGAAAAAATAAAGAAATCTGGTAAAAAATACATCTGGATTAAGTCCGGAGTTCGTTTCGCCCCAGCCTTCCCCCTGGCGCTATTATTTACTCTTTACTTTGGCGACGGGATTTCACTCTTAATCGGTCTAAGATCAACTCTAAAATATCTCGGTATTCGTCATTAAACAACATGCGTCGGATTTGTTTGTACAGGTTCATGTGAACACCAAGAATAATCATTGCTTTTATATTACATTGTTTAACACTGGTGCTATAAATAGGTTTATGATAAAACGTGTATCGTTAAACTTTCCAAGAACGGAAAATTATCGACGTTTCTCTAACCTTTCAATCCCATTCATGAATGGTCTCAAAACTTTCGGGATAATAACTGAACCATCTTTCTGTTGGAATTGCTCTAGGATAGCCATCATCGTTCTACTCGTTGCTAATGCCGTATTATTCAAAGTGTGAACGAATCCTGCTGGAGCTTGACCTTCCTTTTCTCTGAACCTTATGTTAAGTCTTCTCGCTTGATAGTCTGTGCAGTTGGAATTAGAACCAGCTTCTCTGAATTTTCCATCAACCATCCAAACTTCTATGTCATACTTTTTCGCAGCTATAGTGCCTATGTCGCCAGTGCACACGTTAACCACACGATAATGTAAACCTAGTTGTTCGTACATCTCTTCAGAATTTTTCTGTAATTCTTCATGTAGTTCCCATGATTGCTCTGGCAAGCAGAATATAAACTGTTCAACTTTGTTGAATTGATGCATTCTGAACAATCCTTTAGTGTATTTTCCATGAGTTCCGACTTCCTTCCTGAAGCATGGGCTTACACCAACGAATTTTATCGGCAAATCTTTTTTATCTATGATACCATCCATGAACATCGCTCCTATTGGATGCTCACTCGTTGCGATCAAGTAAAGATCAGTATCTGCAACGCTGTAAGTGACCATCTCAAAATCTTCGAAATCAATCATCCCTTCATAAGCCCTTCTGTTTATCATAAACGGTGGTTCTATCAGACTATAACCTCTCTTCATCAAAAAATCTATGGCAAACCTTTGTATGGCTAAGTCTAGAAGCACTAATTCATTCTTTAAGTAGAAGAAGCCATGTCCTGCAACCTTAGCAGCTCTTTCCGCGTCTATTAATCCTAAATCAAGGGCAATTTCCATGTGGTTCTTCGGTTTAAAATCAAACTTCGGAGGCTCGTTCCAAATTTTGATGACAACATTATCGTTCTCATCTTTACCATAAGGAACTGATTCATGCAAGAGATTAGGCAATTTAATGAGAATTGATTCGACTTTTTTCTTGTAATCATCAGCTTGGGCTTCTATTTTTTTTATCCTGTCTGGTATTTCTTCTACTTCTTTAATCTTAGCTTTGACGTCCTTTCCCTCTTTTTTAAGTTTTGCTATCTCCAGAGTCAGTACGTTCCTTTTCTGTCTGAGTTTGTTTGCTTCTTGAATCAGCTCTCTCCATTTTTTATCGTAATTTAAGAGATCGTCTACCCATCTCATCTTTTCTTTTTCTCTCCTCCTCTTCAAGTTATTCTTCACTATTTCTGGATGTTCTCTGATGAGTTTTATGTCGAGCATTTAGATACCATTGATAATATTTTTGTTCAGGAGTTTAAATTTAATAAAATAAAGATTTGATGTACTAATTATATTAAAGGTGTTCAGTTGAACGAGAAGAGAGCTCTTGTAGAGGCGGCGCTGTTTGTATCTGAAAACCCTTTAACTCTCGATAAAATATCAAAGATTTCAGGTATAACCTCGAAAAAAGATTTGAAAGAGGTAATAGACGAGATAAAGAAAGAGTTTGAAAAAGATTCTCATGGCATAGAGTTAACCTTAACTAGCGAAGGTTACCAATTTCAAGTCAAGGATAGATTCTTGGAGGTTGTCACCGGTTTAACTACTTATGCTGACATTTCTAGAGGAGCTTTAAGAACTTTGAGTCTGGTTGCTATCAAACAACCAATACTACAGTCGGAGATTATTAAGATTCAGGGAAATAAGGCCTATAATTACATCAAAAACTTGGAGAAGAAAGGATTGATAAACACTGAAAAGGCCGGAAGGACAAGACTCATAAAAACAACGAAGGAATTCGAAAGGTATTTTGGTAAAAGCTTGAAAGAAATACAAGAAAGGTTAAAAACTAAAAATTATGATATTATACAGTGAAAGAATGAAATCTTTTTAACAAAAAAAAGAAGAAGGAATTCTTGAATCAATAATAATCGGTTCTGATAATAATCCTTCAAAACCAGGGTTTCCTCCTGACAATCCTAGGTTTCCGGCTACACCAACTAAAAGAATAGAAGTACAGGATTTAAAAAAGTCTTTGTGAAGGACGAGAGTGTAAATCCGACAGGAACTCATAAAGATAGGATGGCTTGGAAAATAGTATGTGAATACAGAAATTTTCTAATCGCCAAAAAAATGGGTTTGGTAAAAGGACCTTTACCACAATTTTCAATCATCAGTTCTGGTAATGCTGCCATAGCCTTAGCTTACTTTCTTGAAAAGTACAATCTACCAAAACCAAAAATTCTCATAGACGATGACACTCCAAGCAAAATTCGTAGTTATCTGAAGAAAATTTATTATGAGGTTTATGTGACAGACCATTTGGATACATTGGTAAACTTTCTGGTGTTCATCTCGTCACCGAAGATGCGATAGAAGAAGCTTTTGAACTCTTGAATTCTCAAGGAATTAACTGTGAACATTCTGGAGCTACTGGACTTGCATATCTTTTGGAAAACAAGAATAAGTTTCCTAAAGATAAAAAAATACTGATAATCAATACTGGGAAAGGAAAGTGGACGGATTAATGATCTTCTCAACGCTTACTACTATCTTTTAGAATATTTCCAAGAATTTTGGATAAGAGATTCGATTTAAAAAAGCTATCTTTAATTTATACTCATGGATTATAAAGAATTATTAAGCATACTTAAAGAATTTGATCAAATTGATTTCAAAACAATAAAAGAAACACTTAAGGAATTCAGAGGTTATAAACCAATTGCACATGGATATTTTTTTCAAATAAATCCTAATTTAGCGCTAGTTTTAAGAAAAAATAGAAAGTATGGAATTTTAAGAAGAGGTAGAATGTATGAAATTGACATTCTACGTAAAGATAGTGAGCTTACTGGCTCTTTACTTCTTTATTCTTCTGCTTATTCTTCTCCAAAAATTTTGGATAATCTATCACCAGAAATTAAAGAAGAAGTAAAAAAAACTCTACAAGAAATAAAAAATAAATCAATTCTTATAACCAAAAAATATTCTCTAAAACCTAAGAGACTTATAATCAAACTACTTGATGTTTAAAAAGTTTATCGATTTAGTCATCAAAGGATGTAGGAGTTATTTAATTACAAATTCTTGAAATTAGAATTAATAATAGACTGGGAGTGTACATCCATGAAAACTCTGAATAGTCTAGAAATTTTGTTCTTAGTAAGAAGTTTGAGAAAAGATTTAGTTAGTTCAAAGATTCAAAAAGTCAAGCAAATCTCTGAGAAAGCATTCTCTCTCGAACTATACAAAGAAAAAAAACATAATTATCTTATCTTCTCCAATGAAACACTTTTCCTGTCTAACAAGAGTTACGAAAGTAAGTCGCTAACAAACCTTGGTCAAGTCCTAAGAAAAAGATTGACGAATCAAATCATCCAAGACATGAAACAGCATGAATTCGACAGAATAGTTGAATTAGAAACAGAAGATTATCTTTTGATCGTTGAACTGTTCGATAAAGGCAACATCATCCTAGCAAACAAACCAGATAAAAAAATAATAATCGCATCGAGAATGAGATCTTGGAAGGATAGGTCTATCAAACCAAAGATGGAATACAAGTATCCACCCTCTAAACTAAACCCATTCAATCAATCTTTTTACGAATTCGTGAGTCAGTTTGGCAGTAAAAAAGTTGTTTCTGTATTGGCAATAGACCTTGGTTTTGGTGGAGAAATCGCAGAAGAAATATGTAAAAGAGCTAAAATAGATAAAGACTCGGTTGAAGTTGATGCTTCAAAATTATATGACTTTGTCAAGAAAATAGACAAGGAATTCAAAGAACAGGAAGATATTAATGAGAAGTTGAGAAAAGAATTTGAACAAGGATTGGAGAAGGAAGGAGTCGAAACAAAAAAAATTGATAAGCTAGAGAGAATAAGAAAAGTCCAAGAAGAAGCTTTAAAAAAGTGGCAAGAGAAAGAGATTGAATACAGGAAGATCGGCAAGCTTCTTTATGAAAGATACGAAAAAGTTAAAGAACAATTAGATTCTGGTATGAAAAAGATAAAAATCGATAACATCATCATAGATGTCGACCCTAAAAAGTCAGTCCAGAAAAACGCGGAGATTTATTTTGAGATGGCAAAAAAAGCCAAGAAAAAAATCGAAGGAATAAGAAGAGCGATGAAAGAATCAGAAAAAAAGAAACTTATACTCAAAAAAAGAGAACCTATAAAAGAAATAAGAAGAGAGTGGTACGATAAATTCAGATGGTTTATATCGTCGGACGGTTTCCTAGTCGTTGCTGGAAAGGATGCAAAGACTAACGAACAGTTGATCAGAAAATACATGAAGCCTAATGATTTAGTTTTTCACACAGACATCACTGGTTCCCCATTCGTTCTGATAAAGAACCCTGATGAGAAGATACCTTCACAAACTATCTTAGAAGCAGCAGAGTTCTGTGGAAGTTATTCAAAGGCATGGAAGGTCGGGATTTCGGCAGTAGACGTATACTACATAAAACCTGATCAAGTGAAGAAAGAAGGTGGATTACCGACAGGCTCGTTCATGATATGCGGGAAAAGAGAATGGATCAGGAGGATTCCTGTCAAAATCGCTATTGGAGTGGATGATAAAACCTACTATGGACCAGAGGATATGGTTAAGAGAAAGACTTCAAAGTACGTTATCGTTATTCCTGGCGATACCCCTGCTCACGAAATAGGAAAAAAGATTCGAGAAAAATTCAAAACAAAGGTTGAAGTAGAAGGAATAATACCTTATGGAAGAGGACAATTGCTTGAATGAATAAGAATAATTAGTTTAAGAATTAAAAAATTATTGATTGAGATGAAGATCGTTGTTTCACTCGGCGGCTCTCTATTAACGAGAGAATTTACTCCTCAAAATTTTAAGAAGTATGCTGATGTTCTCAAGAGGTTAAAGAGAAAAAATCACAAGCTCGTAGTGGTTGTTGGAGGAGGAAAAATCTGCAGAGATTACAGAGATATTGCCAAAGAATTTACTTTAGATAATGTTCTACTGGATTGGGTCGGTATACAAACAACTCATCTGAATGCTTTTGTACTGATTGCTGCTTTAGGCAAAAATGCTCATCCAATGAGTTTAAGAACTGTTGAAGAAGTAAAGAGGAATTTCAATGATAAGATATTAGTTTGTGGTGGTAATTTACCTGGTTGTTCTACTGGTTATGATGCTGCTCTTTTTGCTGAAGCTATCAAGGCTGATTTATTAATAAAAGCGAGTGATGTAGATGGGGTTTATTCTACCGATCCTGATTTAGATCCTAATGCCAAGAAGTATGATAAATTGACACATGATGAGTTCTTGAAAATTATCGAAAAGAATCCTCAAGTACCTGGCGAGTACAGATTGTTCGATTTGAAAGCTGCTAGACTCATCAAGAAAAATAAAATTAAGACTATTTTTGTCGACGGGACTGATCCTGAAGAAATTATAAGGACTGTAGAAGGAAAACATCATGGAACTGTTATTGAATCTTGAAAAAGAAGTAAGTTATATTTAAAAGTTTCACTATATTTAGCTTTATAAGAGATACGTGGAAGATATAATCAAAATTTCTCTTATCAAAGCCACTTTATCAAAATATCAAGATGTAAATATTGAACATTGGTTTTCTTCATTTGAGAATTATAAAACTGATGTAGTGAGAGAGATTTATGCAGTTAATAATGACCCAAACCAAAGAGAACAACCCACAGAAAAAGAAGGTAATTTCATTAGAGCTGTTGTCGACTTTATATGAACTTACGTCCTCAGCTACCTATGCCATGTCATTTTATTCCGAGTGCTGATTTTGATTTTTCCGCTTGTAAAGAGTATATGGAGTTGAAAAAGAAATCTAATCCCAAAATAAGCATATACAATCAGGAATTAATACTACAAACTAGATTAAATGAATGCAGTTATTTTAATAACCGTTTAATTAAAGAAACTTTCAATCATGCAAATGCTTATTTAGCCCTTTTATATAGAACGTATGTTTGAAAGTATTTTTTTAATAATTCCAATATAATATTTTGACATTGTATACACCATGATTGATATGTCTAAATGCTTCTCAGCTTGAGTTTAATTTATGGTAGAATAATCGAATGAATGATGCAAAAAATTTTTAAATTTGACTTTTCTAAATTAATTTAGATGTTAGAGGTAAAAGGACTGAACGAAATTCCGATCCCTTTGGTAAATTACGTTGAACTTATAAGGGAACGCAAGTCTCCGTATTATGATGTTGCTAAGTTTCTTTTAAAAGATATGGAGATGTATTATAGTAGATGGGAACAAAGATCCGTGGTTGTATACACGATTAATCCTAGAATTTTGCAGGAAGAAATCGAGAAGAAAGTTAAAAATGAGAAATTAACCAACGTAAATATTTGTCGTAGTATCCTAGCTCTATTTTATGGAAGCAAACTTGAGGAAGAGGAGGATTTTTATATTACAACAACAAGCGGTGGACGAAGAAACTATCATGTTAAAGTTAATGATAAAACACTCTCAAACATTCAAAAATTTTTATTCACTCCTAGATTGATGTAGTAGTTTTATTCGGATAGGGACATATATTATTCAAAGGACATTCATAACATTTAGGCTTTCTAGTGATACAAATTTCTCTACCGAACCGAACCATTCCTAGGTTGATGTTCCGTTTATCTTTAATAGGTATTAATTCTTCGAGTTTTTCTTCGACTTCTTTTACAGATGCGTTTTGAGAAACAAGACCTAACCTTTTAGATACGACTTCTACATGTACGTCAACTGCTATTACGGGTTTTCCATATCCATAAGTTAAGACAACATTACTAGTTTTTAATCCAACACCAGGCAATTTCATCAATTCTTCTCTCGTTTTTGGGACTTTCCCCCCATATTTTTCTAGGATAATTTTACTGACTGCTTTTATTCTCTTGGCTTTCTGTCTGTATGGCCCTGAAGGCCTTATCAAACTCTCCAATTCTTTTTTAGATAATTTTAATATTTTTTCAGGAGTATCAGCTCTAGAGAATAAAGTATCAGCAGCTCTTTCGGTATTCTCGTCTCTTGTTCTCTGAGATAATATTGTTGTTATCAGAACTCTAAAAACATCTCGATTACCAGATCGAAAAATTTGAATATCTCTTCCATATCTTTCCTCTAGAAATTTCACTAATTTCTCAGCAACTTTTCGCTTTTCCATGATATCATGATAAAAAGTTTTAATAATTCAATAAATACTTTTTCTTCACCAAAAACTTTATTAATTTGTTAAACATCATTTCTATTGCCTTTACGTTTATGTCTCAACGAGATATCAATATATTCCTGTCGTGTTTAGAGGTAATTCTATGGTTTTTGAACTGTTAACAAAAAAGTTGCAAGAAATCGTCAAGAAGAGGGGATTTAAAGAGCCTACATTAGTTCAAAAATTAGGGATACCACCGATAATTTCTGGTAAGAATGTTTTGCTGATTGCGCCAGTAGGTTTGGGGAAGACTGAGGCAGCCATAATTCCAATTTTTGATTTATGGATCCGAAATAAATACAAACCTATAAGTATCCTATACATCACCCCTTTGAAGTCTCTCAATCGTGATATGCTGAAGAGATTGTTATGGTGGGGTAACGAGTTAGAAATTAATATTTCTGTTCGTCATGGAGATACGCCTTCATATGCGAGAAAGATGCAGGCGGAATTGCCCCCAGATTGTCTCATAACTACTCCTGAGACACTTCAGGCAATATTACCTGCAAAAAAGATGAAAGAACATCTTAAGAATGTCAAGTTTGTTATCGTCGATGAAGTTCATGAATTAGCATTATCAAAACGTGGGACTCAGTTGACGATAGGATTGGAGAGATTGAGAGAATTGTGTGGGGATTTTCAAATCATTTCTCTGTCAGCAACTATCGGTTCGCCAGAAAAAGTCGTAGATTTCATCTCTGGTGGTAAACCGATGGAGATAGTTAAAGCTGTCGAGACAAAAGAGATAAAGATTCAAGTGATTAATCCTAAACCCATTCCTTCGGACATAAGTTTAGCAGAAACAGTCTTCACGAACAGATTAACAGCAGTAAGGTTGAGAACAGTTCATGATTTGATAAAGAATCATACATCAACTCTGACTTTTACTAACACCAGAGACTTTGCGGAAATTTTAACTTCAAGGCTGAAACAAGCCTATCCAAATTTTCCAGTCGAAAATCATCATTCGAGCTTGAGTAAAGAGGTCAGAATAAGAGTAGAAAACGAATTCAAGAATCAAAAATTGAAATCTGTGATATGTACGAGCAGCTTAGAGCTAGGTATTGATATCGGTTCTATCGATTATGTAATACAATACATGAGCCCAAGACAGAGTTCTAAAGCCATACAAAGAGTTGGTCGCTCAGGACATGAGTTAGGACGAGTATCAGATGGTGTCATCATCTCGACTGATATCGACGATATTTTTGAGTCTGCGGTGGTAGCAAGACAAGGGATGGCAGAAAACTTAGAACCAATAAACATTCATGAGAATGCTCTAGATGTCTTGGCACATCAGATCGTTGGGATAAGTAGAGATAAATACAGAGTCAGTCTGGACGAAGTCTATAGAATAGTTAAAAGAGCTCATCCGTTCAGGAATTTGACAAGAGAACAATTCATGTCTGTCTGTAGACAATTAGAGAATCTCAGATTAGTTTGGTTGGATGAAGAATAAGGATATATAGCAGGCGCTCTAACTGTAGACGATCTCATTTCTTTTTCTTCCCGGCATCATTTAGTAATGTTTCTTTTATAATAACCATCACAACTAACATCAAGAGAAGTTAAGACAAGAAGAAATCTTGACTCAAACAAGAGAGAAGAATTTGTTCTATCTCTAAAAGAAAAAGATATTTCTGCAGGAAAAGCGATTTTTCTTAAGCATTGCTTTTTTAGAACCCGAGATAAAGTTAGAGAAGGAATCAGTTTGTTTTATTACCGAGGAAGGAGGTGCTCATTTTAAGTTAATAAAACTTGAAGAAAACAAAGCCACTTTTGAAACTTGGTTTAGAATGGGCGATCCTCATCTTTTTGGACCGTTTGCACCAAAAGAGATCGTTATTACACCCTCATCAGAGCTGAGCATAGCATAAAGCAGTATTGTTAGGATGAGGTCTATCATAATTTTTATCAAGGGCTCTGAGCTTAATCTTTGAAAAAAGAAATTTCATTTTATATAGCTGTCGGATTTTTCTTTTTTGAAGGGTTCCAAAAGCTATATCAAAAATGATGCAATTGTTCTTAATGATGGAACATCCGAATTCATCAAAAAAGCATATGAAGAAAAGAAATTTGATTTCAGAATCTTTTTTGGGTAACAGAAAACTTGGTTTTATAAGCAAGCGCTTGGTCAATGAAACATTATCCAGTTCAAATGAGTGATGGAGAAGCAAGGAACAAACTAGAAGAATGGATTTTTAAAAATTCTTAATTTTTCCTTAGTTTTAACTAGAAGAAAAAACCTTTAAACTAGTGAGATATTTTGGGTCTTCTTTTTCTCAACTTCCGACTGTATAAATTCTTCATAAGTGTTTATCAAAATTTCCATAAGATCTTTTCTTTGTTTGAGTTCCCTATAAGCCTTTATATCCTCTGAGTACCAAGAAAGGCTTACCCTACTTAAAAAATCTGAATAATCTGCCCAAATCCTATCGCGATCTACGTTTTTGTATAAAGCGGATATCGCTGCTACTCGATAGGAGTGTGCTACATACCTCACATCACCTTTCTTTTCAAGTTCTTTAGCTTCTTCTAACTTTTTTCTTGGGTCTGTATTTTTAATTGTGGAGGGGAGAATAACAAATGGAGATACAATTTTGCGATCTGACTTGTCTGTAATCTTTTCATCCAATTTAGCTGAAAATCTACAAATTTCGCAAGTACAAGCTCTTTCTTCTTTCTTTTCTTCTTTCTTTTCTTCTTTCTTTTCTTCTTCCTCTTTTTTCTTCCAAAATTTCCATCCGGGCATGTTTTTAACATATAAAGGAAAAGATTTAAACTTAACTCAAATTTCTATCAACCGAGAATTTGTTAAAATTTTTATTCCTTTTTTTGTTAACAAAACATCATTTTCCAATCTACAACCACCTAGACCTTTCACATAAACCGCTGGTTCAATGACAAACACCATGTTTTCCTGAAATCTTATTTCCTTCCATAAATTAGGGGGAACAATAGAAAACTTTGGTATTGCTTATGGTCTATTGATTTTCACTCAATCTGTAGCGTCTTATTTCACTGGTAAGTATTCTGATAAACTTGTAGTCATGTAACCACTCAATCTTAAAGTAATTTTGAAGGTTTAAATGTTTAGTGTTGAAATATTTTTTTATAAACCTTTTACGAGTGCAGTGATTGTCTTCAGAAGTTGGAAGAGAGTTTGTTAAAGCAATTTTTGGAAAGAGAAAGATTAAAATATTGGTATAGATACCACCTGTAAGAGTTGGATAATTGGCATAGGCTTGCACAGTAGTTTGATTCAAGGCTTGGAGTACTATAAGAACAAAACTATGCTCTGATCGAGGAGCTATAGTTGATAGAACTTACCAGATAAATGTTGGCAATTCAGATTTTCTTTCTATGTTAGAAAGGGAAAGACTGCAAACATGAACTTTCATAATTTTATTAATGTTAGTATGTATAACATGTTTTTTTGGAAGAGTAATGTTGTGATGAACATTTAAAAGAAAGAATAATAAGTGTTTATTGGTGTAATAGAGTATGGCATTAAAGATAAAATCCACTAGGAAGGGTTTACTTTATTATTTTCAAAATCTGAGTACAATCCCAGACGTAAGAAATTATTCGGTTATTAATTTATTGAACAACGAAAGAATAGGTACCTTGGATGAAGAATTTGTTGCATTGCATGCTCAGGAAGGAGTAACGTTCATCATTAAAGGGGAACCTTGGCGGATAGTAGCAGTAGATGGAAGAAGAATATTTGTTGAACCTTCCGGCGATGTTGACGCGGCAATACCAGGATGGGAAGGAGATTTGATACCTGTTCCTTTCGAAGTAGCTCAAGAAGTTGGTTCCCTTAGAAGGTTTATTTCTGATAATTTATTCAAATATAGTAAGCCAGAAGTGATGGAAAAGATCATGCAAAAATACCATGTTGATGAAAATTCTGCAAAAAAGATGGTTGGTATAATAGCGAAACAAATCAAGTACGGTATCGTCCCTAATGATAAGAAAGTTTTGGTAGAAAACCAGGATAATATTCTGATTTTACATACTTGTCTTGGAACTAAAGGCAATGAAACACTTGGTCGAATGTTATCGACCATACTTGCCGCTAAGATTGGTTCTGTTGGTTTGAGGACTGATCCTTATCGTGTTATTTTGCATTTGCAGATAATGGATACCGATTTGATTGAGGATGCTCTATTCAAGACTAAACCTGAAGATGTTGAGCCATTGCTCGAGTTGAATTTATCTAATTCCCGTTTATTCCAATGGCGGTTCATTCACGTCGCTAAAAGATTTGGTGTCATAAGAAAAGATGCTGAGTATGGACAGACATGGTTAAGTAAAATAATTGACTTATACCAAAAAACACCTGTCTGGGAAGAAACGTTGAGAGAAATAAAGACTGATAAACTAGATGTTGATGTTGTAAAAGATTTTCTCGAGAAGATACAGAAGAAAGAGATTAATGTCATCTTCAAAGAAGGATTGTCCCCGTTAGGAAAATTGGGAATAAAGAAAAGAGCTGAATTAATCGGTCCTGAGAAGCCTGAATTGCAAGTGTTGGATATTTTCGAGAAGAGGTTGAACGAGAAGAGAGTCAGATTAATCTGTTTGAATTGTGGAGATTGGACGAGAACTTTCCGAGTAAAAGATTTGCCAAGCGAAATAAGATGTGGAAAGTGTAAGGCAAAATTGATTGGAGTCGTGAGACCAAGTCAAATAGAAGCTCAGCGTATAATAAAGAAGAAACTTAAAGAGGTTGGGTTGACGACTGAAGAAATGAGAAGGTTTGATAGGATTGAAAAAACATCAAATCTTATAATAGTGTATGGTCCTCGTGCTGTTAAGGCTTTGGCTGTCAGAGGAATTGGACCCAAAACAGCGACAAGAATTTTAAGAGGAATGTATGATTCAGAAAAAGATTTTGTGAAAGCTTTGTTAAATGCAGAGAGACAGTTCATCAGGACGAAGAGATTCTGGGGATAATAGCTTTTAATTCTTAAAAACCAATTATAATTGATTATCATGATACCAACAAAATTCAAGATAAACACAGAAGATTTCAAGATTTATTTCGACAATAACAAGAAAACTCACGTTTGTGAAAACATAAGTACGGGAGAAAAGACTAACATCGGAGTGTTAGGCATTTTAATGCAGATGGGGATATTAAAGCCGATAGAACAGGAAAAAACAACAGAAGAAAAGATAATGTCTCTTTCAGAAAGAATAAGCCAGTTAGAAGATAGGATGAATGACTTGATGAGAAACATTGATGGAATCTTGAGAAAGACAGAAGGAAGAAAAATTGAACCGATAGAAACAAAAATCAAGGAAGAAAAAGTCGAAGAAAAACCCAAGTCAGAGATCAAAAAACGCATCATGAAAAAAGTGCTAGAACAAGCTGAGGAAGAGGAAGAACCAGAAGAAGAAATCGAAGCTGAAGAAACTAATGTGGAAGTTGAAAGTGACGAAGAAATCGAAAACTGGATGGAAATCTAGGTTTCAAACTTAAATCTCATCCTATTCAGGTTTAATTGTTTTTTTCTTGTTATCCTCTATTTTCTTTGGTAAAGGTAGTTCAACAACAGGGAATTTCAAACTCTTACTTTTACCAATGATAGAGTGAGTAGAAAAAGCAGTAAAGGAAGAAAAATCCGGATGCCAAAAGGGAAGAAAGAATCTTAAAAAGACTCCGAGAACAAGGCATCATAAAGGGAGAAATAGTAACCAAAGTTGAATGAGATGGCTATCTATGTCAAACATCCAAAACTGTTCTATATCGGTTTATTCTTTACCGTTATGGCTATTGTTTGGCTAATAGTTATCCTGATAAGGAATTACTTGGGGATTTGACTAGATGACGATACCCGACAGAGTGCCGTAAATGACGTTTTTTAGACAGAACCTCATACATCACACTCTTGTAACTCTGGAGGTTTGCCAAGTGTAGTGTTATATTCATTCGAAACAGTACAGTTCAACTTAGAATTTTTCGTTTCTCAAGAAAGTAATTTTTCCAACCAAAGAAGATTACGATTATCAAGACTACAGTAATTAAACCAGCGATTGTCCGTGATACTGTCAAAGTAATGAGTCCTGTTATTGGAGTTGCTCCTGCTTTTGTCTCTCCAGTTGTACAAGGTTGAGATTCTATTGGCTTGTGTGAATCAGTTCCACAATTGTTTTCATCTTCACAAGTTCTCGTTTGAATTCCATCCTTGCATTCTGACCAATCAGTACAAACCCATTTCTCTTGACATACTTGTGTCGTGGTTGTCTCGAGGATAGTTGTTGTGGTAGTTTTTGTTACGATACCTCCACCTGTTGAGCCTCCTCCTTCTTCACGAACATAAACAATCTCTTTCTCCTTTTTAGGAGAGCCAAATATTCCGAATAGGCTGAGATGATTTGTTTTAGCCCAGACATAATTTTCTTTAACATCAACTCCTGAGTCAACCAATTGCCATTCCCACTTGGAAGGATCTTCGTCTGTATCGTTATAGTAATAAATTCTTAAAGAATCCTCATTGACATAGCTTGGTAGTTCACTTTCATTGTAGTAAACTCTAAAGTTTATTTCTTTCAACCCTTCTGTATCGTTAAGCTCTATGCTGAATGTTTTGATGGGGATTAAGCCCGGAGGAGAAAATTCCTCTTCTATCACAAACTCGTAGAATATTATGTCAACTTCTAAATCTTTGTCCTCGTTTGTTGTTATCCAAAGTAAAGTGTTGACTTCAGAGGCATTGAATAAAGTTGGGTTGTTTGCTTCTGTTATTGCTACTTGCAAAAAAGGGCTGGAGACTGTGATGACATTGCTATCTTGTATGCTGCAATATTGGAAAGTATTGGAATCAAAACCCAAATTGTTGTAATTCCAGGACATTTATTCATGAGATATTACGATGGTAGTAGTTGGAATCCCGTTGAAACAACTATGATTGGTAGAGACTTTTATTCAGCTCGTAATAGCGGTATAAATAGTTTCAACAAAAACTTGGATAAACTGCAGATAATAGATGTGGAAGAAGCTTGGTTCCAAAAAAATCTAGTTCCAGTAGATCCTGAATTGGGTTATGTACCACTTCCAAAAATTACAGTTACTTCAAGTCCATATACAGAAACTGGTTACGGGTTTATGTATAAATACCATTGTACGTTCACGTTCAGGAATAATGGTGGAGCCCCGGGTAAAAAATGTGGAAATTTCTACATCATGAGTACAGGCGGTTATTTGGTAAAGGAATACGATTGTGTCACAGTGAATTCTTATTCTCAACAAACCAAACAAATAAGCTCAGGATGGACATTTACTTCTTATTCAATAAGTTGTGAATTTTATCAAGATTAAGAATTTTCCCAGAACAAAAATCTCTTGTGTGAGATCTAACGTTTTCTCTTCTTCAGTAAACCCAAACAAAATCTGCTATTCCTTAAAGGACAAATCTTTCTACAAAAATAGTTAGGTTTCATGATTAGATTTTTGATTCTTGAAGATAAAAGTTTATTCTGAATGTAGTTCGGAAAGTAATTTATTCAGTTCTTCGCTTATATTTCGTGTCAAAGTTGGAACTTCGTTAAGTCTTTGATTCGGTATTTCTTTTATTTTTTCGACGGCATCTACAATTATTTGTTTTTGTGCCTCGCTAATTGTATATTTTTTTAATTTAGCAGAAATATCGGCGGTCGCCTCGCTACCCAGACGGAATCCCCCATCCCAATGCCAATAGGAAGGAATCCAGTCCGCATCCGCGCTGAACTCGGCATGCCAAATCGAGCGACGCACAGCCCTCAAGCCTTTTTCATATCCTGGATCCCAATTAACAAATAAATAACCATCTTGTGGCAACCCCAATTCTGTTATCGCTTTCTTCAAAAAACCACTATTTCTTGGATAATTCTCAACTTCAAAACATTCGCTTTGTGGATTTTGTTTGTCAAGCTCTAAGTACAAACTTCCACCTTCCTTTACAACAACTGGTTCATCGATGACAATCGGATTTTTTCCTTTACTAACGCCTTGAATTCTTATCTTTTTACAATATTCGGCCTCTTGACCTTCTTTTTTGGTTAATGGATGAGCAACAATTGTATTGACAATTTCAGCGTGCCCGGAAAACATATCGTCTGTCAAGTCCTTTACATATTGTATTAGTCCAACTGCTTCATTTTTAGTTAAGTTAAATTTCTCGGTGAGTTGTTCAACCTCCTCATCGGAATAGCCTTGTTTAGCTCTTAACAGAGACTCAGACAATTTTCTAGACCCAGGATAAATCCTAGTTGGGTCTGATTTTCTCAAATGTTGCCAGTAGAGATTAATATTCCAAAAGTTTCATTCAGTTCCATCTTGTTTGCCTGCTAACTCTTGACCTTTTAGATTTCTAGCTTTTTGAGAATCGATGTAGAATGCAACACTCTTTAGATAAGTATCTGTAGATAAAATTGGTACTGATATTTGGGTTTGCGAAACCATAACTTTAAAATAAACAGTAAAGGATTTAAATCTAATTATTGCCCAACGAATCTCCTGCTTTCATAGCAAAAATAAAAGAATTTTCTACCTTATTTTCATAATTTTTCTATTCTGTAGGAATAACTTTCGTCTAAAAGGTAGTTAGACGAAATTGTTTTAGATAGAATTTTTCCCACATCTGTTAATACGTACCTCTTCTCATCATACTCAATTAAATCAAATTTCCTCAGCTCCATTAATTTTTTTCTCAGATCTTTCTCACTAACCTGACTTCTTATTTGTTTGAATTTTTTTCCATATACCGTGTTATGCAGACAAGAGATAATAGGCAAATATGGTTGAATATGTTTTAATTCAGTTTCGGTTAAGCTTTCCTTTTTTGTCAATTTCGAAATTATACTTATGACTTCTCGTCGTTTTGCTTTAACATCTGGTCTTTGACGGTATTCTCGTCGTTTTGCTTTAACATCTGGTC
>JASEGC010000005.1:46428-64654 GCA_030018415.1 Candidatus Aenigmatarchaeota archaeon
TCGTTGTCTTGCTTTAACATCCTGTCTTTGATAGTATTCTCGATAGTATTCTCGTTGTCTTTCAGTAGTGGTTAGATTATCTTCAAACAATTCCTTGATCATCTCTTTTTCTTGAGAGATTTTACCTTTTGCCATGTTAATCACTATTTTTTAATGAACAGCTTAAAAATTTAAGAATATCCTTATAACTCAAAATCCATTTTCTGGCACCAAAACAATTGATTACATTCATCCTCAACGACATCGTCTAACACCTTTTTAGCGGTTCATTCCAAAATCTCGTTGCGTTTCGATCGCCCTTACTTCGATTCTTCATTCACCAAATTCTCTTCAGGAGAACTTCGCCAAAAAGGACCCGTTGGCTTCTTACAATGGTGTAACTTCTAATTCACATTCTTTCGGTGACTTATCTTCCCTTAACCTCATAAATGCAGGCTCTCATTATCAAGTCTTTTGACAAATTCATGAATCTTACTTCACAAATTAATTTTGGCTTAGTCCACACAGCTTTTCTCCCGGGCGATAATTTTAGTTGCAGAAATTAATGATAGTCATGTTTTTTAATATCAGATGGCCATAAAATTATCATCGGAGATGGATGAATTTTCCAAAAAAATTTGCCGAAGATAGATTTTATATTGATTTTGATCATGAAAAAATCTAAAAAAATAAAACTTGATTTACATGCACATCTACTTAAAGATTTAGGTATAGAAAATTTTAAACAAGCCTTTGAGTTTGATATAGGGTTGTGTCATGAATTGCTATTATACTTTTCAAGCCGGTTGCCTTGTCATAAAAGAATGCAATCTCTTCGCAACCATAGCTTTTCATTGTTTTAAACATATTTAATTTTTTGAAATGAGAGACCTTAAAGATTTTTTCAAGAAAATTCAAAGTATTTTTAGATTAACAGCTGCTACGAGTAGGACTAGAAATACACCCATGTATTGAAGGGGTGAAACCAACTGTTGAAAAAATACTACAGCCCATAAGTTATGTAGCACAGGATCTAAGAGTAACAGGAGTCCTTCGGTTGTGGGGTCTATTTCTTTTGGATTAACAAAATTAAGCGAAGCGTATGGTAAAATAGTACTAAAAATTGCAAAAGAAAATAGTAACAGCCATTGATAGAGGTTTGGAACTACGAGTCCAACAAAAAGTGGATTATCACTAAAGTTTCTCAAGAGTACTCCGATGAAAGCCACCCATGGTATGGCAAAAAGAAATGTGTTGAATGTGATTTGACCGCTGCTATACTTTCTTTTTTTGGCAACTCTTTTGAGGGAGAGATAAAGAGCATAAAAGAGGCCAGAGCTCAAAGCGAAGGCTATTCCCAAATTTATATTTAGGTTAACTATGTCCGAAAGGGTCAAACCTGTAGCAATAAAGGCACCAACTGTTCCGATAAAAATTAACAGCACTTTAGCCATTCTTATCTTTTCTTTTCCTATGATGATAGAAATTAAAGCTGTGAAAATTGGTTGGGTACAAATTAGAGCAACAGCAACGGCTATGGTTGCTCCAAAAACTAAGGAAGATAATGCAGAAAAAAGAAACACAGAAAAGACCAACCCAATAGAAAGAAAGAAAAGTACATCGCTTTTTTTAATTGAAAAGAGCTTTTCACCTCTAAATATCAAAAAGAGTAAGGGGAGTGAGATAGACATTCTAAAGAGCACCTGCTCCAGACTTGAGACACCGAAATTTTTAAGAAAAGTAGAATGGATAAGAATGAAACTCATACCTAAAGCCGCAAGAAGAACAAAACCATGACTCTTTGTTATCATTCAGCTCCACCTAATTTTTGTACATATCTATAGCCTAGGTCAAAGGCATCTAAATTTTCTAGAATTGTATAGCCTAGTTTTGCTGGTGTATGGCTTGCCCCGATAATGGCAACTGACCTAGGAGTAAAAAAATGATCTAAACCTTTCATTTTCATCCCTTGCGTTCACCTTATTTTTTCTTTCAAAGGGAATAACTCGCTTCTGATACATTTACCAGCTCGCTCCTCTCCCTATGGTTTGGCCTTAATTATCTTTTTATTAGCTCCTAACTAATTAATTATATATGTTTCAGAGTATACAAGAACTGTCGATGAGCTTAATTATACATCTAAAGAGAACTAAAAAATTTTTTTTAGTAAATTTCATATTTCTGTTCTTTTTCTCGACTCCCGTTTACGCTCAAACCTATGAGTGGTGGAACTCGACATGGTATTATAGAATACCTATTCAAGTAAATTCAACTGATTATGAGAGAATTAACACGTCCATAGAGGTTAAGCTCAACTTCACCTCAGAACTAGAAACTCTTGGCGTATCAGAAGTTTTTGATAATCAATCTGTTAGGGTAATAGAGTATGACTCCTCAGGTGGTGTTTTACAAGAAGTTCCTTCACAATTTGATGAAGATCAAAGTTACAATGCTTCTACCAATGCTATCGGTGTAGTAACATGGATAATGAATGGAACAACCCTGGCAAACACAAAAAGATATTATTTCATTTATTTTGATACGATTGCCAATCCAAAACCAGCACCAAATTATGCTACAAGCTTAACTTACAGTTGGGATGGAGAAGAATTTTGGCTCAATAACAGCTTAAGAGCCTTTAAGGTTGATACTCTAAGAGGTGAAAGCACCTCAGGTATTTATTATGTAACTAACTACACAGTTGATTTGTTCAATAGGCCACCATCCGAAAGAACTGTGGAATACATCCAGCTTTCAAATGGAACAAGTAATTTCATGTACGATTTTAGGCAGAATGCTAGCTTCAAAGCAGGTCCAGTAAAGATAACTGTCATACAAGAAGGGGAGGAAGCCCTATGGAATAATCCGGCTCAAAAAACAGGGAAAGCAAAAATGATAAAAAAGTACATTTTTTATGACCACAACCCATGGGTTAAAATCCAGCAACAGTTGATAGCCTATACATCAATAACTAGAATGACATCTCAGATAACTGCTTTAGCTTTAGATGTTGATCGTGCTTTTGGGATAGATGCTCTATCTGGGAACTCAGCAGATCCTTATTCATGGCAATCTGCATATTCCTTCACTGGTAAGGGTCTAGGAGTCATAAATTCAAAAGAGGAAAACACAACTAACTACTACGCTTCTGGTAGCTTACTAGAAGGTAGAATAGGTATAACACTGGGTTCAACAACTCTAGTTCAGAATGAATCAATTTTTGAAGAGGCGATAGTTTACTTCAATGATAAGGCTTCACATCAGCCTGTGCAAGATTTGAGAAATAGGACAGCAAATCCTGTGAAGGTTATGAAAAACTTAACTGAAACCTATTCAGTTGAAATTATCGCTAAGACAGATTATAACTTTTATAATAGGAATGAAACTGCAAAGATTACTGCTACCATATCCCTAGACACACACAACCTTACCTCTTTAGTTAATGCAACCTTAGATATGGGAACTTCAGCTCTAGAGGATGATTTAACCTTAATTTTATATGATGATGCTACGCACGGTGATGAGGTTGCGAATGATAGCGTTTACACCAACATCTATACTTTTTCAACTTTAGCTGTAGTAGGGATTTGGAATGTAACAGTAAAAGCCCTGGATTCAACTGGAGTTTTATTACAGCAAAATTGGACTATTTTTAATTTAACAGATAGATATAACGTTAACCTAACAATTTCAAATCCGTCTGGAATAACCAACAGGACTATTTATGCAAATCTAACACTTAAAAATTACAGAAATGATACCGGAGTGGAAAGTGCAAGCATTGTTTGCCAATATGATTCAACCCCTGTCATCAACATAAGTGATAAGGGTAATGGTCTATATTCAATAAATTTCACAGCTCCTTCCACAAGAGGGACATGGAATCTAAGTTGTAATGCATCAAAATACAACAATTCTGGTTCTGACTGGGATTTGTTTTATACCGAAGAACACACAACTATCCTTCACATAGATTTAAGACCAGATAGCTACACAGTTTACAACATAACTCAAACTCAAAATCAAACATTTGAAATGAATGTAACTTTAAACAATACGGGTAACGGGACTGCATACCTAACCAACATAACTTTACACTTACCGACAAATTGGACAGCAAATTCAACCTTTGAAGAATGTGGAGATATACCTCCGGCTGGAAATTGCACAAAATATTTTAGGCTAACAGTTCCTGCAGGCACTTCACCTGAAAATTACACTGTGAATGCAACAGCAGAATGGCAAAATCCAGACTTAACCTTAAACTCTTCTCAAGACCAATCCAGTATAATTGTTGTTAGCAATCCTGTATTGGAAGTTGTAGAAGAAATGATGATAGCAACAGTTGAAGAAGGGATTGAGAAAAAAATTGGAAATTTCACTGTAAACTCAACTGGAAATGATAAACTTGAAAATATAAGTTTCACTTGCATCTCAGGAGAGGTTTGTCAAAATTTTACTCTCGAATTTAATCCAAGTTTTTTGTCCAATCTATCTGCTGGTAATTGGGTAAACATCTCTGTTAACGTTTCTGTTCCAGAAGGCTACCCTGCTGGAAATTATTCTGGTTTGATTAATGTAACCTCAGATAACGATGGCTTTGACATGTTGAACTTAAACGTAACAGTTCCTGAAAGCAAAACATGGTTAAGAGAACCAGCCACATGTCAGAAGACCGTTCTAATAGATTCTTATGGGGTGGTTTGCGAAGTTAGAGTTAACAATACTGGGAATATGCCAATAAATTTCACGATAACACCAGAATCTGTAAATTACACCTGGGTGAATGAAACAAATTTCACCGTTCAAGCACAACAATCACATCTGTTCCAAATAGATTACAATACAACAAATGCTTCTCAAGGAATTTATTATGCAACTTATACAATAAATGCAACGACCCTAAATGCAACGCCATCCAACCAAACAATTTTCATTACATTAGAAGTTGTCTTTGGACCAGTAATAGTTTCCTTGACTACAGAAAAGGTTGAACAACTTGAAACCATAAAAATAATTGCAAATATCACTGATAGGTCTGGTAGTAGTTTAAACTGGGTAAAGGCAAATGTTACAAAACCTGATACTGAAATAGACATCCTGAGTTTAACCAACACAACCCCCAACACTCCTGGAGCTGTCTCGCTATGGGAAGTTAATTATTCTAATACCTCTCAGAGAGGGGTGTATCAACTTCTAATTTATTCACAAGACAACAGCGGTGGTTTTGGTCAAGCATCGGATAGCTTTAAAGTCTATGCAAAACTTAACATTACCTTGAAGACAGGTTTTTTAGATTACTTTGCTGGAGAGTCCGCTTCTATTTATTACAACGTAACTGACGGGATTGGTTCACCTTTGATGGTAAACACAACCATAACCCTTTACGATTCATTAAACAACGTAAGATTCAACAATTCATATCAAACAAATCCAAATGGAACTCTTGATTTAATCCCTTCTTTCCAGATACCGTCCGATGCACCTCTGGGTAACTATACTCTCAAAAGCTTCACCTCATTTGATGATCCGATAGTTAACCTAGGTACGAATGAAAGTGCAGGATTTAGTTTCGGAGTTTTCGAAAAGTATAGTTTGGAACTGGAAACCGCAATAGTCTGGTATCCGGAAGAAATAATGAAATTCTATGTTTTGCTCTATACAACTAATCCTATTCAAGGTCCAAGCAAAATGGCTTTAACGGTTTACGATCCTGCAGAAAATCTTTATTTGCAGGCAAACAAAAGCGATTTCACCATAATTAGTCAGACCGAAACATCCCTGTTGTACAGATACCAATATGCAATGCCTCCTACAACTCCTAGTGGATACTATCTGGCTGTTTTTTCCGTCATGCAAGGGTGTAGGGAAACAAAGCAACTTAAGTCATTTAGGGTATCGAGAGGGGGGCCTTATGACGTTGTGATAACAAGCTTAACAGCGGAAGTAGAACAAGGAGGTACACAGAACTTCGATGTTTTGATAGAAAATATGGGTGATGTCTCGCAAGACGTTACCTTAGATTACTGGATATCTAGAAACAACATCACATATGCGAGCGTAAGTGGAGAAGCTGTCTTTATTCCAGCTGCATCCAATCGAACAATAAGCAGAAGCTTACCAATCTATTCCAATCAGCCAGTTGGTGAATATTATCTAAATGTTAGGGTAACTTACTCAAATATACAACCACCGACCCACACAAATAGAACGTTTAGAGTAATTGAGGCCGTCGTCCCGCCAGCTCCCCCGGTAATTCTTCCACCAGTTGTTGCTTTGCCAGCTCCTGTTTATGAGATTGAAATCTTAAATGTTTTTCCAGATCAGCTAGATGTGGAGAGAGGTGGAATAAGATATGTTGTGATAGAAGTTAAGAATGTTGGCAATGAAGATTTACATAAGGTTTCAGTTTATTTTGAAGGAATACCGAAATGGTTTGAAGCGATAAGAGAAATTTCTGTTTTGAAACCAGAATCTGTTGGTTATTTGCTAGTAAAATTTGACATTCCAAAAGATGTTGAACCTAAAGTTTATTTGGCAAAGCTTAAAGTGCTTGCCCAGGAAGCAGAGGTAGAAAAAAGTTATAAAATTGAGATTTTTGAATCAAAGGAGAAGTTACTAGAGGCAAAAATAAGGAAAACCAAAAAAGCGATCTTAGAACTTGAAACCAGGGCAGCGAGAATAGGAGAAGAAGGTGGAGATATAACCAAGGCTTTAAGATTACTAGAAACTGTGAATGAATTTGTAGTTATAGCAGAAGATTACTTAAAAGAGGGGAAATTGATGGAAACTACAGAAGCACTTGAGGAGTCAAGGAATATGCTAGAAGAAGTAAGCTATTTACTATCGATAGCAAAACCAGTAAAACCAAAGATAATATTCATACCAATGATCCTGATCTGGTTTATAATCATACTTATAATTGGAGCATTCATTATAACCTTCTTAATAAAGAAAAAACCAAAGCTTAGAGGACGTTTGAGAAAAGTTCAAAAAAAAGAGATTGAAGAAAAGGATGTAAAAGAATTGCTGAAAACCATAGAAGAACAATATAAAGCTAAGATCATATCAAAAAAAACTTATGAGGAATTGAAAAAAAAGTATGAAAAAGCTTAAGCTTCTGTTTTTCTACCTCTTTTTCTGCTTCTATTGCTTTTTTGGGTACCAAAAGCTCGGTTAGTTCAGCATAAGCATTGTTCAATTTATTTATTTTATCTTTAACTTCTTCCAACTTCTTTTTAAGTCTTACTCTTTTCATCTCACTCTTCTCTTCTTTCCTAATTTAGTGTAAAGCTTTGATAATCTTGCATATTTCTTTTTAAGCGTAGCGTTTCTTCACTCTTTTCTCCGTCTCCTTTTCTTTGGATATCTCCTCTTTTATTTTTTCCTGGTTTTTTGATAGGGTTTTTATTTCCTCTCTCAACTCCTTGATCACAGAAGTTCTCCCTACTCTGTCTAAAAGTATGTTCACTTCCCCTTCTAAAAACTCTAATCTTTTATCCAAAGACTCTAGCTCTTCTGCTTTTGGCTTAGTTCTTTTCAAATCTTCAATCTCCTTCCTAATCTCTTCTTTAATCAAATCAAAGCTTTTTTCCAACCCTATAAACCTTCTTGGTATTCGATCTTCAACCTCTAGTTCCATTCTACTTACTGTTTTCAATGGTCTCTCAATTTCTTCTTCTATCTTATTCATTCTCATTCCAATCCCCTCTTCAAACTCAGTTGTACTTCTTTTTAAACCATCCACTACTCTTTCTATCTCAAATATTTTATCTCTTAATTCCCTTAATCTAGAATATTCCAACTCTGACCTTTCAAACCATTCCTTTAATGTTTCAAAAATCCCAGTCATTCTTTCGAATCTGCCTTCGATCTCTTTTAGTCTTGTTTTTACTGTCTCAATCTCTTCGGGCTTTGGTTCTTCTTTTTCTCTCTTTCGTTTTTCTTCTGGTTTTTTAATTTCAATTTTTCCAACGCTTTCTTCCAACTCTTTCAAGATATCATCTATCTTACCCATTTCATCCTCTCAATGAGTTTTTTAATCAGTTGAGCATGTCTTTCCATTAAACCTTCAATCCTAGTTTCAAATTCTTCCAGCTCCTTTTTATCAGCTTTGGTTTCAACCAATTCACTAAGTTCAATCAAACTCTCTCTTATTTTCCTCGCATCAAATGGTATTTTCCTGCTTTTCTCAAGTTTTTCAACTTCCCCCTCCAAGGAAATTATATGCTCAAACAATTCGTTGAGCCTTCCTGTGAGTTTTTCGATTAAATTTCTGTTGGTTTCTAACCTTTCCCTTTCTTTGCTCATCTCAACCTCAAACTCTTTTCTTCTTAGCTTAATCTCTTCAACTTTTTCACTTAGCTTTGTTGTTTCCTTTAAACTTCGCTCCAACTTTTCAAAGCTAGACTCTAAACCATCAATCCTATCAAATGCTATGCTTAAATCCTCAGTCTTCCTCCTCAGCTCTTCAATCTCTTTCCATCCTTTTTCCAGTTTACCGAGCCTTTGAAAAATATCTCCTCTCTCTAACCCTTTTGGGAGTGTTTCCACGATTGATTCTAACTCAGCTATTCTTTTATCCTGTCTTTTAACCTTCTCATACAGCATTTTTTTGCTTAGAAATTCTAGAACAGAGTTTACCCTTTCAAGCTTCTCTTCGTTCGCTTTTTTGAGCTCTTCATAGCTTTCTTTACTTAACTCTCCTGTTTTGTAATCCTTCTCAACTCTTTCGAGTAACCTTTCTATTTTATCCTTCTCTTCCTCTAACTCATCCACACTTTTTCTCTGCAAATCAAAACTCTCAACTTTTCTCTTCAATTCTTCAAACGCTTCTGGGCTTATACCTTTGACCTCTTTTGCTATAGATTTCTTTATCTCATCCAACTCTTTCTTTTTAATAGCTTCTTCATCGAATCTTATTTTGAATTTGTCCAAACTTTTAACCATTTCCCTGGTAAGGTTGTCCACTTTCAAAATAGTTTCTCTTTCCTGCTTGAGCTCAGCAAGTCTATCTGTCATTTCAGAGAAAATTGATTCAATCTTCCCAGCAAGTCTGTCCACGTACCTCTTATCCTCTTTTATTTCACCCATTTTTTCACCAATTTTTTTAATGACACCGACGAGATTTTCAAAATCTTTTATCATTAAAAATTTATTCTCTATTGTTTTCAATCTCTTACTTAAATCAGCCAAGTTTGTGTTTACTCTTTCCATTTTTGCAGCATTCAGCTCAAGTTGACCTGCAAAGCGTTCAAAATCTTTGGCTATCTTAACTGGTTCTATTTCTTTAACTGCTGTTTGAACCTTTTCAAAATCAGCTTCCAGCTTAGAATAGGAGCCTTCCCTATCGAGAATCATTCTTCTCAGGTCACCTATTTCTTCAGCCAACCTCCCAATTCTTTCCTGGGTAGCTTCTCCTGTCTCCTTGAACATATCTAGCCTTCCTTCGATCTTATTAATTCTCATCAACAAACCAGCTACTTCCTTCATCTCAACTGCTGGCTTTTCCGTTTCTTCCGGCTCAGGTTCTCTAATCACACCTTCTTTTTTTAAGATTTCTCCTATTACCTTTTTCTTCCGCTTTGGTTTCTTTACCATTTTACATCTCCTTTATCCTGTCCCCGATCCTTTCCAAGTACCTTTTGGCAAGATTTTTAAGCCCTTTATTATATTTTTTCTTCGCAAGCTTTATGGCTAGCTCCAATTCTTTGGTATCTTTTCCAACCTTTCTTAAGGAATCAATTTTTTTCTTTAAAGATTTGAAATCAAGCTTTTCTTTGGGACTCACCTTTATTTCAATCCTCTTTGCTTTACCGATTATGTCTTTGATCTTAAGAAGGTCGCCCCTAAAACTAGTTTGCTTTCCTTTCTTTAAAAAGTGGAACAAACCTAATATAGAAAGCATGATTATGATAAGCAAGAATAGTATTTTCAACCATTCAACCCATTCCAGCTTTTCCACCCGCTCTGGTTCTTTGATTTTTTCCATAGCTATATACTCAGCCGCTTTACCTATGTTCTCTCTTATCTGATTCAGTTTTTCATTGGTTTCGTGGTACAAAGCTCTTTTATACAATTCATGGGCAATTTCCAAATCAACTCTTGCTTGCTTTAGGGTTGGAATTTCAAGTTCACCTGCTTCTTTTTCTAGCCAGCTTAAGGACAGATTATAATAATCTAGAATATCTTTTAATGCCTCTGGTTCGTTGCTTACTTTAACTTCGATTTTTCCTTTTTCTCCATTGAGCTCGAAATTTATAGTAAAGATACCCAAACCTGTCGATGTTTTTACCTGAATAGGCAAATTTTTTAGCTCATTTGCTTTCAATTCGATTTTGGTTGGACAGCTAATGGTTAAATTCGACTCACAAACCAAATTCAAACTGATGGCTTCATTAACGAGATTTTTGACAAAGATATTCAGGGTTTGATTCGATCTGGGCAAAATTGTTACATTCTTTCGATATTCTAAAGAAAAGTCAGCAGCTTGAGCTAGAGCTGATGCTAATAAAATGAACAACATCGCCATCGCAAAACTAAATTTATTTTTATTTTTCATACCCCTTCACCCTACTTTTCAAACTCTCTAAGTATATCTCAGCCATTCTGAATGCACCCGTCTTTAATTTATCTTCAGCCAGCCTTAATTCTAATTCTATATCTGTTGTATCTATTTTGCGTTTCCTCAACTTTTCAATACCTTTTTCTAAATCTTGCAACTCTCTAGCAAAGCGTTTGTAAGTTTCCAAATCTTCATCAGACAGTTTGTGAGGTGAGTGTAACAAAGGTCTGAAATGAACGAACCAAGGCCTGCCTTTATTGTACTTTGGATTCTGGACCATCCCAACACCAATTTCTTCCCTAGCTACCCTTTCAGCATAGATCCTTCCAAATTTCTTCTCCACTCTATCTATATCCTCCAAACCTTTTGTGTGGAGCTGGAATTCTGTTAAGACATTACCTTTAATTGCCTCTTTAAAATCTGCTAAAACTTGTGAAGCCATTACCAACCCGATGCCCCATTTTCTGAATTCTCTACAGGCTCTTTCCAAAGCAACATAACCACCCTTACCACCATACCTCTCTAGTAGGCGATGAACCTCATCGAATACGACCAACAGCCGCAAGGTGGGTGATTCCTCCCATCCCTGCTTAAACAATATGTCTATTATATTTCTAACTGCTTGATCAAATTGGCCTGGCGTTAGCTTGTTAAGAGTGAATACCGTTATTTCTCCAGGCTTCATGTAACGCTTGAAATCTATTTTAACTTTTGGGTCTGTCACCTCATAGATCATTCCCTTGAATGGCCTTGCTTCTTCTTCCTTAATTCCAAATTCTTTGTAGCAAGCCAACATACGCTTATCTCTACAAGGTCTTACAAATCCCGTCCACTGAGCTGTTGGATCAAAAACAACAACTGGTATGCCAGCCCTTAAAACGTCTTCTACAACAACCATGGCTGAAACTGTTTTACCAGAACCTGTTGCTCCAGCTGATAGTACGTGAGTGGTTAGATCATCCAAACTAAATTCCGCCCTGCGCTTTGTTTCAGCTACTTCTCCAAGCCATATCTTTCCTGTTGGTAAAGTTTTATAATCTACTGGCATGATGTAACGAAGTTTTGCCAGTTTCCAGCGCTTGTACATCCTCCTTCCTTGCCATCCACCAATCACACCAACTATTGTTAAAATAATAATTATAACTAAATATATTCTTTCAAGAGTCCAGAATGGCTGAACCACTTCAAATATGTCAACAGAGGTTGCTGTTCTGTTATCATATTTTCCTTCAACTTCTATGAAGTATTTTCCTAGGCTAAGGTCTTTGACCTCGCTGAGGTCAAACATTCTAACAAACGATAAGGAAGTTTCTATTGCCATTTCTTCCTCTTTCCAGCTTAGTATCTTTTCAGTTGCCACCTCTTTTATTCTATAGGTTACATGCACATCAACCTTCTTCTTAAATCCTAGGTTGTAAATGGTAACATGGTATTTAAGAGTATCATTTAGAGATAGGGTTTTTGTCAGAGTCTCTACCTTAATATCTAACAAAGCTTCTTTTTCTGGAACAACCATCAGGGTTACTGGTAGGGTTCTTAGCACTTCCCCAACTCTTATTTGTATATCACCAGTATAAACTCCTATAGGCGTGGTAGGCAAAGTAAATATCTTTACCTTTACTGTCTCAATCCCTCTTGGACCTATCTCGATCTTATCCTTTTCCAAAATGATGAATTCCCATACTCTTCCTAAAACCTTTAGGCTTGCTTCAACTGTTTTATCCAAATTGTTTGAGATCCATATGGAATAAGTTCTGCTTTCCCCAGGATGCAAGGTGGCTTCTATCAGATCTGTTTCTAGGCTGAATGGAGGTAGTGCTGGTTTTTCTTCAAAAGGTGGGATCGGTGGAGATGGAGGGATTAGGTAAGGAGTTGGTACGGTAGGGGGTCCAACTGGAGGCCTAGGACAGTCAGCAGGACAATTCTCATAAGTTTCACCATAGCCCTGCTCACATATGCCGTTGCCACACACAACTGCTTCAGCCAAAGCATAGGCTGAGAGTGATGTTAGGTTTTCTAGAGTGACTATTTCCTTGGCCACGTTTACTTTTCCACCCAACTTACTCCAGCTTGTATTGCAACTCCTAGTGTAAAAATTCCAAGCAGAACAGCGGTAGATTGAGATAGCAGATATAAACAGTGGCTCATAATCAGTTCCGCTAAAGTTCAACACCAAATCAATTGAGGAAACATTGAGGATTGATTCCGCACCTAATCCTCTTAATACTCTTCTTATTAAAGGAATTGGTAGGTACTTTTTTTCGACGGAATCAAACTTAACGGGATTTGTCAAATTGCTTGTTAGGTTAACATCATTAAATATTATTTCATGGCCAAGTACTTTTACCTTTATGTCAAACACCCTTTTATGTATCTCTTTACTGTAATTTCCTGTTTTGTCGGTTTCAACTTCATGAATCAAATACTTTTCCACCAAAGGTTTATCATGTCTGTATAATTCAAATTCAAGTGAGAGAACATTTCCGTCAGCATCTAAAGATTGGCCTTCTAAGAATACCCTGTGATGGACATCAAACCATGTTGTGTAGTTATTTTCATTCCCTGTTGTATCATTTGCAATTATAACCAGATCATAATCACCTTCTTCTGTTAAGTTCTCCAAGATCAATCTGAAAGTTGTGTTTGCTAGGTCGGCTGTTAGGTTTTGCATTTCATAGATAGAAGAGCTCCCATTTGGATAGCTAACATTAGCAAGGACTTTATCCACCAAAACATTTTCCGTTATCCAAGCGTCAATTGTTGCATTTTTTCCTGGGATTTTTGTTGTAGTCACATCAACGAACTGAGGTGGTGTTACATCAACATATAATATTGCCTTTGCTTGAGTATCACTTACAATTGCAGCAATTGTTGTATAATTTCCTGTAAGTGTTAAGTCATAAGCCCTTCCATCTGGAATATTTGGTGCAATGCATACAATGTCCCACCTACTAGCTACTGGGTTGTAAGTTGATGAGTTTAGAGGACATTCATAACTATCGAATTCGACCTTAAACGTAACATTCTCCTCAATAGTATTTTCTTCATAAGTCACATTGGCTCCTATGCTAATGGCATCACCAGCTTTAACATTGGTATTTGGTGTTGCGAATAATATATTTACTTTGAACTCCAGCGCCTCCATTTCGATCGTTGTATTCAACTCTGCTGGGTCAGCGGTTGAATTCCTTATCGATATGTTTGCAGTATAGAAACCTCCAGCTAATGGAGCTGTGTAGTTAACTTTTATATATTCTGTTTTTGTCTCGTTCAACCACAACTGAGGTGCGTTGGTTGATAGACTGTCTGAGAGGTTTCCATGTATGCTAACGTCGAGGAGCAAAGGAACGTTTGCAAAGCTTCTTATAGTAATGATTCCGACATCCCCTTTGCTCCCAGCACCCACTCTCATCAATGGGTAGCTAGCTGGAGTTCTATTCCAAGATTTGTTCAGGGGGACTGTTATTTCAAGAGGGACTGTATCGAAAGTCTTATCTGTAGATGCATTTATAGTTAGGCTGTAAGTTTCAGGTGAATAGCCTGCTGGTATGTTAATGCTTACATTTACAAGTTGGCTGGAAAGCGGAGCCAATGATGTGAGTTGAGATGGAGTAAAGTTTATCGAAAAGTTTGTGCATTCTGCACCTATGCATGAAATGCTTATATTCTCTACTTGATCATTACCAGTTGAGTTCAGGGTGAAATTAATAACAGAGCTTTGATTGTGTTGGATTGTTTTTGTCAGTGAAGTTTCAACTATCTCCAAAATTGGATTCGATGTTATGTTTACTTTTATTAAAGTTGTGTTTTGTCCAAACGAATTGTCCGGGTTTGTCCAATTGGCTGTTGGTATGACAGAATAAATTCCTGGAGGTGTTCCAGTTGGAATGTTTATTTGAGATTCATTACCCTTGATTTCATTTTCAGTTATATTCCCAAAATCTAACGTAGATGGTGCAGCTATCCAGTTTGACGGCAAAAGGAATGAAAGGTTTACGAAGTAAGCTCCTCCTTGCCCGATGTTGCTTAAGTTTAATTCTAAAGGCAGAACAGCTCCTCTGTCTTGTGTTATATTTTTAAAGACAGTGTAAGTAACATTTGGAGTTATTGAGACATTCGTGGTTCCAATAACGGTGAGTTTCAGTGGAGCTGAGCTTGAGACGAGGTCTTTGTTGTCCTTTGCGTAAATTACTATGGAATGGTCTCCAGCTTGATCCGGGGTGTAGCTGTTGTTATACCAACTCGTTGCTCCTACTTGGTTTAAGCTTATGTTTTCTTCTCCTAATGGTTTCGTTATGGTTGCCCAAACTGAGCTCACAATACCATTGTCAGTAACATTTGCCCGAATTTCTGTGGATTCATAAATATCTATTACATCTGGGCTAACAGACTCGCTACTTATTTCTGGGGGGAGGTCGGTTACATTCATGGCAATGTATGAATTATAGGTTGGTGGGCTTGCTGAGGAATTTGTTATCCCTATCACTGCTTCATAAATTCCATAGGGTTGGGCTGGTGGAATTGTATAGCCTATTAGTAAATCTTCTGTTGTACCCTTTGGAACTAATATGTTGGAAGGCCAGCTCAACATAGGTGTTGCATTTCCTGAAGCTTGGATGGAGAAGTTTATTGGATTTATGTTCCCATTATTACTCACCTTAATCTTCATATTACCTGAAGTTCCTACAAGTGTGAGTCTGGATTGAAAAACAGGAGTTCTTGACCACGACCAGTCCTCCTTTACGGTTATGTTAAGCCATAACCAGTCCTGACCATCATTACTCGTTGTTGTATTAATTTTTGTCCAGTATAAGCTGGAGTCTTGATATTGTGGAGTTGTTATGGTAACATTAACGGAATAATTAGCACCACACTGACCTAAGATCGTATATCCAGGAGATCCTGAAGCAGGATTAAAGCTAACCCAGGAGGCTGGCAAGTCACCTCCCTGAAGACGGTAAGCTATTCCAGTTAGGATTGTATTTCCAGTTGATTTGATGGTAAATGATCCTACCTGTTTCTGTTGATTATGATCGATAGTACTCACAATTTGAGTTTCCAGAACTTCCAAAACAGGATTTGGGTTAACATAGACATCAGTAAGGTTTTCAGCATAACCTATGGAATAATCTGGATTTTGCCATGTTACATTACTCAAAACATCTTTAGAGCCGGGTGAAGCACATACGGGTATGTCTATCCAGAATTCTTTGGTGCAGTTCTGTCCAACTGTTAGATTGCCACATGATTTCGTGTAGTTTCCAAATGACTCTATCCAATCTCCTACATGCTCAGGGGTTATGGTTATGTTAACGAAGCGCATAGTTCCTGGTCCAGTGTTGTTAACAGTTATTGAAATGTTAAAGCTTGCCCCTGTTGTCTCATCGGTTGTGAAAACTTTGCTTCTTGGTAGTTGTTCATTTGTTCCATCGGTTGTGCCTGTGACATTAAACGTGCCTGCCCACGAGCTATTGATATTGTTGCTGGTGTCATTTGCATAAACTGTTACGTTATGTAAACCACCTTTAGTTGGTGTATAAGTTAGAGAGTAGTGGTTTCCGCTAATCCAACTAAGGTTAACGTCTTGCGTATAGTAAGGAGCAACTACATGTGCCCATACCATGGATATGTTGACATTATCAGTAGCATCGGCTTCTATATCTATTGTTTCATAATTTGCCTCCAAGCTTGTTTTCGAAAGTGATGTATTTCCTACCCACGGTTTGATATCATCGCTAACATTTAACCTCAAGATAGTTGTTCTACTTGGCGGATAAGCCGTATAGTTGGATATGTTTATCGTTTGCTCATAAATTCCAAGTACATAAGTTAGGGGTATGGAATAGTTTATCGTTAAGTTTTTTGTCGTTCCATTCTCAACGTAGATGTAAGTTGGAACTGAAATCAAGCCTGTGGCATTACCAGAGTGATCTATTGTGAAGTTTAGCGGAATTTCTCCTGTATTGTTTATGGTTATGTTGAACTCTCCTATTGTGTTTGTGTAAACGGTCTCTTCTATTAAAGTTGGCTCTCTCTGCCATCTCTTATCTGTGATCTTTACTTTGGTTCGGTTTGTTGCATTAGCTAAGCTGTAATCTGGATTCTCCCACTTAACGATTTGATTTATATAATATGTTCCTGGTAGGATTTTTGACAGTGCTGTTATGTTGAAAGTTTTTATGCAATTTCCATTAGTATTTTGTTCCTCCACCTTACCACAAGACTCAAATGTTGAATCAGAGGTGAAATTTGCCGACAAGTCCAAACTGATATTAGCAGCATAGGCCCCTCCCTGACCTGTATTGTTAAAGGTAAGAGTTAGGGTAAATGAAACATTATCATAGTACGTGACATTTGTTATCTCTTTATAAGATGGCTCTGGAATCAGGATTCCTGTAGTGCTAGCGATCACATCAAAGTTTTTGGTTGATGAAGTGGCATCGTTCCTACTTGTATCTTTAGTGTAAATGTAAACAGACTGTGTTCCAGAAGTCGTAAAGTTGTGAACTATTGTATAAATGCTATCATTAGCTACTAAATCCCCATTGGTTCCATCATCATACATTACCGTACCTCCACCAAATTCGCTTCCTACAATCCAAACTTTGCTAACTTTTATGTTATCCGTAACATTAGCCTCAAACCTGACTTGCTCTTTATTCAAATCAACTATCCCAGGTGTTGAGGGTGTAGTTATGTTGAACCAATTGATGACAGGGGCAATATAGTCTCTGACATCCAAACTAACAGAAGTATTTAGTTGAGGTGGTGAAGAGTTGGGCTCAGCTGTTATTATCACTTTTCCTGTATAAGCTCCTGTTGGTGAAGTTGCTAGATTAGGATCAAAGGTCGTTGGTGTTTGATTTATCGGTATGGAATAGTTTATACTGAGATTCATGACAGTCTGCTTTGGAATGATTATATTTTCATAAACTAGTAATGAGGAGACATTGCCTGCACTTGTTATTGTGAAATTCAAAACAATGTTACCGGTGTTGTTTATGGTTATGTTTCCCAGAAATCCAGAAGCATTATTATAAACCACTCCTGTATATTGATAAGGTGTGTCAAATGTTGCATTTGCACCTACTGGATTTAGGATAGCTTGGAGCCTTGTCCAAGTTCTAGAAATAGGAACAGTCACATTTATCGTAACATCATCCCAACACCTTGAGGCAGGATCACATTGCGAATCAGTAGCGTTAGCTCTTATGGTTCCAGTATATTCACCAGGATCATAGCCTATTGGCACAGAAACATTAACTTGGATTGAAGTTGTTGAACCAGCAGTCAAATTTTCATAAATATTAGGAATAAAGGTAACAGTAAAGTTATCACACACCTGCCCAGAACCACTTAGACAAGTGAATGTTGAATTGTATAAGTGATCATTACCAGCTGCATTCAAGGTAAAGCTCGTTGAATTTATTGAATTATGCAAAACAGTTGTTGTTATGATGGCTTCATCTATTTCAAGTATAGGGTTCGAATCAACTGTTATCGCAGAAGTATCGCTGCTTGAGTTGGTAGATGAATTCGGATTCTGCCACTCAGTTACAGCTGTTATGCTATAGTCTCCCGGTGGCTCAGCTTTAGGAACGGTTATGTTGAAGTACCTAATGCAATTCTCAGCCTTGCCTAGCATTGGACATGTTTGCTCTGTTGGATCAGCTGTCCATCCAG
>JASEGC010000006.1 GCA_030018415.1 Candidatus Aenigmatarchaeota archaeon
TTTTTTCCGATAGGATTAGTTTTCATCCACTAGTAGACACTAGTGGAATTCAAGCCTTAAAAAATTACAAATATTTACTGTACTTCTTTTCGATATCTTTCATTTTGTTAACTCTTTTCAAGTGACGTTCTCCAGCAAACTCAGTCGTTAACCACACACGCACTACATCCTTAGCTGTTTTCTCGTTTGTTAGTCTTGCTCCCATCGTCAAGACATTAGCATCGTTGTGCTCCCTGCTCAACCTTGCCATCTCTGTGCTATGACAAAGAGCGGCCCTTATCCCAGGAACTTTGTTTGCAGCCATACACATCCCGATGCCAGAGCCGCATATCAATATTCCTCTTTCGAATTCTTTCTTTGCAACGCTTTCCGCAACTTTCAGTGCATAATCAGGATAATCCACAGATTCATTACTGTGAGTACCAAAATCTTTGTATTCATAGCCTAACTCTTCCAAGAATTTTTTTATTTTTTCTTTAAGCTCAAATCCTGCATGATCAGAAGCTAAGGCAATTTTCATGCATCTTCACTCGATGTTTGCATGCCTCTTTCTTAGGTCGCTTTCTCCTTCTTCGTACAATCGCATGAGTTTTGTGATGACAGAATCGAGAAAGATCATCGTCGAGAGTTCAAACAAGCCTCCAAGAGGAGTTAGGGGCTCGTGTACCCCTGTCAATTGTCCAGATATATAATCTCGTTTCATGCCTTTCATCTCTCTTCCTCCTATCAAGACAGTACAGTCTGCAAGCTTTGCGATAGGAGAATCCTTGAAAGATGTGATTGCAATTACTGTAGTTTTAAGCTCTTTCGCTGTTTTTACTGTTGTTAGAGTAGCGCTAGTCTTGCCAGAACCTGAAATTGCTATCAACAGGTCGCCTGGCCTGACTGGAGGAGTAATAGTTTCCCCGACCACATAGACGTTAAAACCAAGATGCATGAGGCGCATGGCAAAGGCTCTTCCGACTAAACCACTTCTGCCTGCCCCAGAAACGAAGATATTCCTAGAGTGAATAAGTTTTTCCATGAATTCATCCACTTGCTTCTTATCCAGCTTATCCAGGACTTCTTTTATCATCTTATTGATTTCTTTCGCAGTCTTTATTACCATAATATCATCTTTTCTAGTACGAGTTTTGTTGTTTGGCTCGGATCTTTCGATTTTGTTATGAAACTGCCTATTATAATTATATCTGCTCCAGCGTTTATAACGTTAGCAACATCTTTATCTGTCAGTCCACCACAGGCAGAGACAGGAATTTTAACTTCTTCACACAATTTTCTTAACGTGGGGTAAGGATATTTGGACTTCTTCTGCTGATCGATGCCAAGATGTAAAGAAAGATAATCCACGCCAAGCTTTACCAATTCTTTCGCTCTTCTTACAGGGTCTTTTACGTTAATCAAATCACAACATATCTTGATGCCATAATCCTTTCCGGCTTTGACGGCATCTTTTATCGTGTTATCATCTGCTGCAGCAAGGACCGAAACTACGTCAGCCTTGGCCTTCGCAGCGATTTCTGTCTCTAGATAACCAGTATCCATCGTTTTCATATCAGCAACTATTATTTTATCAGGAAAGTTTTTCTTCAGTTCTGTTATTGCTCTTATCCCTTCTGATTTTATTAAAGGTGTTCCTGCCTCAAAGATATGTGCGCCAGAACATTTTTTAGCTATTTCTAAGGCTTTTTCAATACTTAAGACATCCAAAGCGACTTGGAGTTTAGTCATTTACTCACTAATTAGCAAATTGTACACAATATTTATAAACATTTTATCGAACAATAAGTAAAAGAGGGTGATGAAAACGATTGAAATAGTGCCTGCGATTCTTGTCAAGACTGTTGACGAATTGAATGAAAGAGTAAAAGAGGTTGAACCTCATGTTAAAAGAATACAACTAGATATAATGGACGGTATTTTTGTGCCAAACAAGACGATACAGCCTGAAGACATGAACAATTTCAAAATAAAATTGATGAAAGAAGCGCATTTAATGGTAGAAGACAATGAAAAATATGTTGAAGATTTCTTGAATCTAGGGTTTGATATGATAATAGTTCATTATGAATCTTGTAAAGATATTCCAGCAATAATCAAAAAAGTAAAGGAAAAAGGTAAGAAAATAGCTTTAGCCATAAATCCTCCTACTCCACTTTCAGCTATAAAAGATTATCTGGATGATTTGGACATGGTTTTGATAATGGCTGTTAATCCTGGATTTTCTGGTCAGGGGTTTGATTCGAGTGTTCTATCAAAGATTAGAGAACTGAGAAGTATGAGAAAAGACTTAGATATACAAGTAGATGGTGGGATAAAAGTAGGAACTGCTAGACTAGCTGCAAAAGCTGGAGCCAACATCTTTGCTTCTTGTTCTGGAATTTATAATTTTGAGGATAAGAAAAAAGCGATTGAAGCACTTAAGAATGATGCAACAACTTAAATCCTTTTCTGTCAATAGATAATCTATGAATTTAGATGAGGAAGAATTCTTTAAAAAACCTGAAAAAGACACATTCGAGCAAGAAATAGGATTGGATGTAATCAAGGACAAGGTCGACGAAATTTCAAAAAAAATCGATTTGTTAGAAAAAAAATTATCCACTGAAAAACCTGAAAAGCTTGAAAAGAAGAAATTCCAGATATTCCTTGATACCGCCGATGTGGAAGAGATAAGAAAAGCTCATTCTTGGGGTATTCTCGATGGCGTCACAACTAACCCAACCTTAGTCTCCAAGACAGGAAGAAGTTTTGAAGAGTGTATCCATGAAATAGTCAGCATAGTTGATGGTCCGATAAGTGCTGAAGTCGTTAGCACGGATGCAGAAGGGATGATAAAAGAGGCAAGAGAGTTGGCTAAAATTCATGAAAATATCGTCGTAAAGATACCGATAACACCAGATGGGTTAAAAGCGATAAAAGTCCTGAGTCAAGAAGGGATCAAGACGAATGCAACCTTGTGTTTCTCAGCCAATCAAGCTATCCTAGCAACAAAGGCAGGAGCAACTTACGTCAGTCCTTTCATCGGAAGATTGGATGATATCGGACATGAAGGTATGCAAGTAGTGAGAGAAATAGTTCAAATATTCAGGAATTATGATTTTAAGACTAAAGTTATTGTTGCTAGCATAAGACATCCTCTGCATGTGATAGAAGCAGCTAAGTGTGGGGCTGACATGGCTACTGTTCCTTTCGATGTTTTAGAGAAAATGGTTAAGCATGCATTGACTGATGTTGGTATCAAAAGATTCTTGGAAGATTGGGCTAAGGTCCCTAAGGGATAGAACTAATTCACTTCAAATCTCGTCAGTTGACAACGATCATTTTAAGAATTTTCTTTTCAGATATGGTGAAGATCTTCCATAATCATTAAATTACAGTTTATTTCTTAAAGCTTGATGTTATCGAAAGACCCTAACTTTTCTTAAGACTTAAAAACGTCTTAAAAAATAAATCTTTTCATTTCAATTTCTAGATCAGATAAAGAATGCAAAAAATCACTAATATTTCTGAATTGAAAGAAATAGCAAGGAAGATAAGAGTCGATGTAATAAAGATGACTAATGCTGCTGGATCTGGACATCCTGGCGGGGCCCTCTCTTCTGCGGATATTTTTTCCGTTCTCTATTTTAACATTATGAATCATAAACCAGATGATCCAAAGTGGGAAGATAGGGATATTTTTATCCTTTCAAAAGGTCATTCTTGTCCTGCTTTATACTCTGCTTTGGCAAGGTCTGGCTATTTTCCTGTCGAAGAATTGATGACTCTGAGAAAATTGGGATCGAGATTGCAAGGTCACCCAGACATGCTTGCTCTACCTGGATTAGAAGCTTCTACAGGCTCTTTAGGTCAAGGTCTTTCTATCGCGATCGGTGCAGCGTTAGCGATAAAACTTGATAAGAAGACCAGCAGAGTTTATTGTTTGATGGGCGATGGAGAAATGGACGAGGGTCAAATCTGGGAGGCAGCTATGTCTGCTGCTCATTACAGACTGGACAATCTTTGTGGTATTGTGGACAGAAATCGTCTTCAAATAGATGGTTTCACTAAAGATGTCATGAATACTGATCCCCTAGAGAAAAAGTGGGAATCATTTGGTTGGCATGTGATTACTGTAGATGGTCATGATGTCCCTGCTTTAATAAAAGCGTTTGAAGAAGCGAAAGAAGTTAAAGGCAAACCTACTGTGATAATCGCAGATACGATAAAAGGTAAAGGAGTCTCTTTCATGGAAAATGTAGCGATATGGCATGGACAAGCTCCGAGCGATGAAGAGACTAAGAAAGCGTTGAATGATCTGGGTGAAGAAAGTTCGCATGGTTAAATTTATACAAAAATTCTAAAAAGATAGTGGAAAAAGCAACTTAAATTTATTCTCAACGATAGATAATTCGGATAAAAATGTTCTTCAAGAGTGAGGAAGAAATTTTCAAGAAAAAGCCAGAAAAAAGGCTTGAAATTAAAAAAGAAGAGATTAAGCCTATTGAAGATGTTATCGAACCTGTAGAAATAAATCTAGAATTGCAAAGAAGATTTGAAGAATCAAAGTATAATCCCACTCTTGATAAGGATCTTTTCACTAACCCAAAAAAAGCCAAAACAAGAGATGGATTTGGCGAAGCTTTAGTTAAACTAGGAGAAATAAACGAAGATATAGTAGCTTTAAGCGCAGACTTAGCCCATTCTGTCAGGGCAATGTGGTTTGCTGAAAAATTCCCAGAAAGATTCTTTCAGGTCGGGATAGCTGAAGCGAATATGACCGGTATTGCAGCAGGCTTGGCAAGGATGGGAAAGATTCCTTTCATGTCGACTTTTGGGGTATTTGCAACAGGAAGAAATTGGGACCAGGTTAGGATGAGCATAGCATATCCAAACATGAATGTAAAGATATGCGCATCGCACACAGGCATCTTTTCTGTAGGAGCAGATGGAGCCTCACATCAATCTATTGAAGACATATCTTTGATGAGAGTATTGCCGAACATGACTGTTATCGTTCCTTGTGATAAGATAGAAACGAGAAAAGCGACTTTTGCTGCTGCTAAGATAAAAGGACCAGTTTATCTGAGGTTTGGCAGGGAAGATATGCCAGTGATAACGACAGAAGAAACTCCTTTCAATGTTGGAAAAGCAGAGATATTTAGAGACGGAGAGGATGTCAGCATTATAGCATGCGGACCCATGGTTTACGAGGCTTTGCTTGCGTCGAAAAAACTGGAAGATGAGGGGATCGATGGAAGAGTAATAAACAACCATACTGTCAAACCAATAGATACAGAAACCATAATTAAAGCTGCCAGAGAAACTGGAGCTATCGTCACAGCTGAAGAGCATCAGGTTATTGGTGGTATAGGTTCAGCAGTTGGAGAAGTACTTGGTCAGAATTATCCAGTTCCAATAAAAATGGTTGGGGTTCAAGATAGGTTTGGTGAATCTGGTGATCCCAAAGATTTACAGAAAGCGTATGGTCTAACAAACGAAGATATAATAAAAGCAGTCTATGCAGTTATCAAAATGAAATAGAATCTAAATCAGAAAGTGCCAATACCTCTTTCTTTGGATATAAATATTTAAAAGAAAGACTTAAAAATGGTAGAATGTTCAAAACACCAGAAGATTACGTGCTTTCCAAACTTTCAAATATGGGAGTATTAGAGCAAGCACTCTATGCGTACATAACTTGTAAAGGACCATCTTCACCTGGGGATATTCACCACTGGCTTAAAAAGGGAACTTCTACCAGAAGTAAATTAAAGCTCGACCGGATAACAAGAACTTTATCCCATCTTATGAGAGAAGGATTGCTCATTTCAAGCATCAATCCAAAAAAGTATATTTCATTACATAACATCACGGATTTTATGGAGATCAAAGGTCCTTGTGAATACAAAGAGATTGCATCCAACTTCAACATATTCCTGAAGTACGATTCTCTTACTTCTCCCTTCACAAAGTTCATTAATAACCTTTGTAAAGAAGGGATCCTGAGCAAATTCAAGGACGGGAGAGGAAAACGGGAAAAGCCAATTTTCTATCTAACTTCTATCCCAGAAAATGCCGAGAAAGCAAAGCTGAAAGGAGTTAAGTATGCTGAAAAAGTTTACAAAGCACTTACAAGCCCTAAAAATACAAAAGAACTTTCCAAGGTAATGGGTATTGGAGAGAAAAGTGTTTCAAAAGTCATGAAAAAGCTTGAGAAGAAATTCGATTTTATCCACCATATCGATGTTCTAGGATCTCCTAAAAGATACTGGTTAAGAAAGGATTCGCCCAAAGAAGAAGTCGAAAAACTTATGAATATAAGCGAAGTCAGCATAATAGAAAAAATACTTTCATCTTTAGAAACCCCAAAGAGTGCAAGAGAAATCGCTGAGGAAACAAGATTATCTCGGAAAACTGTAGATACACGTCTAGAAAGATTGATGAAAAGGAACGAGGTTTACAAAGTTAGAATAAATCCAAACAAATACGCCGGTAAGAACCCTTCTTATTGGTACAGAAGAACGAATACAGAAAAGGACAGGTTGAATAAGTTTATAGCTCTCTTTAAGTCGACAGGATTAAAGGAAATGGGGAAACTCTCTGAATATTTCTCTTCTCATCCTACGTTAACTCAAGAAATGATGGAAAAAGAACTTAACCTTCCTCATAGCCGAGCGAGAATAATACTGGGGAGACTGAAGAAATATGGGTTAATCAACGAAGAACGAGGGATTTTGTATGCCACGGGTGCACAAGGCTTCTGTTATCTCCTCAAAAAAACTTTAAAAGAAGAGAAAGAAAGGTTTTTTGAACCTGAGAAATGTAGATTTTTTGAGTGTGAGAATTTAAGAGTCTATGGGTTTGTTAGCTATGATAAAGCCAGGTATCTGTGTGAAAGATATTCTTTAGTGAAAGATGCCCAAAAATTCCAAGATGTCAAGAGGATGTTCACTTAAGAGTCAAAACCCTTCTTTAAAACTTTTACTATTAATGGCGCAACAGAAACATTGGAAACAGGAGTAGAGATAGAATCTGTGACAACCAGGTAATCTGTCAATTCTTTCAATTGAATCAAAGAATCCTTCATGAACAAACCATGAGTGGCAGCGGCGATAACTTTCTTCGCTCCTCCTGATTTAACTTCCTTTGCAGCTTTTATCATAGTCCCACCAGAAGCAATGATATCATCGAGGATAACAACGTTCTTTCTGCTAAAATCATACTCACTCTCAATCTCAGTAATCTCATATTTTTTCTTCTTTATCCTACATTTGCATTCTGTTGCTGGTTTACCACAAATAGGACATCTCTTCTCTTTTTTCAGTATCATCCCTTCTCCAGTCGCATACTTCACCATCTCTAGAGACCCTAAGTCTGGGCCGATGGTCATTAAGTCCTGGTCAACTTTTTCTTTTATATGTTCGAGAAGCAATGGACCTGCTGAGAGATTGACGCAAGGAATTCCAAACAAATCGAATTCCCCCGGTTTTACATGTTGATAATGAGTATCGATGGTAATCAACCTATCTATCCCTACAGATTTCATTAAGCCTGCAATCGTCTTGATGCTCAAAGCTTCGCCAGGTTGAAACCTTCTATCTTGTCTAGCATAAGCTAGATAAGGAACTACTCCAGTGATCTTCAACGCTCCCATATCTTTTAGAGTGTCAGCGATTAATAAAAATTCCATGAGGGAATCGTTCTGATTTGGAAACATTGTTTGAATTATGACAGCATCCCTTCCCTTCACGTCAGTGTTAATTCGAACGTAAGTTTCTCCATCTGGAAAAACCCTCGTAGTCACATCTTCGAACTTTACTCCGAGAGCTATAGCTATCTTCTCGCCTAAGGTTGTAGACTTAGAACCATTCAAGATTATCATAAGATTTAATTAGTTGTTGAAAAATTTAAAACAATTGACATGTCATCTCTTCAGCTGCTTTACGCATATCTTTTGCCTGATAAATAGCTCTCCCGACTATCGCATGCCAAAATTTCCCAGCAGCCTTAGCAGCTTCTGTTATTTCACCGCCTTGAGCCACAAATCCTGGAGCAAAGAATGTTAACTCTTTAACTTTTGTTTCTAAGATTGATTTGTAATGTAATATTCTATCAACTCTATTACCAGGAACTACAAAGTTTGTCACACCAAGATTAGTCGCATTTAAGTAAATCTCATCCAGAGCATCATCATCAATGAAGCCACCTTCACTTCTTTTGAATTTAGGATGTGTCATCTCTCCACCAACTATAACTTCTGATCCTACATCTTGACAAGCCTTTATCCAAGCTTCTTCTGTTGCAGGACCAGATTGTGGAAAGAGAATGACAGCATCGACACCAGCATCTTTACAGACTTTTGCGAATTTTTGGCCCATGTCAGGTACGTCTGTTGCAGCCTTCTGATGATCGTATATTATCGGTAAGTGAGTGAATTTACGGATAGTCTTGACAACGTTAGGTAAACCGTAATTCAACGCTAGAACAAACCCTATTTTGTAACCACCTATGCCTTTAACGTCATGAGTTTGCTCTACTAGCTTTTTCAATTCTTGCAGTGTTTCCACGTCACAAGCAGGTATTATGCTACGATCATACTCGATTATTCTCATAAGATCACTTCTTGAACTTTTCGGCCCATTTATCATGATCTTTAAACCATTCTTTTACTTCTTTTATTTCCTCATCAGTAAAATAGCCTTCAGCCTTTCCAACTTTCAAGACCGAATCAAGATTACTCATGCTGTGCAGTTGAATGTTATTCTCCTTAAGAGTTTTTCTTGCTTCTTCGTATCCGTACTCGAAGATGACAAGGCAATGTTCCATGACTCCTCCATCGTTAATTATTCCGTTGAAGAAATTGAGCTTACTTCCGCCAGTCGTCATCATATCCTCGAACAAAAGGACTCTTTGTCCCCGATTCAATACACCTTCCGTTTGTTTTTGTTTCCCATATCCTTTAGGCTCCTTCCTCACGTAAATCATCGGCATGTTTAGCTTATCAGCAAGCCAAGCTGCGAGCGGGATTCCAGCAGTTTCCCCACCTGCTATCACATCTATATTATTCAATCCAACCTCTTTTTTGACGATATTAACAGCATTATTGATAATAATCTTTCTCTCTTTAGGAAAAGATATCAACCTTCTGCAATCAAGATAAATAGGACTCAGTATTCCTGAAACAAATTTAAACGGTTCTTTGATGTTCACAGAGAAAGCGTTTATCTTCAACAAAATCTTTGAAATTTCTTCGTTCATTCATATCCCTTCATTTTTATCCTTTTTTGAATTTTTGATTTAAATATTAATGTGTCATTCAAAGACAACATTACCATTAACTATAGTTGCAACAGGCATTCCTTTTCCTTTCCATCCATCATAAGGACTCCATCCACACTTTGTCAACAGATCATCGTTCGATATCTTCCATTCTTTCTTCAAGTCGATTATAGTCAAGTTGGCATTCTTCCCGACTTCAATACCGTAATCAATCAAACCAAACCTCTTTACAGGGGTTTTATGCATTAACTTGACTAATCTTTCAAGTCCGATCATTCTTCTATTCACAGCGTTCAACATCAGTTGTAAAGTAGTTTCAACACCAGGAACTCCAGCAGGTGCTAACCATATGTCTTGCAATTTTTCTTCCATCGTGTGTGGGGCATGGTCTGATGCAAGAATGTCTATTGTGCCATTAGAAATTCCTTTCCATAGAGCGAGTTGATCTTCTTTTGTTCTCGGAGGTGGGTTAATCTTGGCTAATGTTCCTATTTTTTTCAGATCATCTTGAGTCATGAAAAGATAATGTGGACACGTTTCACAAGTAATGTCAATATCTTTTTTACTTTTTTTAATCAAGTCTAATCCCTTTTTTGAGCTCACATGACATACATGAAGTTTGACTTTGGTCTGTCTAGCCATTTTAATCGCATCTTTTATCGCTATTACTTCTGACTCAATTGGCCTAGCAAGAGCATATTCAAAAGGATCAGAACTCTTCCTGTGTATTCTTAAATAACGTTCATTCATCGCTTGATTTTCAGCATGAACACAGATAACTTTGTTAGTCTTTGAAATGTTGGAAAAGGCTTTCATGAGCAAAGCATTATCATCTAATTTTAACCCACCTGTTGATTCGCTCATGTATATCTTGAAAGCATCACAATGATTGGCTATATCTTTTATGGAATCTATGTTTCCTTCCACAACTCCAGCATAGAGTCCAAAGTTAACGACAGATTTTTTAGCAAGTTCTTTCTTCTCGATTAGATTCCTTACAGTAGTCGTTGGTGGGTCTGTGTTCGGCATATCCATGACATGGGTTATACCACCGTGAGCTGCAGCTTTAGACCCTGTTGACCAGTTCTCTTTCCATGTGAAGCCAGGTTCTCTGAAGTGTACATGAACGTCTATCAGTCCAGGGAGGACAATCCTACCTTTACAATTCATCTTCTCATCGGATCTTGGGAGTCTGACATCCTTAGAAATAGAGACTATCTTTCCTTCATCGACGGCCAGCCCAAAAGCTAATGTTTTCTCTCTGTACCATAGTTTGCAGTTCTTTATAATTAGGTCTACTGTCATCTATGGATATTTGTGTATTCGCTCTTAAATTATGTTTCGATCGTGTCAATACCTAATACCCTCAATGTTCTGAATATTTCAGGGCTTTTTATTCCCGAACTCAAGGCTATCTTGGTAAGTTCTTTGGTTTCTCTGATGATAGCCAAACGACCAAACAAAGAAGAAGCCTCATCATTCCTGAAGGTAGTAGATAATAATAACCTATTATTTTTTATTGCTTGGATTAATTGTTCACGTGTGTATTCTCCATACGAAGTTACAATCAGATTCTCAGACGATTTCAATCACTCCACCTCATTTTATTCATCAAGCCAATATAACCTGGGATATAACTTCTTTTGGATTCCAACAAACATGCATGTTCCTTTCTATCTCTTCCCTTCTAACTACTTGTTTACATTTCGGGCATATCGTGAATTCTGTACCTTCCCATCCAGATTCTGATTGTACGGTATTAACCCTAATTCTTATCCCCTCCCTTGTGTATAACACTGTTATTGGTTAAATAATTTTTTCTGATATCACCGAAATTTTTATTATTTTATTTATATTTTTTTCTAAATATCCGAAATATTTTCGTATATATACAAATATACCAAAAAAGCATATATAATGCAAAAAAACAAGAAAAAGGGTATGCGTTAAGTGAAAGTTAACAGTTTTTTTAATATGAAACAATATTGATATTATGAGTAAAACTTACATAAAATTCCTAGAACCTTATGAAAAAGAATTGTCCAAAAAAATCAAGAAGAAAGGTTTGACGATAACTGTTTCTGGAAAATCAGGTTCAGGAAAATCTTTAGGTGCGGAGTCAATAGCCAAAGCTTTAAAGTTGAAATATGTGAGCATAGGAGAAATCCTAAGGAAGATTGCTAAAGAAAAAGGAATGAGCTTAGTTAAAATGAGCCAAATAAGAAAACCTGAAATCGATCATGAGATGGATAAACAAAGTCTGAAATTAGCCATGGAAGGAAACGTTGTCCTTGACGGAAGGTTAACAGGTTGGGTTGCAGGAGATTGGGCTGATGTGAAAATATACTATGTTTGTTCTTTGGAAACAAAAGCTAAGCGCGTTGCAAGAAGAGATAAGATCTCAGCTGAAGAAGCAAAGAAAAGGATAGTAAAAAGAGATGAAGAGGATCACAAGAAATACCGTCAACTGTACGGAATAAATTCTTATGACGAGTCAATATACAATGTTATCATCAACAACGAGAAATTAACAAAAGAAGAGGCGAAGGTAATTCCTGTAAAATTAGTAAAAGAATTTTTAGAGAAAAAGAGACATTCTTCATAACAAGCATTTTCATAATAATTTCCTAGCCGCTCTTAAGTATAGGTCATTAGGATATTGCTTCACACTCTCTTGGATGAGAAATCTAAAGTTTCGCTCAAAATCATAAGAAGGTTCTAAAACATACTTCCACCCTCCCGATATTTTTTTCAACGTTAACAATTTGTACTTATTGCTCAATCTTTCGAGTTTCAACGGATCAATACCCTCTCCGCTGACGTCTACCATCCTATTTTTATCCATTCCTTCAAGAGCATCTGTCAAATTATCCCAATAGAGGAGAAGGGAAAACGTTCTGAGCATTATTTCCCTGTCGCTCAATGGCTTATTTCCTTTTTCTGGATCATACTTGTTGAAAAAATCTGAACAATTTTTTTCGAGAATCTCAGATATTTTTTCGAGTTCATCCTTAGGTATTTTATATCGGATATTGAGTAAGATCCCAAAATCTTGTTCAGCCGATCGATTTAACAGGAATATCCCCATGTGTTTGGTTCTCGTAAAAATATAAATAGATTTCTGTTCTAAACCGGTGGTGTCATAAGAAATTCACTATGTTTTAAACGCTTAAGAAAAAGATAAAAATCTTTACGTGTTCTCTGGAATAATGTTTCTGGACGCAATAAAAGCAAATTTGGAAAATATGTCTAAAGCATCATACTCTGGTGGCATTCTGTGTCAAAACACGATCAGCTGCGATTCTTTCCAAGCAATCTGTGCATGGGTAGTCCTTTCTGGTAATTATAACTATGTTTTATGTTTTGGTGGCGAACAGAAATATTCAGGATCTGTAGTGTGTAGATAAACCTTGTAAAATCCTTAAATCAGTAAGATGACCACATAGGAGATCAAACAGCCTGCTGTGATAAAAGGCATTGCCGGATAAAACTTCCCTTCCCTTCCTTTGAAGAGTAAGAACAACAGAGTTAAAGTTACGAATACAGGAATGATCAGAGTCTTCAAGAATGCGATTTCTTTCGTCAGTTGAACAGATTTTACTAGTCCTTCCATAACCACTCCAGAAAAAATTAAAGGAAAAGCAACATCTCCACCACCTATAATAGCATCTACCACTTGTTTTTTCCTCCCTCTTTTGATTTTCTTAAAAGGAATCAAGATTCCGGCAAAAACCCTGCTCTTCATCTGGAATTTCGCCATCTTCACCATATGCTTACTCTTAAAAACAGCGTAAATATCGTACAAAGATATTACAAGAAGCAAAATTATAACCCATAAAACATCGAACAAGGGAACGAGTAGAATAGCAATGCCAGCGTACATCAATATTTCTGTGATGTTATGAACGATTATATTTGGTCTCAAAACTTTTACTAAGGCAAGGATGAAAGCTAGAGTAAAGGCTAATAAAGGATTTAATAAAGTTCCTAAAGCCAAAGAAACAGCAAAGAAAATTGAAGTAAAGAATAGTAATTTCCACCAATTTATTTTTTTGAGCCAAACGATGAGTAATACTAAACCAGTAGAAATGCTTATTCCACTTATAATCCATACGAAAGTTTCCCAACCGTATAAACTTGGTCTGGGTCCAAGCACAGTTTCGCTGTGCAGTACTTCCCTTTTCCCCTCTATAACTTCTACTTTCATGTCCTTGTAAATTAGGCCGAGTCCAACGATTTGAGATATTAAAAATAAAGACATTAAGATGATTACAGTCTTCAAATCATACTTCATACTTTTTTTAGAGGGAATGAATTTAATAAAACTTTCTAACAGAACCTTTTATGCCAAATTAATAATAATGAAGTTTATGGTAATTTGTCGAAGACCGAGCGAAACGTATAAAAAGGTTAGATGCGTCAAATTTAGCGAAGTGTCAAGAATTTGACCGAGCACGAAGTGCGAAGAGTTGGTCGAGGGGTTCGTTTTGACTGAGTTTACACAGTTGAAATGAACGTGAGAAAAAAATTTGCGAGCGCGAGAAAAAAATTCAAAAACAATTCAGTTTAAAAATAAACTTTTTTTCCACTTTTATCTCTCTCAAAAACTCCAAACTCAGTCAACTTACTCAACTGTTTGGAATTAAATACAGGTCCATCCTTACATATTCTTATATCATCGATACAACATTGTCCACACAACCCAAACCCACATTTCATGTATCTTTCTAAAGAAGCTTGACATTCCGTGTTATAATTCTCACAAATATCAAAAACTTTTTTCATCATTATTTCAGGTCCACAAGTGTAAACACAATCAAACTTCTCTTTCTCCAGCAAATCTTTTAACGAATCAGTAGGAAATCCCTTTATCCCAGAAGAACCATCATCGGTCACTACAATTATTCTAAAGCAATACTTCTTCAATCTTTTAACGAAGAATAAATCATCTTTAGTATTGGCTCCGACGATTGCAGTAATGTCTACTTTCTTGAATTTTTCAGCTAAAAAAGCTAAAGGAATAATTCCACGACCTCCTGCAACTAGACAAATCTCCTTGCCTTTAAGTTTGAAACCGTTTCCATAAGGTCCTCTTATTCCAAGCTTATCTCCCTTCTTCATCTTCAATAATTGAGTTGTAAACGAACCAACTCTACCAACAGTTATACCCAAAGGATTTTCAAAAGATACAGCAAAAGGTTTCTCATCTATTCCAGGAATCCAAACCATCAAGAACTGTCCTGGTTCAGCCTCTATTTTTTTGTTAAAGAAGAACGTCTTCGTTTTATAATTCTCTTTGATTACGGATTTTATCTCTAATACTTCTGGGATTTCCATCTAATCACGATGAGCCAACCCAATGATTTTCTTAACATTGGAATAACCATGTGATTCCAGGAATTCCTCAATTTCATCACAAACTTCCTTAAAGATGTTCATCCCACGGTAATAAACGCCAGTACCAATTCCAACAGCAGAGGCACCAGCCATCATCATCTCTACCGCATCCTTTCCCGTAATTATCCCACCAACTCCTATTATCGGTATCTTAACTGCTTTGTATATATCGTAAACACATCTCATTGCTATAGGCTTCAGTGCAGGTCCACTCAACCCTCCAACTTTAAAACCTAAAATTGGTTTTGCAGTCTCAACATCAATTACCATTCCAGGTCCTAATGTGTTGACAGCAGTAATTGCATCAGCTCCTGCTTTTTCAGCAGCTTTAGCTACTTCACCTAAGTTCATGACATTAGGAGATAGTTTGACGAATAAAGGTAACTTAGTCTTCTTTCGAACAGCCGATGTTATCTCTTTCGTTGCTTCTGGAGTTCCATGACCCCCTAACAATCCATAGCCAGGTGTGTGAGGACAGGATAAAACTATTTCTATTGCCTTGAAACCTATTTCTTTAATATTTTCGGCTAAATAAGCAAACTCTTCTGCATCTTCACCAACCAAGCTTCCGATAACAGGAATAGGAAAATCACTTAAATCTTCAAATTCTTTTTTCGCAGCTTTCAAGCCAGGATTAGAATAACCAACAGCATTGAGGAAGGTTTCTTTTGTTGATTGAATGAATATTGGGTTGTTGTGCCCCCCTCGAGGTTTGACTGTTATTGATTTCGTCGTCACTGCTCCTGCACCAGACTTAGCCACTCTCTCCAAAATCTTCTTTGAAATTCCTAAAATTCCTGATGCTAGTATCGTTGGATTCCTCAGTCTTAACCCTGCCAGTTCAACATCCAATTTTATTGACATAACTCATACTTCTATAAAACATCTTTTAGATCGAACAATCTTTCGCAGTAATTGCATCTCAGTCTCACAGGCTCTTTCTCCTCGATGATAAAATTTGGTTTTATCGGTTCATTGCTGTTTGTTATACATTTGGGATTCGGACACTTCAATATTCCTTCTAACATGTCTGGTATCTCAATCCTGCTTTTCCTCACTACTTTAAAGTCTTTTATCACGTTCCATGTAGCATTGGGAGCTATTAAGGCGATCTTGTCAACTTCCTCTTTCTTCAAAGTTTTATTCTCAATCTTCACGATATCTTTTCTTCCAATCTTTTCACTCGGCACATTCATCAATAATGCTGTCGTGTTCGAAAAACCATCACCGATTCCAAGAATATCCAGGACTTTCTTTCCCAACCCAGCCTTAATGTGATCGATGACTGTTCCATCCTTAATCTTCTTGACTTTCAACTCTTCTTTCATTCACATCACCCCACTAATCAAAGCAAGCAAAGCCATCCTCACTGGCACACCATAGAATGTCTGATCAAAATACTTTGCGCACTTCATTTCATCGACTCTTGGATCAATCTCTGTCACTTTTGGTAACGGATGTAATATTGCAACTTCATCTTTACATTGACTCAACACCTCTGGAGTTATTCTGAATGCTTTCTGCATCTTCTCGGCCTCATACTTATCTTCAAACCTCTCTTTCTGAATCCTGCATATGTAGATCACGTCTGCCTTCCTCAGTCCAGCATCTATATCATTCGTTTGAAATGGTTTCTTGCCGTAATTGTTCTCGATCTCACTCAAAATATCTGAAGTCATCTCTAGTCCTCTCGGAGAAATTAACGTTAAATCTGCATCGAACATTGCTAGCGCACAAGCCAAGGATCTCATAGTTCTTGCATACTTTAGGTCGCCTAGAAGTGCAATATTCAACCCTTTGATTCTGCCCTTCACTTTTTTGATCGTGTATAAGTCGAGTAAAGTTTGTGTAGGATGCTGATTCGCTCCATCTCCTGCATTAATGACTGGCTTACTCGAAACTTCTGCTGCCAGTCTTGCTGACCCTTCCAAAGGATGCCTTATCACGATGATATCGCAGTATCTCTCGACAGTTCTTATCGTGTCTGTTAGGTTTTCTCCTTTCGCGATTGAGGTTACACTCGTTCCCGAGAAACCCATTACTTGCCCGCCCAACCTCTGCATGGCAGCTGTAAAAGATAACCTAGTTCTTGTTGAAGGTTCGAAGAATAATGTTCCTAGAATTTTTCCTTCCATTAGTTTAAGAACTTTTTCTCCTCTGGCATACGATTCCATCTTTTCTGCTGAGTCTAAAATAAGTTCGACCTCATCTTTTTTCAGATCCCTTATAGAGATTATATCCCTTCCTTTAAGACTCATCACAACCCCTCCTGAAATTCATTCAAACTTTTTATAGAGAACCCATCATTACACGAGATGGCATCGACGAATGTAATTATCATCTCCAAGCTCGTAAAAATGGGTATCCCAAATTCGATTGCTAACCTCCTAATTCTATACTCATCCTCCAAAATTTTTTCAGATTCATCAATATTATGTGTGATTGTAGGAATATTTATTACTAAATCTATTTTCTTGTTCACTAAGTAGTCACGAATGTTTGGTTTTTTACTCTCAGATACTTTGTACAATTTCTTGTTTGATATTCCATTCTCTTCAAGGAATTCTCCTGTATGTTCTGTTGAATATATGAAAAAACCCAAGTCTACTAATTTCTTAATGATTGGGATAATCTCTTTTTTATTTCTTCCAATAGTGACTAAAACAGAATTTCCAGCCTTAGGTAAATCTATTCCGCTCGCTATCAGACTTTTTAAGAATGCGTCTGAGAACGTTTTACCCAGACAAGCCACCTCACCAGTGGATACCATTTCTACCCCTAAAGTAGGATCTGCACCGTAGAGTCTCATAAACGAGAATTGTGGAACTTTGATACCATAATGATTTGGTATAATTTCTCCTGTTGGTATTTTTTCGCCCAGCATAGCATCAACAGATATTTCCATGAGATTTTTCCCTATAACCTTAGAAACAAAAGGCATAGACCTGGAAGCGCGCAAGTTGCATTCTATCACGTAGATTTCACTATTTTTAACGATGTATTGAATGTTGAAAGGTCCCTTGATTCTCAAAGAAGTTGCAATTTTTTTCGTGTATTCTCTTATCTTTTTCTTTATTTCTTCTGATATAGTTAAAGTAGGGATTGACATTGTAGCATCCCCTGAATGAATTCCTGCATTCTCTATATGCTCGATTATCGCTCCTATGAATACATCCTTGCCATTACAGACTCCATCGACTTCAACTTCCCTTCCGTTCTCTATGAACTTTGAAATCACTACTGGATGTTCCTTTGAGATATAAGTCGCTTTCTCTATGTAGTCTTCAAGATCTTTCTCGTTGAATGCCACATTCATCGCCGCTCCTGATAATACATAAGAAGGTCTTATCAACACAGGATAACCTATCTTCTCAGAGAAATCTTTAGCTTGTTCTATCGTTTCTAGTTTACTCCAAGGTGATTGTTTTAATTTTAAAGAATCGAGCAATGATGAGAATTTTGCCCTATCCTCTGCTCTGTCTATATCCTCTGCATCTGTTCCTAAAATCTTCACACCGTTCTTTGAGAGTTTTACTGCCAGATTGTTCGGTATTTGCCCACCAACTGAGATGACAACACTATCAGGTCTCTCTTTATCGACGATATCAAGAACTCTTTCCAGAGTCAATTCTTCAAAATAAAGTTTGTCCATGACATCAAAATCTGTTGAAACTGTCTCTGGGTTGTAGTTAATCATTATCGCCTCAAATCCTTTATCTTTCAACGATAGAGCATAATTAACACAACACCAATCAAACTCTACGCTGCTACCGATACAATAAGTGCCTGAACCTAAGACGATCACTCTACTCTTCTTCTTAAAATCGATGTCATCTTCTTGACCGCCGTAAGTGAGATAGAGATAATTAGTCTTTGCTGGCCACTCTGCCGCCATCGTATCGATTTGTTTCACTGCAGGAATTATGTTGAGTTTCTTTCTCATTTCTCGAATCTCTGATTCTGTTTTTCCTAGCATCTCTCCAATCTTCTTATCAGAAAATCCCATCACTTTTGCGTCTTTGATTAATTCATATGATTTCTTTTTTGTAATTTCTTCTTCCAAGTCGACTATATCTTTAATTCTATCCAAAAACCATTCATCTATTCCAGTCAGTCTGTGAATCTGATCGACAGTCATGCCTTCTTTCAATGCTTTAACAACATAAAAAATTCTCAGATCACTTGGATTCTCGAGTTCGTATTTGATCTTCCTGAAATCAAAACTCAGATCTTCTACATCGGTCAACTCTCTACCAACGTTTAACATTCTAACGGCTTTCTGTAGTGCCTCTTCAAAACATCTTCCGATTCCCATAACCTCTCCGACAGATTGCATCTGCGTTCCTATACGTCTTTTAACTCTCCTGAATTTCCTGAAATCCCACCTTGGAATCTTGACAACACAATAATCTAAAGCAGGTTCGAAGCACGCGGTCGTGACTTGAGTAACCTTGTTCATCAATTCTGGTAACGTATAACCAAGAGCGAGCTTTGCTGCTATGTATGCGATGGGATAGCCAGTTGCCTTAGAAGCAAGAGCGGAAGACCTTGATAGACGAGGGTTAACTTCTATCACACTATATTCTTCACTCTCAGGATTTAAGGCAAACTGAATGTTACATTCCCCTATTATGCCCAATGCTCTGATGACTTTGAATGATACCATTCTCAGGATATGATACTCCCGGTTTGTCAACGTTTGGGAAGGCGCAACAACAATACTCTCTCCTGTGTGTATTCCCATTGGATCAAAATTTTCCATGTTACAAACAATAATACAGTTATCATCCTTATCACGCATGACTTCATACTCAATCTCCTTCCATTTACCTAGGTATTCTTCAACAAGAACTTGTCTTATCCTCGATCTCGATAAACCACGAGAAACTATCTCTTCGAGTTCTGTATCATCTCTTGCTACGCCGGAACCCTCGCCACCGAGAGTGTACGCAACCCTGACCATCACAGGATAACCGATTCTATCTGCAACTTTTTTAGCTTCTTCTAAAGATGTTGCCTTTTCACTTATTGGAATAGAAACATTATTCTTTAACAGAGTTTCCCTGAACTTGTCTCTGTTTGAGCAAGTTTCTATTGCTTCTACACTAGTGCCCAAGACTTTAACTCCATATTTTTCTAAAATTCCTTTCTCTGCCAATTCAACTCCACAATTTAAAGCAGTCTGTCCACCAAAACCCAAAAGTATTCCATTTGGTCTTTCTTTCTCAATTATTTTTTCAACAAATTCTGGTGTAATGGGTAACAGGTAAACACTATCCACAAATCTAGGATCCGATTGAATTTTTGCGTAGTTTTTAAAAACTATGTCGCAATATTCGGATTAACCAAGATTACTTTAATACCATTTTCTCTTAAGGCTTTAATTGCTTGGGCACCGGAATAGTCAAATTGACGGTCGTTGACTTTCGCCTGCTTCTCCGATCTTGAAAGCGCGTTTTTAGCACTTTGCGCCACTACCAAGCAACAAAACCTTTTTTATACTTTCATCTATTGGTATTTTTTATCACCTCCAAAAATTGATCGAATAAAAACTCAGTTTCTAAAGGCCCTGGTCCTTCTGGATGCCACTGTACACCACATATTGACTTGTTTCTGTGTTTAATTCCTTCTATAGTCTTATCATTTGCGTTGATAAAAGAAACTTCAAACTTAGTTTTCTCTAAACTCTTTGGTTCGACAGCATAGCCATGATTTTGTGAAGTCATGTAACATTTCTTCGTTCTCAAGTCGATACAAGGATGATTCTGACCACGATGACCGAATTTCAGTTTGTAAGTATCACCTCCTGCAGCTAGAGCGAGCAGTTGATTTCCAAGACAAATCCCCATTGTGGCTATATCCATCTCTATTAATGCTCCCAAAGTTTTGATAGTTTTCCTACACATTTTTGGATCACCAGGACCATTGCTGATCAGTACTCCATCAGGTTCAAGAGAGAGTATTTCTTTCAAGGATGTTTCAAAAGGAACTCTGATGACGTCAACTTTTCGTTTTAACAAATTTCTCAAGATTCCGAATTTTACTCCACAATCTATCACGACAACCCTTAGCGAATTCCCACTTTCGTATCCTATCGGGCTATCGATTGTAACATTTTCGACTAAGTTTGTTTCGTTAGGATTTGGTATACCTTTGGCTTTCTCCTCATATTCTTTGAGATCAACTCTTTCATCTTCTTCAAAAACTTTCAGAATTCCTAACATCACACCCTTCATCCTTAATTTTTTTGTTAAAAACCTTGTGTCTATGCTTTCTATTCCAGGAATTTTGTTCTCAAACATCCATTCATGTAAAGATTTTTTTACACTCCAATGACTAGGTGTTCGAGATAGTCTACTAACAACGTAACCTTTGACTTGAATCCTATTCGACTCAAAGTGGAGTGGCATACCAAATTCATCTGTAAGCGAGTAGGGAGGAACACCATAGTTTCCTACGAGAGGATAGGTTTGAGTCAAAATCTGTCCTGAATAAGAAGGATCTGTCAAAGCCTCAGTATATCCTACCATACCTGTGTTGAATACTACCTCTCCTGCGACCTCGCCAGGATAACCAAAACCAGAACCTTTTAGTATGGTTCCATCTTCTAAAACTAAAATTGCTGTACTTATTGGAACCCACCAATATTTAGGTAAAGGTCTTAAATAAGATTTTATGTTACGAGTCCTATGTTTTGGAATGAGTTAAATTTAAAAAGTTTAGAAAACCTAAATTATGTTAGTATTTTTCTCAGGAATTAGATTTATGATAATCATGTAGAAGGTATGTTTAAAAAACATGTCAAATATACCATCTAGCTTGGGTTATTGCCTACTTCTCTCATATAGAAAAGATTTTTAAACTCGAAAATAAAATTTAAAATCATGAAAAAAGAGATATCTCAACTAACCATAGGAGCTCTAATTTTAGTAGTTTTTATCGTATTAGTAACAATTTATTACACCATATCAAAGACGCCAACTACTACAACTACTACAGTTCCAGTGGCAACCACTATCTCACAATCGTTAACCGATTGTAGTGATAAACCAGGAAGTGGATGTCTTAGCAAAGATGATTGTGCTGAGGGTGTATCCTTACAAGAGTGTTGCAACAATGCATGTAAATTTTTGAACATGAGAGGTTTTTGTGAAACAGGATACAGAGAATGCGCAGCAGATACATGCTGCTGCACCTGTAGATGATCTCTAGAAAGCGCAAGAAAGAGGTCTTATTTAATCTCTACTACGTCCCCAACAGTGAGCTCCATTTTCTTACTCTTTTTCTCTATTGGTTTTTCTTCATAAGCCTTTCTCAATTTTATTTCAAGAAACCTTTCTATCTTCTCCGCCAAATCATCATCTGGAACCATCTCTTCATTCTCAATCCTTTTTATCACTGACTCTTTCTCTTTAATCTTTTTTGCAAATTCTTTTCTGCTCAAATTTATTTTTTTCCTTGCTTCAATGATTAAATTCCCATAATTTTCAACAAAAAAAAGTTCTTCTTCTTTGTAAGGTTGCAATAGATTGATTTTTTCCTTCTTTTCTATTGTTTCAGGTTTTATCTCTATTATACCTTCTCCAAAATGCAAGCAATTTTCACAAACTTCAAGAATAGTTCCTTCTATCTTTGTTTTAAATAACTTAGAAGTTTCTTTTCCGCATATTGTACATTCGATGTTAATCGCCTATATTTATGACTCTGATGAGATCTGTATGCCCGATTATTTTATCTACTTCCGTAACTTCTACTTTTTTGCCACCATATTTTATTAAACAATCTTCGCACACTTCTAGGATAGGTCCCCTACTATTGCTTTTAAGGGCACTACAACCTTTTTTTCACATATCATACATGTGGGAGTTGAGATAAAAACACCATTTTAATATATATCATAAAAAAATAAATTCCTAACCATTTCTGCAAACTCCTAGGAAGTTCTTGAAAATCAAATTTTCATTCTCAGTCTGAACAACCTCTGGATGGAATTGGACTCCAAATATTGGTCTGTTGATATGTCTCATGACTTGAACTTTACATTTTTTCGGAGTGTGCCAAGATCTTGAAATTTTCTGTAATTTTAAAACTTCATCGTTGTGCGTTTCCCAAGCTATGAAACTTTTACCAAACCCCTCTAAGATTTGATCTTTATCATCGACAAATACTTTAACAGGACCATATTCAGGAAATTTTGCTGGACCAGCTTTTCCGCCAAAAATAATGGCCAATAGTTGATGTGTGATATTCCCAATATCGGAATCTTCACTTGTTTGATTAAGTTTGATAAGCTCTCAAATTTTTTAATCTCAGAACCAATCCTCTGTGGTCCACCTCCCGTGACTAATCCATCAGCATTCATTTTCTCTAACTCTCTAACCGTTATAGAAATGGAGATGAGTTTACTATCTCATCTAGCTCATTCAAGCTTCTGACTATGAGATGGTTATACTGTCCTGCAACATCGAGAACAGGAATTATCATAATCACTCGTATTCAACTGTTGCTGGGGGCTTAGGAGTCACATCATAATATACTTCAGAAACCTTTTTACATTCCTTCATTATATTCCCAGCAGTTTTTTCTAACTTATCCCATGGTATTTCTGTAACTTTTGCTGTCATGTAGTCTCTTGTCTTAACAGATCTGGTCAGAATTATGTATCTTTCTTTTCTCGATTTTTTAGTTATGTTGTAAGCGACACGAGTAAACCCAGGATTATTCGAAATTATATCAACTTGTAACTGAACTAGTTTTTCTATCGTTGGCTTAAACAATTTAGAGTCTAACCTAATCGTAACCAAAGCTATTCTTTTATAAGCCCTTAAATCCCCTTTAACACCAGTAACTCGGTTTTTCAGAACTTTTACCTTAACTTGATTTGGCTCTATTCCAAAGAAATCAGAAGTTAATTCTATTATATTGTGTTTACATTCTTCCTCTTCATCATCTATTATTGCAGCAAAGTACTGACTTCCTACTAGGTTTTCTTCTACTATTTTTGTCGCTCTCTTTTCTAAATCTAATTTTTCTTGGTTGATTTCACCTATAACTCTGACTAAAAGTCCTGGACCAGGGAATGGTTGCCTCTGAGAAACATCCGTTCGAATGCCTAAGAAAGCAGCAACCTCTCTGACCTGATCTTTATACAGATTGACTAAGGGTTCGATGACATTAAAACCATACTTTTCTACAGGGTTTATCCCTACCTGACTAAGTACATTATGCTGTGTCTTTATTCCGCCTTTGGTTTCAATCCAGTCTGGAGCGATAGTACCTTGAACGAGAAACTTGCAGCCATCAGCTTTGGCACTCTCGCTCAACACTTCATAGAAAGTCTGCCTAAAAACTTTTCTCTTTTCCTCTGCATCTTCCAAACCTTTTAAAGAATCCATGAAACGCTTTCTGGCATCGATGATCTTGAAAGGCAATTTATTTTCATCGAAGAATGCTTTCACTCTCTCAGGTTCGCTCAACCTCATGAAACCTGTATCTATGAATACACACTGCAATCTATTTCCCATTGCCTTATGAGTTAAAACAGCACAAGTTGTACTATCCACACCCCCAGAAACAGCAATGAGAGCTTTTTCAGACCCAACGACATGTTTAATTTCTTCAACTTGTTTATCGACAAATTCTTGCACGTTCATCTAGGTCACGATTTCTTCTAAAATCTTTCTATCTTTTGCCCTTTTCAATTCCAACGCAATCCTGTCTCCCATACTCATTCTCCTGTTATATTTTACATTAGCATACTTTCCTCCAATGCCCATGTGTGTGTTCGTTCCACCGCCGTGCCTCAACGCAACATCTTGTGTTACTGGCAGATGCATGTATACGTCCGATCCTTCAGGAACATCGTACAAACCGAGATTAACTCCACTTATCCCAGTGATCTTGGTCCACGTTACCATCGTCTGCAAACACCATGCCCCGATTATTCCAGGGGGTTCAATCTTTTGAGTAGCTAGTAAGAACGCATTCGCAGTCTTATGAACGTCCTTCAACAAAGATTCACGCAAGGATATGTCACAGTGTGCAGTAACTTCGAACGTCAAAGGATAGGGTGTTCTGTTCCAGTCAACTTTCATCTGAACATCGGCAGGAAGTCTGAGTGTACCGTCGTGCGTTGTTTCTCTTCTCTCGTCTATGGACAAGAATTCGTTGGCCAAACATTTTCTCGCATCTTCTATCGACATGCCATAGAATTCTGCATAGTATTTCTCAGTATCACCCCAATTCTCTTTTGCGTTTAAAGGCGAATAGAAGAAGTTAAAGTTTGCATGGGGTCCTGGAACGTATTCTTCAACTCTCGCTTCACTCAGAGTTTCTAAACTCACATGCCCCATTTTTATTTCTTCTCCAACTTTTCTTTCCAAATCTTCTGAGTTTGCCGCAAATATGAAACCTCTTTCGTACTTTCTAGCTTTAAATTCTGTTTTCAGCAGAATGGGCTGATCGATCCTCTCTTTAAACTTTAACCCAGTTTTTGTGATCTTGAACTTGAACTCTTTTGGTACTGGAATGCCGGACCTTTTTGCAAACCAGTAATAATCTTTTTCTATCATTCCGCGATTCTCGATCTTCAACAGCCTTCTTGAACCAAGAATAGGGACAGCAAAATGTTTCTCCAAACTAGTACATTTTTCATCATCACCCACATAAACTGTCAAGGCACGGTTAGGAATTTGTATACATTCCAGTTCAACCAAATCATCGACATACTTCAAGATATCAGAATAATTATCAAGAACCAGAATTGCTCTCTTCCACCCATTCTTTTTAAGGTTTGAAATATCCCTGGTAACGAGAACTTCGTTCCTGACAAAAGAAGGCAAATCTTCTATTACATCCCCTGGTTTACCTATTGTTGGATTCTGAAGATAGATTATAGCTCTTTGCGGTGTCGTGTAAATGATAGACCTTATACCATAATCTCTGGCTCCAGCTGCAGCATCTAGAGCTGAATGCGAACCTAGGATGAGCAACTTTGGCTCTTTAAACCTCTTGACAACTTCTTGCATCTCTTCTCTTTCAATCACGAACACCACCTCCCGAGGAATGAACAATTGCTATCGAAATCGAAAGAATATACAGTAAGGAGAATAAACCATTCAGAAAATGATTTTTTGTTGTTTGAAGATTTATCCGACATTAAATAATTTTTGTCATTAGGTATTTAAAAGTTATTGGTTAGTCAGTAGTTCCGAAAGTAGATTTCAACCTCAAAAATTTTGATGAAAAATGAGTAAGGATCTTCAGAATTCTCCTCGAAATTTAACTCGAAAACAGAGAAAAAGGTCAAAAATTTAGATAGTGAATATAGTGTTATTGGGATGATTGGCAAAGCCATTGCTCCAATTTTTACACCGTTAGGTTTTGGAAATTGGCAAGACGCTGTAGCATTATCCTTTGGTTTTATCGCAAAAGAAGTTATTGTGGGAACGTATGGCGTCCTGTATGGAATAGAAGATGTTGAAACAGAAGCTGGTGAGGTAGGACTTATCGAGAATCTTCAAACTACATTTACTCCATTATCTGCTTATGCGTTCTTGGTCTTTGTGTTACTGTATGTCCCATGTACGGCTGTGATTGCTGTAATAAAAAGAGAGATAGGTTGGAGATGGGCGATTTTTGCTGCTATTTATACAACAGCCGTTGCTTGGGTTTTTGCTTTCATCGTCTATCAAGGCGGTTTATTGCTGGGATATGCATAAATAAGGTGTAAAGGAAGAAATTAAATTAATGCCTACATATTTCATATTTTATCTTTTTCTTGAAGAATTCTTTTGGGCTGCCCCTGTATTTTATTTCCCCTGCTTCAAGAACATATACAGTATCAGCAAACTTCTTTACCATATCTATTTCATTAGTAGCAAGAACGATCGTGATTTTATTTTTTTTATTAAGCTCATTGAATTTTCTTATCATGATACGTTTTGATTCAGGATCTAATTCGCTCAATGCCTCATCTAAAACAAGTAATTCTGGTTCTATCACAAGAGCTCCAGCAATAGCAACCTTTTTCTTTTCACCACCACTTAAATAACGTGGAATCTTATTTTTTAGGTATTCTATCTTTAACTCCTTAATTATCTTCTCTACCCTTTTCTTGACTTCTTTTTTACTTAATCCATAATTCATTGGAGAGAAAGCAATATCATCCCATACGGTCGGTCCAATCAGCTGTTCATCGACATTTTGAAAAACTACTCCAATCCTCCTCACGACTTTTTTAAAATTCTTACAAGGATTCAGCCCAAAAACTTTTATTTCACCTTCAGTAGCCTTTAAAAGACCGATGATATGATGAAGTAATGTCGTTTTACCAGAGCCGTTAGGACCTATCAAGACGACTTTTTCTCCTCTGTGAACAACAAATGACAAACCACATACAGATACTTCTGTTTTATCCGGGTATACATGTTTTAAGCAATCTACCTTAACAATCTCCTCTTTCATACAAACATCCCTAATAGTATAATCAATCCAATTCCTATTAACAATAAGTCTCTGGGAGCAAACTCATGTTCTCTAAAACAGTAAACTTTCCCCTTGAATCCTCTTATCCTCAAAATATTGTAAATTCTTTCACTCTTCTCAATAGATAAAATAAACAGAGATCCTATTAACATTCCTATATTCTTCATTCTCTTAATTAGACTGCCAGAATATCCACCCCTGATTTTTATTGCCTTCAACTTCATTTCTATTTCATCCAAAAGTAGAAAAAAGAATCTATAACTCAAGAACATGATCGATGCTAATGTAGTAGAAATCCTGTTAAAGATTGAGAATATTTCTGGGTAGGGTGTCGTACAAATTATCAGGAGCATCAATAATGATGCAGACATGGCCTTTAAAGTAGTTTGAATGGGAAGTAACCCGTAACCTATCTGACTCACTGCAAATAAAGAAGCAAAGAATACTAAGAATAGAGACCACTTTAAGATCTTCAAAAAAGGCAGCTTCGCTACTATAATCAGGATGAATATCGTAGAAACTATGAACAAAAGGTTGATTAATGACTTCGTCAGCAATATTGAAGATAAGACTAAAACAAGAAAGATTAATTTGGAAATTATAGAAGAACGATGGATTATGCTATCTATACTGTTCGAATAATAATCAATAAGATAGATCGAGCTCATTTTCCCCTCTCTAACAAATCAGGTTTAATTTTTCTAATGTATTGAACGAGAGAACCTGTTATTAAAGCTTCTAATGCAGCTCCGATAACAGCTATGGGGAGTGTTATTAATATAAAGGTCGGTAAAGAAACTTGAAGACGTTCCATCTCTTTATGATGATGTAAAAATTCTGCTGGATTAACTGTAGAGATAGCAACCGCGCCGATAACTAAGAAAGCCGAACAAACTAATGCAAAAAACGTCGAAATACTCGCTGTCATAAAATAATTTTTTGACAATTTATGTAAAGTTTTGAACAAAAGAATTCCTATTATTGCCTCGAACCAGAGTATGATCGTGTTTAATCCTACTATAGTTAAGCCACCATGACCGAATGATGCAAGAATCAAGTTCACGACAAAAGAAGCTATTAAGGAAAAATACATACCAACCATTAGTCCTGAAAAAACACTCAAGTTTATGTGGAATGGAATGCCAAGAGGTATCGACATCACGATTAACATGACCGCAACCATCATCGCCGTTAATGGTATTTTCTTTATATCCTTCTTTGTTTTATACAGGGTTATAGCTAGAAAAACAAACGTTACCAAATATCCGCTTCCCCAAAACCAAATCGGCAATACCCCATCTGGTATGTGAATGTGCATACGAAAATATTCTTAGATTTTTCTATATTAAAGTTTTGAATAGTATTTTTCGATTTCCCCAGTCTGTTCTCAAGATTTCTTTCATTCCTAGATTGTACAAAGCAGAAGCTGGATGGTACATCGGGATGATCTTAGCTTGGAGGAGAAGATTATTGACTTGAAAAATTTTTCCGTGTATTTTAAACATGCTTTCTGATTTAAACCCAAATTTTTGAAGGATGTAAGTGGTTGCTATATTACCTAAAGTAATAATTATTCTTGGTTTAATGATTTCTATCTGTTTATCCAGATAAGGTGTACAAGCCTCGATCTCTTCTAGAGTTGGATTATTATCTGGAAGATAACATTTGATGATATTAAAAATGGATTAACAACATACTTCCCATCTATCTTTTTTATTGCCTGAAATTTACACACTTCCAGGATGTTGCCATCCAAAGCTTTTTTGATCGATTATCTCTGCCTTTTCTGAAGTTGATATCTTTTCTTTTTCGTCATAATCGGTTATTCCTAACCATAACCCCAGATTGGGAGCATCAACATCACAGTCGCATGCGACAATTTTTTTATTCTTAGAGAAAAGCAAGGCTAGAGAGCTGGCTAACATAGACTTTCCGACGCCACCCTTTCCTGATGCAACTACTATTTTCATTATTCATGCCCACTCTCTTTACAAGCTTCTTCCAATTCTCTTAATCTATCTTTATTCTCGATTATTTCTTTAACAGTTTCGTAGTCTCCTGTTTCTATTCTAATGTTATTCGATCTGAGCAGATTAACAGCTCTTGGCCCCATCCCCAAAGCAAACACAACATCTGGTTTATACTTCAACATATTCTCTGCTGGTCTTCCGAACCCACCGAAATGCTCACTCTTGTTTTCTATTATTTCTAACTGGTCAGTCTCTGAATCATACAGAGCGAAATAGGGGGTTCTACCGAAGTGAGGAGACACTCTCGATTCTTTGCCTCTATTCTCTAAAACCGGGATTAGTATTCTCATATTAAACTCACCACCCCTTTCAAGTTTTTTTCACAATAAGCTTTAACCAATTCTTCTGAGTAAGGAATTTCTATTGAAATCCTAATTTTGAATTTTTTAGCAATTTTTTCTATGAGTTTTTTATTCCCAACATCAGCTTTATTCAAGACGATTTCTGACAGGACTTTTATCTTTTGAAGTAGTTTAAGTATCAAACTCAAATCATGTGCACCAAGCGGAGTAGGTTCTGTTACTGCATAGGCCTTATCAACATCTAACAAAGCTTGAAACACTACAATGTGTTCCAGGAGCGGTATCAAAAATTATGTAATCAGCTTTTCTATCTTCTGCAAATTCTATTGCCCTTTCTTTGACTTCCGAAACTATGGGACCCGTCTCAGTAATTCCAGGCTTAGACCTTCCTGTAATGAGCCAAAAATTATCATTAACTCTGTTGATAAAGGATTCTCCAGATTTTTCTTGTTTAGTTTTTATAGCCTTGTTGGGACAAACTATCATACATGCTCCACAAGCAGTGCAGAGATCATAGATAAACACAGGGTATTTATCCTTAACCCAGAAGATAGCATTCTCTTTACAAGTCTTGGAACATATACCACACTTGACACATTTTCTCTTATCTAGAACAGGATATTCTTGATGGATATTTTCTGATTTTTCAATTTCTGGTTTAAGATCAAATAATCGTTTGGACACTCAACATCGCAATCACACAAAACAACTTTTTTATTCTTGGATAGTTTATACGCTAAGAGAATTGCAAAAGTTGATTTACCTACTTCTCCCTTCGTTCCAGTAGATGCTATTTTTTCCAAGGTTCAGGCCTCCTTCTCAAGTATTCATCCACATCGAGAACTTCAACTTTTGGTCTTTCAGCTTCGTAAACAGTAATTACATTCAATCCTTCAAACTCGGATTTTATTTTTCTTATTTCTCCCGAGTTTAGCGGTTTAATAGGAGAGTATCTTAAAGGAGTGTCAATCTGAACTTCGTCTGGTCGTATCTCTCTAGCTAAATTTGCCAAATCAGACGCATAACCCTTGTTTTTATCGATGAACATTATCTGAAGGGCAAACTTTTCATTAAATTCCTTTCTAACAGTTTTGATTCCATCCAATATTCTATCAAATGTTATCCCTTCCACAGGTCTATTTATTTCTCTGAGTAGTCTTTCATTCGGAACGTCTAACTTCGCAACTATAAAATCTAATTTGGATAGATTCTTTTTTACTTCTTTTCTCGAAAAGAGTGAAGAGTTTGTCAATATCGCAATGGGTATGTTGCCAAGTCCTCTGATTACATCTATCGCCTGGCCAAGATTCGAAGCTAAAGTAGGTTCACCCATCCCAGAAAAAGTGATATAATCTACTTTTACTTTGTTTATTACTTCGCTGAGATCTTTTTCGAGTCTCTTTACACTTATAAATTCCTGTAACTTGGATGTTTTATTTTTCGTTCGACCTAGTTGACAGTAGACACAATCGAAAGAACAGGTCTTCTCTCTGGCTATTACATCAATACCTAACGATCTTCTCAAACGCCAAGAAGGTACAGGACCATAAACAGTTTTCATCTTAATCAATTTTAACTCTTTCCGAGATATTCTTTTAATCTTGATTCCAAGATAGGCATTGGCTGAACACCTACAATTCTATCGACGAGTTTACCTTTCTTGAAGATGAGTAGATTAGGTATGGCCATTATATCGAATCTTTTGGCTATTGCCATGTTTTCATTAACATCCAGTTTTCCAAAAACAATCTTTCCCTTGTATTTCTTGGCAAGTTCCTCTATCATAGGAGCTATCATTCTACAAGGAGCACACCAAACAGCCCAGCAATCTATCAAGATGAGAGGATATTTGTGAATTATCGAATCAAAATTCTTGTCCGTTACTTCAATTGGTTTATCTGGATATTGAGACTTTTTCATTAATTCATTAAGTTTTCTTTTTTTTATCTCTTCTAATTCGCTCATAATATCATCACCATTATCTCATTCATTTTCATTTCATATACTTCAAAACAATATCTCTTTCTTTAACTCCCAAATCAGAGGCTATAATCCTGTATTTAGTTATTAGAATAAAGAATATATCATTGAATTGACTTAAGCCCTCGTAGTTTGCTTGACCTTTGGCAATAGTTATATCATGATCCTTTATCCATGATTCAACTTCTTTAGAATTCAAGCTTGGGCCGGTATTTGTGTCTCTGTTTGTCGTAATCCTAAATTCAACGTTCGGAATTTTATCCATTCCTATATACTTGGCATCTTTGAGTGTAGCATCATTTATTACTGGGCCACCTTTCACGATAAGAGTAATTTTTAAGTTTTGGTTGATTCCGATTTTCTTGCGGAATTCCAGAATAGTTTCCAGCAAGAGTTTGTCAAAAACTATTTCACCAGTGTTATCGACAAAATACAGAAGATTATTTGCTTTCTTTATTTTTTCTTTGAATATCTGATAATCGTCTATAGCAAATTCCCTATTCAAAACATCTCCAATCGTTTTTTTCAACATCAAATTTACAACTGCCGTTTGTGCCCAGTACACGTTAACACATCGAAAAATGGCGTATTAGCCCGGGTGGATTTAAATCTTTTTCTATTCATAATACTTCTTAGTGATAAAATGTCTAAAGCATGGAAGAGGGCAAAGGAACTTATAGATAGTTTGGAAAACTATCCTCGAATCGTTAAGGAGGTAGAACTCAAAAGGGTTGCAGAAACATACAAACAAGGCGATTTTAAACCAGATTTATATCTTGCAGGTGAGAATGAGAATACTCCAGACCTAATTGGTATGTGGCTCGGAGGACTACAACCCCTTCTCAGTAAAGAAAGATACGATAAACTTTTATCGCTTGCTAAAGAAAGAGATTTAAGAGTCAAAGTTGATGAAGGATCACGCAGGGTTTGGTTATATACTCGAGATAAGAAACGAGTAGGATATATTGACAATACATCCTTTGCGACGGCAGACTCACAGTTATTTGAAGAAATAGGAATAAAATTATATGGCTTCAGAAAGCATCCAAAGCTTTTAATGTAGTTCTAATCATCTGTAATCTTCTCATGCAAATCAACCTTATATGCAGCAGAACTGTTAAATCAAAGAGTTACTCTGGATTTTTCTGGTGCGATTCAAGTTTTATGGATTTGAGGAAGTTGTTTATCAACCGTCTGTATAAAATAAGTTCATTTTTTGATTATGCAAAATTACGAAGTCATCCACATATCTAAGATAAAATTTAGCCTTAAGAATGTGCTTTACATAGTAACGTTTCAGCGTCATGGTCTTGGGGAAACTTACATTTATGAATAATTGAAGAATATTAGACAGAAAATTTTAAGCATAATAGAGTTGCTTGTGTAAAAATCTTTAGAAATAAGCTCAAAACCAGCTTAGAATTTTTCTTTATTTTGATAACATTAGTAAAATTTAAATATTGTTAAAAATACTAATATTAATATGAAAAGGGAAGAGATATACCCTAGAAGTATTTTGCCAAACTTATTGAAATGGCTGGATAGAAGAGAAGCGTATGCAATTAAAGGACCAAGGCAATCTGGTAAGACAACCCTTCTGAAGATTTTAGAAAAGGAATTAGAAAAGAAAAAGAAGAATGTAGTGTTCCTGAACTTCGAAGATCCAGACATACTAGAAGCATTCGAAAAAAGCCCTAAAGAATATATTAACACTTTCTTGACAAAGTCCGGAAGATATTACTTTTTGATGGACGAATATCATTATGTAAAAGAACCTGGAAAAAAACTCAAGCTATTGTACGATACTTTCGAAAATGCAAAGTTTATAGTTACTGGCAGCTCGTCCTTAGAGTTGAGTGGAGCTATGGCAAGGTTTTTAGTTGGAAGGGTCTTTTTCTTTGAGTTATTCCCATTCAGCTTTTATGAGTTCTTAGTCGCAAAAAATCCAAGATTGACTAGAATCTACGAGGAAAGGAATAGGAAAATCAAGGAATTCCTACTGAAAGGCAAAATTGAAATCAAAGAAGACATTTTTTTGAAGGAGTTTATCCCGTTTTTGAACGAATATATAATTTTTGGAGGCTATCCTGCTGTAATAAAATCGGGAGACTTTGAAACAAAAAGAACTATATTGAAAAACATTTACGACACTTACATCTCAAAGGATGTTGTAGAATTTCTCAAAATCAGCGATGCATTCAAATACAGGGCTATAGTTAGAACATTAGCAGCTTTAGTAGGGAATCTGTTAAATTATAACGAAATCTGCTCAACTTGTCAGAGCTATTACAAAGAAGTTAAGAGAATAATTTCTATACTGTTCGAAACTTATATAATAAGTCTGATCCAGCCATTCTATAGAAACCCGATAACAGAGCTTAAAAAAGTTCCAAAAGTATTTTTCCTCGATTTAGGCTTAAGGAATTATGTGATAGATAATTTTAATTCGATTGAAAGAAGAACAGATGTTGGAGCAATTGTTGAGAATTTCGTTTTCTTAAGCTTGAGAAACATGTTTCCGGAAAAAACGATAAACTACTGGCGAACCATAGCAAAGGCTGAAGTTGATTTTGTGCTTAGATTGAATGACAAAATCATACCAGTAGAAGTTAAATACCAAACATTTAAAAAACCAAAAATTTCAAGAGGTTTCAGAAGTTTTATTGAGAGCTATAAGCCAGACATAGCATTGGTGATTACAAAGAATTTTTGGGGTAAAACAAAAGTTGGTAAGACTGCTATTTTATTTGTTCCTGTATGTTATCTATAATTCTGTTGGCTTATTAAAATCTACTCCTTTAGATAAGCTCAAAGTTATATGATTTTATCTAAACTAGATTCGTTAAGACTCCTTGCGAAAGCTGGGAATACGTTTCGGCGTCATGCTCTTGGGGAAACTAGGTATAGAATCGTCTTTAAACTTTATTTTTATTTTACCATTTCTTTTGTGGCTTCTTCTGGATTTTTTAGTTTATAGATTCTTTTTCTAGAATCTTTGGGATCTGATTTTATCATCAACCAATCATGTTTTCTGAGTTGAGAGAGAACAACTAACTAAATTTTCATCTTTTTCATTCAATTCTTTAAAGGCTTCTTCATGTCTGAATTCTTTATCTCTGAATCTATTCCAGAGCTTTGAATATCTGCACATCAACGAACTGTAACAAAGCATAAAATCAACCTTATATGTAACAGAACCAAGATTTAAATCAATATGCTAATAACTCCTGTTGAAGTTTTAATCTTCACGTCTTTCTCTTTAACAACTTTTCCAATTCTTTTTGCCCTAATTCCGTATCTTTCAGAAATATTTACGACTTTTTTAGTTTCATCCTCAGGAACAACAACGCAGAACCCAATACCGCAATTAAAAGTTCTGTATAACTCCCTGTCAGAAATGTTACCTTTTTCCTGAATTAACTTGAATATCTTCGGCAATTCGGGCATGGTATCTAACAAAAACCCAACTCCAGCCCTCTCGCCAACCCTCATCAACTTAGAGAAGGCACCACCAGTTATGTTCGCTAATCCATGAACTTCACAATTTTTTATTATCTCAAGAACAGGTTTAACGTAGATTTTCGTCGGTATCAACAGCTCCTCACCCATTGTTTTTCCCAATTCCTCAACAAAGTCGTGAACTTTATATTTGGAAAAAAGAACTTTCCTAGCTAAAGTATATCCGTTGCTATGCAACCCACTGCTCTCTAAGCCGATTACAACATCACCAACTTTCATTTTTTCTCCAGTTATAATTTTACTCCTGTCAACAACCCCAACTACCATACCCACGAGATCATACTCATTTAACACGTCTGGCATTGTAGCCGTTTCACCACCAACTAAGGCCATTTCTGCAATTTCACATCCTTTTACCAATCCGCTGATAATGTCTTGTACAACTTTCGAATTTAGTTCTCTTCCCCCAATATAATCTATCATTGCTATCGGCCTGGCTCCAACACATATTAGGTCGTTTGCACACATACCCACACAATCTAAGCCAACTGTTCTAAAGTCATTCATTAGTCTGGCAATAATCATTTTTGTTCCTACTCCATCGACATGCATGGCGAGGTATGAATTCTTCAATCCAACGTCGATTATTCCAGCATAATGTCCTTTCACATCAATGGGTTTACAAAACTCTGATTTTTTCCACGTAGACACTATTAATTTCCAAATCTTTGATACAATCTCTTTATGTTTATTGATGTCGATGCCGACCTTAGAGTACGTAATTTCATTCATTTTTGTCCTCTGAAATTGCCTTCTGAAGAAAAGGGAAATCAGAACATAAGTTTGCAATGGATTTATGCGCTTTCTTTACTCTGGAGATGTCAACTCCAGCATTGGCGTAAGTAAATTCTTCTTTCATAAGACATATTATTAAATCAAAGTTTTAATTATTTTTTGTTAAACTTTTTTAGAATTCTTTTGAGAATTCTTTCTACTTCTCTCGAGACAAATTTCTCCCACCCCTTTCCTTCTTTAATCTTTTTCCTTATTTCACTCGCAGAGATTTTACCGAAGAGAGGATGTTTTTCAACAGGAATGTTCAATTCTCTGAAACACCTTTCTGTCCATGGGTTTCGGGTGAAAACTACGTCGAATACAGCTTTTTTCAAGATCATACCAACCCATGCTTTATCGTCGTAAACATCGGGTATTCCCACGATATCGTATCTATCATCTCTTATCCCTACACCTTTTAAAGTTTTCTCTATCATCTCTTTTCTTTCTTCGAAAGTGAAAGGGTTCTCCTCTGTTCTAGATTCTTGAGAACTACCTATGACTATGAAGACTTTTCTGTATCTTTCAAGGATCCATTCTATCGCTTCTAGATGGCCTAGATGCATAGGTTGAAAACGACCTACGAAAAGAGCTTTTTTCATCTTACCATCTTACGATATATCTAAAGAGCTATTTACTTTTTGAGTTGTTGATTCATAAATACGAATTGTATTCGATTTTTAGTGCAATTTTTCATGGTTTTTCTATCGGTTTTCTCTTGAACTCTGTTTTTTCCATCCTTTCTTTCACTTTTATAATTTTTTTTGTTTTTATATTCGTTCTATCGTGAATTTCCTCAACAGACATTTTTTCCTCTAGAAGTGGTAGAATTTTATCCAGTTCTTCGTAGGTGATGCCAAGTTCACCTTCATCTGTTTGGTTCGGCCACAACCCAGCACTCGGTGTTTTTTCGATGATCTTCTCAGGTATTCCTAATTCTTTGGCTAATTCTTTAACATCCTTTTTATACAAATTTCCAATCGGCAAAAAATCGCATGCTATATCGCCATGTAAAGTGAAATAACCTTGTAAGTATTCGCTCTTGTTTCCTGTTCCTACGACTAGTGATTTTTCTTTGTTGGCAAAATAGTAGAGGATACACATCCTTATTCTAGCCACGAGATTTCCTTTCACTAGTTTATCTCTTAAATCGAGAAATTTTTCAAAAGATTTTAGGATTGGATCGATTTTTATGATTTTATACTTAACTCCTAATTTTTCACAAACTTGAATAGCATCTTCTAAATCTTCTTTCTTGTTGATTTCAAGAGGCATCATTGCCCCTAAAACTCTATCTTTTCCTAAGGCTTCGACACAAAGAAATAGCACAGTTGTTGAATCAAGTCCTCCACTTAAACCGATAACAACACCTTTTGCGTTTGCTTCTTTAACTTTTTTCTTGATGAATTCTATGATTTTTTCTTTCATGTTTTTCACTCATCAATATAAATTCATATAAACTTTTATTTTCCTTTAAAACCTCTTGATTCCATCGCCAAAGCTGAGCGATTCGATCCTTCCAATGTTTTTCCAAACAAAGGAACTAATATCGGGAAATAAACTTTAAAGACATTTATACTCTTAAAATTTAATCCTCTAGCTTTTTGTGCATTCATGATCATAATAATTTCATTCTTGATCAAAGGTAAAAGTCTGAATGCTAGTGTTAACATCAAAGCAAGATTATAAGGAAGAAAATCAAAAGCTTCGAACAATTGTTTCGGTGAAGTTGTAGATACGAACGCAAACACTGCAATAAACAAGACCAGTAACCTTTGCGAAATGATGATACCAAAAAAGAAACCTTCCACGCTAAACTTAATCGGTGGATAAGTGAAGGTTTGTAGAATTACAATAAAAACGCAAATGATTGAGATTGGTTTTATCCATTCGAATAATTTTGAATGAATTCTCAAAAGAAAGATAACAACGATTATAGCTAAAAAAACTGATGTCACTAAAACTAAATCTTTTATGAAAAAAGTAAGAGTTGAAATTATTATCAACAAAATGAGTTTAATCTTTGCTTTCATCGTATACCCTTGGAATTTTTATTCCGAGTTTCTTCAAGAATCTTACTTTAGAAAAAACTTCATCCGTTTCTCCATCCCTAATAATCCTGCCGTCTTCCATAATCAAAACTCTGTTAGCGTATTTAGCTAAAAAATCAGTGTCGTGTTCTATCATGAGAATGATCTTACCTTTTTTGTTCAATTTCTTTAAGATTTCATGAATGCTCAGCGTATTCTTGTAATCGAGCTGGGATGTTGGTTCATCCAAAACTATGAAATCTGGGTCGGTTGCGATGACAGAAGCAACGCACAGTTTTTGTTTCTGTCCCTGAGATAGTCTTTGAGGTTCTTCTTTCTCTAGCCCATTGAGACCAACTATTTTCAGAGCCTCTCTCACTCTTTTTTTAATCTTATCGAAACTTAAGTTTCTTAGGCCAAACACGACTTCATCTTCTACGGTTAGGTTGAATATCTGCCAATCAGGGTCTTGAAAAACTAGGCCAACTTTCCTCGCTAGCTCAGAAACTTTATGTTTTCTTGTGTCCAACCCATCGATCAAAACTCTGCCCGAAAATTTTCCCTTGATTGAATTTGGAATCAAACCATTCATGCATAGAGCTAGAGTAGTCTTTCCACAACCTGTTGGCCCGACCAATCCTAGAAATTCGCCATCATCGATGTTAAAACTGATGTTCTTTAACGCAATTTTATTTGGATAAGAAAAACTGAGTTTCTCGACTACTACTCCCATGTCGCAAACCTTTTCAACTTGAACTTGAATACGAGCAACCAAGCAACTGTTACTTCGAGTATCCCTTGAATTGCGTTCAAAGAGAAAATTATCCACCAAGGCAGCATAGCCATAGCCTTCTCAGGCGACCAACCAGTCCAGACTGGTAATGCATAATAGTAGTTCGTCGGTATCATGATGATTCCCCTCAAGATTACGGCAAAGTATATACAAGAAATAATCACTCTAGCTCTCTTGAAATCTCTGAGACGCAGCTTCCACGATTTTTGTAGAGCCCAGAGTATTAACCACATCGGCATCGTTGCCAACCATTTCATACTTGCTCCTAACCAACTGCTTGGCGCAACAAGAGTTATTATAATTGATCCTACTATAGAAACAAATAATGCAGCTCTTCCACGATACAAGAAAAAAGCTAAAATCCAAGGTATTGCAACAACATCAATCCACATTCCCCATTGAGTTGGATAACCAATGTGAACTATTTCAAATGCAGCAGATATAGCAGCCAATGCTGCACAGCCAGTGATCTCATAAGTTTTCATTTTATTCAACACTTACAACAACCTCATCTCCATTTTTTAATTTCAATTTTTTTCTTAGCTCGAATGACGAGATGATCTCGAGTATGTCAGAGCCATAGTGACTTCTTTCTGGTATTATCACGCTTGCATCTCTACCATTGACTTTACATCTGAAACATTTTATCGAGCCAAAAATTCTATCATTTCTTTTAAAACCTTCTATCCGTATACCATTCATTTTCTCTAGTCTTTCTTTTGTGTTTTGATCGTTCAGTTTTATGTTAAGTGTACCAGGATAGGGTTCGAAACCTAATTTTTCACGAATACTTTCTCTGTATTCTTTCTGACTGAGATAATATCTTCCATCTTTTAATCCATCGACAACTTTACCCCTTATGATGATTTTTTTAGTTCTTCTAAAAATCTCATCGAGAATTACATCAAGATTATGGAGCAATTCCTTTCCCTTTGGAGTTATACTTATGATATAACCCCTTATCCCTTTTCTACTAGTTATCCATCCTTTTTTGATTAATTTGATTAAAATCCTACTCACTGTTTGTTGGGGAATTTTAAGTTCATTTGCAAGTTCTGTTGTAGTTACTGCAACTTCTTTTTCTAAAGCACCTCTCTTTCCTAAAGAGAATAGGATTTTTAATTCTCGCATACTATTTTATTTATTACTTAAATTTAAGTAATTTACTTGTAAATGAGTAAAAATATTACTTTCTCTGCAACAACAACTTTTCTGCATTCTCTATATCTTTTGCTGTATCTATTGCCAACCAATAGGAACCTTCTCTCAACTTGAAAGCGAACAATTTTTTATCCCTAACCAGTTTTGGGTAAACATCATATTCTATCATACCTTCTTCCGGAAAATACTTCAGACTCTCTTTGGTGAAGATTGTTATACCAGCATTGACCCAGAAGTTTAGAACAGGCTTTTCCCTAAAATTAATGACTCTATCACCTTCCACTTCTATGACTCCATAAGGAGAAACAGGTTGGGTCAACACGATTATGGGATTTTTAGTATTTTGGAACATTTGTAGCAATTTCTGAAAGTTGAAAGAGAATATGTTATCACCGTTAGTTACTATGAAATCACCTTCTATGAATTTCTCCGCATTCTTTATCGCGCCAGCAGTTCCCAAAGGTTTCTTCTCAACAGATTGTTTTAGTTTTGGATATCTTTTCTCGAACAGCTCATGTTTGTATCCTGTACAGAGTATTATGTCATCAATGCCATGTCTCTTAAAGAAATCTAACTGATATTCTATTACAGATTTACCAAGGACTTCTAACAAAGGTTTCGGCGTTTCATCAGTGAAAGGCTTTAACCTTTTTCCTACTCCACCACACAATATTAAAACTTGCATTTGTTTGCCTCCGTTCTAATGAATAAATTTTCGCTTACTTTTAAATATTTTTGTTTTTATCAATCTTTCTTTCCATAGCCATGTCTCAACAATCTCTCCATCAAGCTCTTCTTCTTCTCAGGAGAAAGTGTTACTTCATTTTCTTTAATGATATAACTTTTTTCATTAACGACTATCATCTTGTTCGGCTCTAAGTCTTTTGTTAAGGTTACACTAGGTCCTAAGATGCTGTTTGGACCGACTTTTACGCCAGGCATGATGCAAGAGTTTACACCAGTCTTACAATTGCTTCCCATTATGACACCCAGCTTATCCAATCCAATTTCGCTCTTCATTCCTTTTATAGTGACCTTTATCGGTTTTTCATCAAACCTGAAGTTAGCAGTAATAGTCCCAGCTCCGAATGAACAATTGTTGGATATTATTGAATCCCCGACATAAGACATGTGAAACCAACAGTTGTCGCCAATATAGGAATGTTTTATCTCGGTTGAATAGCCTACTACACAGTTGGCTCCTACATGAGTATAGTTCCAGATGAGAACATTGTTTCCTATGACTGTGTTTTCACCGATATAACAGGGACCACGAATAACAGCATTCTCAAGAACATGGACATTATCCTCTATTATAACCCCCCCATAAATCTTCGCTTTCTTAGAGATTTTCGCTCTCTTAGAGATTCTTGGAGTTTTTATATTGTCCAAAAAATACTTAACAGCATCGAAGATATCCCAAGGGTACTTTATCGCACACCAAAAACCTTCATATTTCACGACCTTAATCTTATGTCCGTCTTCAACCATCTTACTGATGGAACATTCATAAACATCGTCTCTTTCACTTCTTGTTTTCTCTAGATATTCTAGAAGAGTAGCTGGATTCCTATGCAGATGGACTACTATGTTAATTATATCGCTAGGTTCATTTCCTTCTCCAGGTTTTTCATGAATTTTTATCAGTTCATTGTTTTCATTCAGCTCTAGATAACCTCCAGGAAAATAGGATTTAACTTTATACCCGACTATGTAGGATTCATAGTCGCTTTTTTTACGTTCAGTAAGAATTTTCTTGTAGACGGACTGATCGAAAACATCATTAGGGTTGACTAAGACTATTTCGTCGTTTTTAATCATATCCTTGACACTTAAAAGAGCATTCGCCATGCCGGTTGGTTCTTCCTGTATTCCAAACTCGATTTTTGCATCGATGTCCTTGCACAATTCTTTAATATTCTCTATGTTTAGTGGGTTCCCAACAATGACAAAATCCTTGAAGCCTGCTTTTTTTGCTATCTCAATCTGATGCTCTAGAAGAGTCTTGCCTAAAAATTTTAACATGAATTTATCTTCTGTTAAAGGAAACATCCTTTTGCCTATGCCACCGCACAAAAACACCAATTTCATCCGTTCACCATAAAAAACTTTACATTTAATGATTTTTAATTTACATCTCAAACATTTTTATGGTCTTTTATCTATATTTATTCTTATGACTATCGAGCGTGGAATCTCTGAAAGATTCCTTGAACTACCTGGTTCTGAATTTGCACGGATAATGAAGACAGCCGAAGAGGATAAAAAAGTCATTTCTCTTGGCCCAGGAGAGCCTGATTTCACAACACCAAAGCATATAATTCAATTCGCGAAGAAGAAACTTGATCAAGGTTACACACATTACTCCCCGCCTCAAGGAAGATTGGATTTGAGGGAAGCTATAGCAAAAAAACTAAAAAAAGATAACAAGATCGATGTCTCAGCAGATGAGATAATCGTTACGTGTGGTTCTCAAGAAGCTTTGTTCTTGGCTACGTTAGCTCTAGTAGATCCTGGTGAAAAGATAATCGTCCCGAACCCAGGTTTTCTAGCTTACATACCGATGGTTGAATCTGTTACAGGTACTCAAGTGTCCATTCCCCTATCAGAAGAAGATGGTTTTGAACTTAACCCAGACAAAGTAGAAGAATTAATCGACAACAGGACTCAAGTTTTACTAATCAATACACCTGGAAACCCGACTGGAAGAATGTTGAAGAAGAAGGTTCTGGAAGAATTAGCCGATATAGTTACAGAGCATGATCTGAAAATATTTTCTGATGAAGCTTATGAAAAATTCGTTTACGATAATAACAAACACATAAGTATTGGTAGTTTGAATGGGATGAAAGAACATGTAATAACTTTCCAATCTTTTTCTAAGACCTATGCCATGCCTGGTTGGAGGGTTGGGTATGCTGCAGGACCCAAAGAGATAATTCAATGTATGACAAGGTTACATCTTTATTGTGGTTTGTGTTCTCCGACCTTATCTCAATTAGCTGCATTAGAAGCATTGAAAAAAAGTCAGAAATGTGTTAGAGACATGAAGAAGGAATACGATAGAAGAAGAAAACTAGTCATTAAAAGGTTGAAACAAATTCCTGGCATTACTTGCTTGAACCCTGAAGGCACTTTTTATGCTTTTCCTAACATTAAATCATTTGGTATGTCTTCTGTTAAGTTTGCAGATTTCCTTTTGAAGAAAGCTAAAGTACTAGTAGTTCCTGGAACTGAGTTTGGTAAGTATGGAGAAGGTTACATAAGACTAAGTTATGCCACAGCTTATGAAAAAATAGAGGAGGCTTTCAACAGAATAGAGAATGTTATTAGAAAATTAAAATAAAATATCTAACATGAACTTCAAGAGAGATAAACGTAGAATAAGGGAACAAATCTGGAATAGAATGAAAAAAGAAGGAATAGCCCCTCCTTCAAGACCCGTTTTTGAAAGAATTCCAAGTTTTGTTGGTATGGATAAAGCTGCTGAGAATCTAAGAAAGTTGGGAGTCTATAAAAAAGCTAATGTAATCTTCGTTAATCCCGATACACCTCAAAGAAAAGTCAGAGAAAATGCCTTGAAAGATGGTAAGATAGTGATAATGCCTACTCCCAGATTAAAGCAAAATTTCTTTCTTTTGTTAGACCCAGAAGATGTTAAAGGTATGGAGCGACAGGCTAGCACGATTAAAGGAGCTTTTAAGTACGGTAAAAGGATCAAGATTGAAGACTTACCAAATATAGATTTGAAAGTTCAAGGTTCTGTCGGAGTCGCTTCAGACGGAACTCGTTTAGGTAAAGGAGGAGGTTATGGGGATAAAGAATTTGCGATGTTAAAAATGACCGGTAAAATCAACGAAAAAACACCTTTAGTAACGACTGTTCATGAAGTTCAAATAGTAGAAAAAATTCCAAGAGAAAGTCATGATATCATAGTTGATTATATAGTGACACCAGAAAACATAATAAAAACAGATAAAAGTTAAATAGGATATCTGAGAAGTTGTTTTTCATGGTAGAGATATTCGATGTTGTCGATGAAGACGATAATGTCATAGGAAAGGCTACAAGAAAAGAAGTTCATGATAAAAAATTGATCCACAGGAGTGTAATGTTCTTCATTCTTGACAAGAAAGGAAGAGTTTTTGTGACTCAAAGAACTAAGACAAAGGATATGTTTCCTGAGTATTGGAGTGTAACTTTTGGTGGTCATGTTGATGCTGGAGAGAGTTATGATGATGCTGTTGTTAGAGAGGCAAGAGAGGAGGCAAAAATCGAGGGAAAACCGATATTTTTGAGGAGCTTCAAGAAAAGAATTCCTGAAGAAAAAGAGAATTCTAGAGTTTATGCGTTTGTTACAGATAAGATGCCAAAAATAGATAAAGAGGAATTAAAACAAGGAAAGTTCATGACAATAGAAGAAATATACGATCTTTTAAAGAATGAGAGATTCTTACCTGAGACAAAGGGTTTGTTGAAGATTCTTAGGGAATTTCAGAGTTAAATCCATTTATGAAAATAACGGCCTTGATATCGCTATGGGTCCAGCTTTAGTTTTCTGGGGAATTATAATATGCGATATTTTTTTTATCAGTCTTTTCTATAACTTATTCATTTTTTAGTTGATTACTAAGTTCGATAAGTCTAAGTTTAAAGCATCAAAAATGCTATTACCAATGTTCATATATACGATATTTGTGGGAATTGGACAAGTAATTTTGTTAATATTTTCTTTTTTTATTAGTGAAAATCCTGTTGGTGCACTTTTCTTACAAGGCATTCTTTCTATACCGACAATCTTTTTTATCTTTAAGTTCTTCGTACCAAGATCGATAAAACTTAAAAAGAACAAAAAGAACAAGTATGTAACAATCATGAGTATCCTGACTAACCCAGGTCTTGGATTATTAATATTGGTGTTATTATTATATGCGTTAAAAATATGATAAAATCTGTCTGATTCGAGTTGTTTTTTTTACACTCTACCTAACCAATTTCCAAAGTTTCTGTTATATTTTTCAAACCATAGTTAACTTCATAAATCCTAATCTTTTTATTTAACTGTATGAAAATCGACTTCAAGAAAAAATTCAAGCTAAGTACTCTAGAGATAGTCTTGATAGCTATAGGTGCAGTATTGTATGCAATATTCTCAATCCCGACAATGTTCGTCATAGCCTTTAGCCCAGGTGGTCCAGTTCCAGTACAGTTTAGACCTGCAGTCATAATTCCGAGTGCGATGGCAGTCTTGTTCGGTCCTTTAGTTGGAGGATTTTCCGCGGGCATAGGAACAACGATTGCAAGTGCTGTGAAACACGGAGCTCCATCTCCAGCAACGATATTCGGTGGTCTCCCAGGAAACTTCTTTTGTTATTTCATAATTGGACTGTTAACTAAAGACAAAAAAAGCATTAAGGAATTGGCTTTAACTTCAGCCATAGGTTATACAGTCGGTGGTCTAATAATTGGTCTGGGAATGTACTCTGTCGGTCTAATAAATGAAGTTGAAATCGGAACTATAAAATTTACTCCCATACAAGTATCCTTTATAACAGCTGGTGTAGTTTTTATAACTGGCTACATAATGACATTAATAGGAACGCCCATCTTAGTCAGAGCATACCTGAGTACAAAAGGGAAGTAACTTGATAGACGTTAAGAATTTGAGTTTTGGCTATTCTACGAAGGCTATATTGAGAAGAATAAACTTTTCTATCAAGGATAGTGAGTCTGTTCTAATCCTAGGAGTTTCTGGTTGCGGAAAGACAACTCTATTGAAATGTTTGACTGGAATAATACCGAACACGATAGAAGGAAGGTTCACTGGTAGAGTCTTAATTAACGGCAGAGATACAAGAAAAATAGAGAAGATACAGAACGACATAGGCATAGTCTTACAGGATCCTGAAACACAGATTTTAACTACTAAAGTCTCCCATGAGATAGCCTTTGGTCTTGAGAACTTATGTTACGATAAAAAAACAATCTCAAAGTTAGTGAAAAAATTTGCAAAAAAATTCCGTCTCTCAGATAAACTGAACTATGATATAAAGAATTTATCATACGGGGAAAAGAAGAAAGTCATCATTGCTTCGATATGTGCGATGGATAAGAAAATACTATTCTTTGACGAACCCTTAACAAACCTTGATATCAACATGAAAAAAGAAATGTTAAAATTATTGAAACGATTAAAGAGAGAAGGAAAGACTATAGTCGTTGCTGAACAGAATCCTTGTATTCTAAAAAATTTGTTCGACAAATGTTTGATCTTGGATAAAGGAAGATTGGTTTATAATGGCGACGTGAAAGGTGGGATGGGAGTCCTGAAGAAATTGACAAAACATCAAAGAGTTCATAGGACAAAGCCTGAAGATGATTATGTTCTCAACGTTCAAAATCTATCGTTCAGTTATGGGAGAAAAAGAATATTGAAAAACATCTACTTTAAAATAAGGAAGAATGAAGTCGTCACAATAACTGGTGAGAACGGTTGCGGTAAAACTACTCTGGCTTTGTGCTTGTGTAATTTATTGAAAAACAGGAAAGGAAAAATAGAATTGTTTAACAAAAAAATCGATGAGTACAGTAGCAAAGAAATTGCAGGAAAAATTGGTTTTGTTTTCCAGAATCCCAACTTCCAAATTTTCAAGAACAGCGTCATAGATGAAATTAATTACGGACCTAAGAACTTTGGCAAAGAAATTCCCAACAGACGAATGATTGAATTATTGAACAATTACGATCTTTTACACAAAAAGAAATCCCATCCCTATTCATTGAGTCTTGGAGAAAAGAGAAGGTTAACAATAGCATCAGCAGTTTCTAGCGAGCCTGAAATCTTGATTCTAGACGAGCCAGTATTTGGTCAGGATCCTTATCACCTCTCGAAGATACTCAATTCTATCATCGGCAAGAAAACGATACTGATAATGACTCACGAAGAATCCTTGTTCAGAATATCAAACAGAGTTTTGGAGATTAAGGACGGAAAAATGGTGGAGAAAAAATGTGGAAGAGCTATGTGAAGTTAATCATATTCATATCGCTGATGATTCTAGCATTAATACTAAAGAACATTCCAGTCCTTATATTGATATCTTTGGTTTCAATGACGTTCGCCAAGATTTTCAGCAGAAATTTCAAAAAAACAATGATTTTCTTAGCAAAGTATCTCATCCTCACGATACCGATGCTCTTGATTCTTTGGACTATATTCTCAGGTTTTGATAATGCAATCATTGCAACGATTAAATTCTCATCACTCTCGGTAGTATCCTTTGCCATGATTTCTTGTTTCCAAGTCTACGAATCATTCAAACTCTTATCAAACATATTTCCCTACAAGTTCGCCTTCATCATAATTTTATGTGTTAGATACATGGAGGCTATCAAAGAAGACGCAGGTAGGATTGATCTGATTAGAAAAGCTAGAGGTTTTGAAGATAAGGAAAGTTTCGTCAAGAAGATAAGATCGAAGATGGAGTTGATCGTGCCTGTGTTTGTTGATTCGCTCTTAAAAGCTGAAGATATCGCTTGTGCGTTGGACACGAGATGCTTTGGTATCTACAAAAAAAGGACATTTTGGAAACCATGAGGATTTAGATGATAGGCAAAATCACATTCATTCTTTTAATTTTAACGATAGCTACAGGGTTTATTAAAAAAAGAAAATTGCATGAACAACTTGCACTTTTAACTTTATTTTCTCTCTTCTTGCATGTCTTAGAAAGTCCATCCTTTTCTTTACAGTGTTATCTAATCTTAGCATTTTCTATTTTAACATTCTTGACCGGACTTAAAGTCTCTAAAATCAAGAGTAGAGTTAAGTTGCATGTACTCTTCAGTGTCATTCTTCTCATTCTGGTTGTATTCCATGTGTTTTCTCTTGCTTTTCTTCCTAAACTTCCAGCAACGATTGGGACAAGAATAATCACAGCAGATTTTTCTAGAACCACTTCAAAATACGGCGAAAGAGGGGAAAGATACGTTTATCTAGAAGCTGGACACAGTGCACAGAATGTTTATTTGCAAGTGACTGCTCTAAACCTTGGTTCAGTCGTTGTAGGAGCTTTCAACGATCAAGAAGTGCAAAATGTTTTATCCATACCTGAAGATCATAAGCCAATTTATTTAATTCCAGTTGGTTATCCAGTTTAGTCCGAATTTATGTTTCATGTATAACAACACAAATTCATCAAAAAAATATAGATGTAATTGTGTCTCGGAAAGTTCGAAAAATTTGCTCGCATTTTTATTTTTCTAAGAAAAACCGTAATTATCGTGTTCTTAAGTAAGACTTAAATAATTAATTTTTAATTGTAAATTCGATTTAGAATGCCCAGATTATGGATAATTTAACTAAACATTTGCCTGAACTTTTTGAAATAAAACGTCCTTATAGTGATCTTAAAATTTATAGAATCAAAATAGAGTCTAAAATTATACCCTATTCTTTGTGATTCAATAATGTATCTAGAAGAGGCTTCTAAATTTTAATTTTGGGCTCGCAAATTTTTTTCTCACGTTCGTTTCAACTAATTTCAAAAGTCAGAATTGTTGAATAAGAATATTTCATTGTATGGACAACAGGCTAAATCATGATTACAACAGTTTCGATTACCCCCCCTATTATCAAGAGCACAAAAGAAACGAGTAATAATTTGAAGGAATCTCGAAGGATTTGCCAAAATTTTAAAGATTTTCTCCTGGTAAAAGCTGCTGAGACTAACCCACCAGCAATAGCTCCTATCAAGTACGCGCCTATCTCGAAACTCCCGTGTGGAAGAAACATCAGAACAGCAGAAGGTAAAGCTTTAACACCGCCGTAAGATTTTGAAACCAAGCCGATTGCTGAGGCAAGGACAGAAGCATTCCAAGCAAGGATGAATATAGCTCCACAACCAAATAGAAATGAAAAAAGGAAGGATATCATCAGTACGCTTAGATTATTCATGAATATCTCTATGAATTTGTTTCCGAACTCGAACTTACCTCTTATTATGTTTATCTCGGTTATCTGTTCATGGAACACTTTTTCTGAGATAGTTCCAGGCAACAAGACGAAACTGGCTGACATCGCTAGAGTCATACCAGAGAAGAAAGCAATGTAAGCTATAATTATGTCTCCGTATCTTTCCGTGAATGTGGAAATTTCCATGATACTCTCATCTTCCTTTTCCTCATATCTCAAAAGCCTGTTCATGAAGGGTAAGGCTGCTAAGGTTATGATTATGGTCATGTACAACCCTGTAGAATGAGTGAACATCGTGTAAGAGATGAAAAGAGCTATCATCGATATGAAAATGCCAAGAAAGAATGTTTTAAAAGGATTTTTTAAGGCTTCTTTAACCCCAACTAATCTTTCTAAGACCATCCTACCAAGATAGATTAGTGAAATTGAGTATAAATTTTTACTTAGGGTGACTAATTAATTAATATGCCGGGATGGCAGAACCAGGTAATGCGCCAGACTCGAGCATTCGATGATGAACCCAGAGGTATCTGATAAATGATGATACAACGGAGATCAGAGAAATCTGGTGCCCGCAAGGGCTTGTGTGTTCAAATCACACTCCCGGCGTCTAATTTTCACATCCCAGAGTTCCTGTTGCAGTTCTTTTTACTACTGATTGATTCAACAACTATAAACAGCATTATTTGAACTACTTCCCCATCTTTTCCTTAAATCTTCTAGTCAATTCCTTCAATTCTTTTCTATCCAGTCTCTCTAACTCAAACTCTATTTCCCCAACATTCTTTACACACCAAAAAATTAGTTCCATCTCAGGGTGAAACTGAATGCCGAATTGGTCTTTGCTTATGCTCGATCATCTCATTCTCACAATGCCAATTGCTCAAAGCAATCTGGTAGAATACCAGCAGTATATCTGTGACTTTTAAATACAGATAACTTTCCCTTCTCGATTAGTCTGTTGTCTCTTATCACATATATGTTTGAAAACCTTTTAACTTTCCTGTCCATTCTGTACAATCCTCCTTTAAAGTATTCTATCAAGAACTCGTATCCCAAGCAAATGCCCATGATTGGTTTATTCCTGAATGTCCTGATGACTGAAAAGTTAAAATCTCTCTTCTTAGATATGAATTCATTGCTCCCGCCTGACAGGAAAACGCCGTCTATATTCTCTATCTTCAACCTTTTTAAGTCACACTTGAAAGGATCAACTTTAACGATAACCATCCCCCGTTATCCACTACCATTACTTATTGTGCCACGAGTTATCAGAATATATTTTGTTCTGGTTTCTTAAAATTGTTAATGATAGAGCTTTCTCGATTCATACTTTAAATTGGGAAACTTTTTTTATCATGTCAACATTTCCTAAGAATAATGCCCTGCAGCAATATCTTTCTAAACCTAGATCATCTAAGACTTCCTTAGAATCTTCCCCTGCTTCAATGCGTCTCTGGAAATCCTCCCAGAGATGGCCTAATACTTTACCACAGCTATAGCACCTGATAGGTATGATCATATTAACCACCAATTTTACTTATACGATTATAATTTAATTCATTTAACAAATGGTTTATATATTTTATAAGATATATTTATCTCTTGCTACGTTGTTTGTGTTTTCGACATCCTTTTCTACTTCTCGAAGGCTTGTGAGGTTCAGTCCTCCTTGGATCGTAGACCAACAAACTTCTATCATAATCTAGGTATAATTTCTTCAATTTTTCGTCGTTAAAAAATTCTACCATTCCCTTTACTATGGCTTGTCGGACAGCATCAGCCTGGGAAGCAATACCTCCATGCTTGACGTTGACTTTTATGTCCACTCTTTGAGCCAACTCATCTGCTAGAATCAAAGGCTCTCTTATCCTCAACCTTGCATACTCTGGTTGCCAAAGGTCTAAGGGAACATCGTTTATCGTCACATGACCCAAACCAGCTTTGATCCTTGCTCTTGCTACCGCAGTCTTTCTTTTTCCTGTAGTTAGGATTACCCTTTCTCTTTCAGGTTTTTTGGTTTCTTTTTTTGCCATGATCACCATCTTTTCTCGTATCCCAATGCCAATGAGAGGTCTCCGACAACTATATATTTGCATCTTAATCTATTTACGTCCGCTTCTTCAATCCGAATGAATTCTTTATTCTTAAGTTCGTCGGGAATACCAACGTAAACTCTCAACCTTCTGAAGGCTTCTCGTCCCTTTGGTTTATAGAAAGGTAACATTCCTCTCATCGCTCTCTTCACTATCCCTTGAGGTGTTCTTGGGAAGAATGGGCCGTGATGAGGATCGCCTCTCTGTCTTCTTTTCAGATAATGTTTTTCTATGACTTTTGGATCGCCTGATATCACAGCCTTCTCACAGTTGATAACAACGACATTCTCTCCTCTGAGCAAATCTTTTGCTATTCTCGTTGCGATTCTTCCTAATATCTGGTTGGATGCATCGTAAATTTTCATGTTCAACACAGTATTTTCAGGTTAGTCCCTCTCGGGTTTTTTTTCACTAATTCTTCTATTGAGATTGCTTTACCTTTAACCTTTTCTATTTTTTCTCTTGCTGGTCCAGAGAATTTCCATGCGCTGACTGTCACTGGTTTAGATAATTCTCCATAGCCCAAGACAACGCCAGGAACGATAACTGTCTCGTCTTTCTTTGTATATCTCTCGATATGGGCAATGTTAACTTCTATCCTTTGACGTCTAGGCTTGTTCAATTTTTCAGCAATATCCCTCAAAAAATTACTCTGAGTCTTGATAGCCTTTTCTCTCAAGTCTTCTATCAGTTTTTTCAGTATCGGATTAGTTGGTCCGGTGCGCTTTACCATTCGCTACACCTCTCCTAAATTATCAGAGTATGGGTTTATAAACTTTACAAAATCCTACTTATTTGGTAAGCATGCTGGTAATAAGGGAATTCAAGCAAAAGATCTTTCTGCTATACTGAAGATAGAGAAAGAATGCTTACTCAGTAGAAACTTTCTGCGAACTCCTCAGAGAAGATGAGTTTTTAGTGGTCAAGGATAAACAAGTTTACGGTTATGTCCTTTTTTTCTAGAGAAGGTTTAATCTATTCCATAGCTGTTAGGTCGGATCGTCAGAATGAAGGTATGGGAAGCATGCTCATGCAAGAAGCTCTGAGAAGACTTAGAAGAAAAACTCGAAAAGTTTGGCTTCAAACGAGGATCAGCAACGTCAAAGCAAGAACTTTCTTCGAAAAATTCGGCTTCAAACCAGTCCTTAGAATTAAAAACTACTACGGAGATGAGGATGGCATCTTGTTGGTGAGTGATTTAGCCTCTCCTGAATGAATTTTGCGCCAGTCGGGATTTGAACCCGAGTCACAAGCTTGGGAAGCTTATCCTTTTCATTCGGATCTTAACCAGGCTGGACCACTGGCGCTTTCAACTGATTTTTATTAATTATTTTTGCAACGATAAATTTACCATTTACTTTTTCGAATAAAATAAGAAGCTATTAATTTAAGAGAAAATAAACCAAATAATTTTTATTGCCTTTTATTGTCTTCATCTATTAAGAGTAGTGGTTGGGTCATCAAGTATACCATCGCACTCTCTAAAGTTTTAGGACTATCAACCTTTGCGATAGGGTTCGTCCTCCTCTCTATCTCTACATCTGTCCCAGAGCTCACCGTAGCCATTTTTTCTTCGATACAAGGCAAGCCTGGTCTGTCTGTCGATGACATACTTGGGTCAAATTTTGTCGATTTAACGTTGATTTTAAGTCTCATCTGTCTTTTTGGAGGCACCATTCACATGAAAAGGGAAGAGAACACGGGTCTCATAGAATTACTGTTCATAGCATCTTTGATCACGATTTTCATCTTTCAAGTCGATGGGCTTTCATTGATTCATGGTCTGATATTGATAGTTCTATTTGGCTTTCATGTGAGAAGACTCTATAAAGGGGGGAAGGTTGAAAAGAAAATATTTGAGTATGGTAGAGAAGAGGAAAATTTAAACAGTAACCGCTATAGCTGCTTCACCAGCATGCCATGAAAGTCTAGGCCTGACTTGAACAGTGTAAATCCTTTCAGAATTATCGTCCAGTATTATAGCTGTTCCCAGCCATCTCGGCAATGAATCTATGTACTTTCCTATGTCTTCTGCCAAGTAAGTCTGCATTACCGCATGCAAGGCCTGTAGGTCATCCTTAGAGGTTAGTCTGTGAGAGATAACCATATCACACTGTGATATGACATCCTGATGAACTTTGTTAGGCATTTGGGTTAGTGGAATGAACGATATTCCTGGTTCTCTTCCCTGCTTTACTATGGTCAGAATCGGGTTGGTTGAGACTGTCATTGCATCAGAAGGGATGAATTGATGTGCCTCATCCATAAATATCCATACCATCGGTTTTCTCTCTTTAAGCTCGATCTCTCCCATCCTTGCAAGTTCTTCTTGTTTCCTTGCCATCACTCTCTGTTCGTATACTTTTCTAGCTATTAATGCCACTAGAAGATTACGAACAGACCAAGCTTCTGTTGCTCTCAAACGAGAAACATCGAATACGTTTATCATCCCAGGCTTCATTATCTCTTCTATTCTTATCCCTTCTTCACCAAAAACGCCCCATTGAGATGCGACTGATAGCATGCTATCGAGAGTAGATTTAGTGCGAGTATCAGTCGCTCTGTCATCCCTTATCTCAGACATTAAATCATCCATCGAGAATTTTTCACTTCTGTCTCTGAGTCTGTTCACAGCCTTTTGCAAACTAACTGCCAAAGGATTTGTCATGGGTAAGTTAAAGGCCAGAGACCAGTCTTCACCTGTGAATTCGTGAGGAGAGATAGAAATCCCAAAATCTACTGGTATGTTTGCCTCTTCAAAGACAGGTTTTTGCTCGAAGGGGACGTAAACTTTTACCCTATCTTTTAATCCTGTTGGTTTTAAACTCCATTGATCAAGTTGAACGACTTGTTGTTCATTCGGTAACTTAGTACTCCAGTAAATACCCATGGTATCTATAACTACAGCAGTCAAGTTTTTTCTGAATTGTTCAGGCAGTAGGGCAATCTCCTCCATTATCACTCCGGCAGAGTAGCTCTTTCCCATACCCCTTTTTCCAGAAATCAGGATTACATGAGGTCTTAGAAGGTCTAAGACGATAGGATTAGTTAAATGGGCTTCTTCTGCCTCTCCTACTATATGTTTTCCTATATAACCAGTACATTTTGTTCCGTATTCTTCAAGATCCTCCTTTCTCCTTCCGACGATTATCTCACGCATATTAAAAAATTGTCTTTTAGGATAGATATAGGTTATGAACCAAAAAAAACTTTTATACTCGAAAACGCGCGAAATAATAGGTGATGAGATGGCTGTGAAAATTGGAAAAATTCAACACGGGACTGTGATCGATCATATAACCGCTGGGGAAAGGATTAAAAGTAATCGAAGCGTTGGATCTACCAGAGAGCGATAAGATTGTGTCCTTGATGATGAATATCGATAGTAAGAAGTTCGGTAAGAAGGATATCGTGAAGGTGGAAGGGGTTCATTTTGACCAAAAGAAGTTGCTCCTAAAATTTCACTGTTTGCACCGAAGGCAACGATTAACTTGATAAAAGATTCTAAGGTTGTGAATAAAGTTAGGTTGGAATCTCTGTAAGAGATGTTTTTTTCTTATTAATTACTAAAGAAATGTGTTTTCGTAGAAAACTGAAATGAGTTAAAACGAACTTCCAACGTATAAAAGGTGTTATACGCAATCGGCTTAGCATGTGTCTGGAACCATATCAGAATAGAAGAGGAAAGAAAGGTTAGGGAATATGGAAACCTCCCTCATGGGAATATTAATGTACCTCTCAATGGTTCTGTCTGTGATTTTTTTAGCATTGGTAGTGCTAAGAAAAGGAATAAGCATATTTCTTGTAGCTGGGACAGTGTTAGTGGCAATAAACTTTGCAATGTACATGCTATTTATTGTATTCGCAGGTCCCGAAAGTTTTGAAATGTTATGGATGTTGTTAGCTTTACCGGTAATTTTCATAATTTCTCTAGTTTTGCTTATCATTGGTATGGTAAAAAGAGGGGGATTCAAAAAGAAATGACGACATCCCTTCGCCGACAGTATATAACATCGGAATTATGCGAAGTTGCGAGCCGAGCGGAGGAATTTTAAGGTAACCCAGAAAATTCCGACCTCATGGTGAACAATTTGGAAAACCGAAATGCAATGAGGTTTCCGCATAAGCCCTGTTAAATGCCCCGAGGCGAAGCCGAGAGTGCAACGTGGTTTGGAGCGAAGCAGAGAAAGTCGAGAAAAAACCATCAATCTCAATTCAAAGATTCTTTTAAGAGGGGTTGGAGTTTCAGATTCAATACGTATTAATCAAATTTCATTTCAACAGATTTAAATACAATTTAACTTTAATCGTATTTATGTTCAAGAAATACTTTAATAAATTCAGTGAAAACAAGAAAAATGCAATTATTCTCCTACTTCTTTTTGGTATAATAAGTTTACTAGGAGATATTATTTATGAAGGGGCAAGAAGCGTCAATGGCCCTTATCTGAGCACTTTAGGTGCAAATGCGGCAATTGTCGGCTTAGTAGTTGGAATAGGAGAATTATTGGGTTATGCAATCCGTTTATTTTCAGGCTATTTCTCTGATAAAGCAAAAGCACATTGGTTTTTCACAATTTTAGGATATAGTTTGCTTATGGCTGTTCCTTTGCTCGCATTGTCAAACTATTGGCAATTCGCAGCAGTCTTCATCGTACTAGAAAGGATTGGTAAAGGATTGAGAAGTCCTGCAAGAGATACATTAGTGTCTTATGCAACCAAACAGGTTGGTAGAGGATTCGGATTCGGCATCTCTGAGTTTCTCGACCAGATTGGTGCAACAATCGGACCTTTGATATTCACATTTTTCTTTATGTATTTTGGAACTGCTCAGAAAACAGTTGCAGATTATCAGCAGGGTTATAGTCTGCTTTGGCTTCCATTTGTAATGCTAATGATGGTATTATTTATCACTTTTTTTAAGTTTAAAACACCTAGCAAACTTGAAAAAACAAGCAAAAAAGAATCTTCAAAATTTTCAAAAGTTTTCTGGGTATATTTGTTTTTCACATTTGTTACAACTATCGGTTTTATCAATTTTGCAATTGTTGGATATCACTTAAAGATAAACGGAATTGTATCTGACGCACAAATACCCTTTTTCTATGCTATTGCTATGATCGTCGATGCAATATTCGGAATAATAGTGGGAAAAATGTATGACAAGCTGAAAATAAAACACAAAAATGAACATGCAGGATTATTGATTTTATTATCTATACCAATACTCACTGCCATTATTCTCCCATTAATATTCTCCTATAATTTAGGATTAATACTGATAGCCGTATTTTTTTGGGGTGTTGTGATGGGTTCGCACGAAACAATAATGAAAGCTGCAATTGCCGATTTAACACCAATAACAAAACGTGGAACAGGTTACGGCATTTTTAATGTAATATATGGTCTAGCTCTATTTGTTGGTAGCGTTTTTGCTGGATATCTATATGATATATCCATTTCCTTAATGATATTCGGATTAATTTGCATCGAAATTTTATCGATAGTCTTATTCTTTGTATTAAAAAAGAGATAAGAAACTCCAATCCTCATTCGTAGGTTTTTTCTCAATTTCACATAAGACGGTTATTTTTATGCGACGTTCCTTTTAATGACTGTAAGGAATATAAAAAGAGTTTGCGTGGAGGGCAAGGACGCAAAGGACGAAGCTCGAAACCGTCAAAAAAGTGTGAAAATTTTCGACTGTGTCTCCAGTAATTTTGGCTAACGGTCACGCTTATTAATAAATCTGCTAAATTAGCTAACATCCAAAAAGATGTTTATGTTCATACTTTAAGATACTCATTTGCAACTCATCTTTTAGAATCTGGAACAAATATAAGAATCATTCAACAATTATTAGAATATAAAAAATTAGAAACTACTCAAATTTACACTCAAGTGTCAACTTAATAGTTAAAAAGGTTAAAAGCCATTGGATGATTTGTGAAGGGGTAGTGGTCTAGTTTGGTCTATGACACCAGCTTACGAAAGGCTGAAGGGGTGCTGGTAATCGTTTAACGACCAGAAATCCCGTGTTCAAATCACGGCTACCCCATTGCGCTTAGTTCAAAAAAGTCGGGGGGGCAAAACTAGCGGAAAATAAAGAAACCGCCAAGTCTTCTTGTTGGTGAGTCACTGATTTTGAAGAATTTGGAATTCTAAGAGAACCATATATAGCATCGCTTTGGGAAGCGAAAAAATGAGAGAGTTGGTGCAGCATGGACAATACCAACAAAAAAGAAGTAGGAATTTTAGATTAAAAAATAAGAGTGCCCCAAAGAGAAAAGGCGAAAGCAATCGAAAGGTCCTTGCTAGCTATAAGAGACGATAAAGTCAATAAAAACAGTTGATTCAATTTAAATTTTTTTTAGGAAATTGATCACTATATCTTCTAGATTTGGCTTGCCTATTTCTTGAAGCTCAAAGGAAACATGAACAACTGGTTTGTTAATTCTTATTATTCGAGAAAGGTCACAAGGTGTTCCTAAAACAACTGAATCACAATCAATTTTTTCTATTGTCCTTTCCAGATCTCTTAATTGTGATTCAGTATACCCAGCACTAGGAAGAACATCCTTTAAGTGCTTGTACTCATTAAATAAAGACTTGATTGACCCAGTAGCGTGTGGTTTCGGATCAACAATTTTTTTTGCTCTATATTTTCTTGCTGCGACTAAACCAGCACCATATCCTAATGAACCATGAGTAACTGTGGGCGAGTCTTCGATAACTAACACGCTTTTCCCTTTTATCAATTCCGGTTTATCGACTGAAATTATGGATTTTGCTCTAATGATCTTCACTTTAGAATTAATCTTCCTGATGTTCTCTTCTGTGAGTCTAAGGTCTTCTTTCGTTGCAACATTAGTCTTATTCATCACTATTACATCTGCTAATCTTACGTTGACTTCTCCAGGATATGAAAATACACCATCAGGCCTTAAGGGGTCTGCTACAACAATATACAAATCGGGTTTGATCAGAGGAAAATCGTTGTTACCAGATTCGAAAACAATTATATCTCCTTCTTTTTCCGCTTCTTTTAAAATTTTTTCATAATCAACCCCTGCGTATAACACAACGTTATTCCTGATGTAGGGTTCGTACTCTTCTCTCTCCTCCACTGTAGTGTTATACTTGTCCAAATCTTCATAACTAGTGAAACGTTGACATATTTGTTTTTTAAGATCGCCATATGGCATGGGATGCCGAACAGCCACAAATCTATAATTCCTATTTTTTAGAATATGACATATCTTTTTCACCACCGTACCTTTTCCGGCCCCAGTCCTAGTTGCACAAACAGAAATGACAGTTCTTCTGGACTTCAACATCGTGATTTTAGGACCCATCAACCTAAAGTCGGCTCCAGTAGCCAAAGCTATAGAGGCTCTGTGCATAACATACTCATGAGAAACGTCAGAATAAGCAAACACAACTTCATCTACGTGTAATTTTTTAATTAATTCTGGTAATTTTTCCTCGGGAAATATTGGTATTCCGTTGGGATAGAGTTTACCTGCCAATTCTTTTGGATATTTTCTTCCTGCTATTCCCGGAATCTGTGCAGCAGTGAAAGCTACTACTTCATAATTTGGATTATCACGGAAGTAAACGTTAAAATTATGGAATTCTCTACCTGCTGCCCCAAGCAAAATCACTTTACGTTTGTTCGATTCCAAATCTATCACTATAATTCTATTAATCTCGAGTGTGTTAAAACTTTTGGAAGTTTTTTTGTCATCAATACATCATTCTCAAGTCTACATCCTCCTATTCCGAGTTCATAAATGCCTGGTTCGATGGTAAAAGTCATGTTCTCTTTCAGTTTAATTTCTTTCCAGTCTTTTGATCCTTCTTTGCTCTTTGGTTTTGATGAGAGTAAAGGTAAATCATGTAATTCTAGACCTAAACCATGACCAAGTGAATGTTTGAACTTGAAGCCATTCCTTTTAATGAAATTCTCGATATGGTCATGGACTTTCCAAGTGGGTAAACCTGTCCTTAGGTAAGCAATAGCCCTTTCATGAGCTTTTTCAACTGTACGAACAATTTTCTTCTGTTTTGAAGAAAGTTTACCCAATGTAAACGGGACAGTTACATCAGAACAATATCCTTTGTACCTTACACCAAAATCTATCAAACCTAAACCATCTTGAATCTTCTGATCGGAAAAAGAAGGGTAAGGATGAATGTAAGCCGATCTTTTCCCTGAAGTAACGATCGTTGGAAACGCTAACTCATCTGCCCCCTTCCTTATCAAATCCTGCTCAAGAATTAATGCCAGCTCTTTTTCTGTTATCTTGTTTGAAAGATTTTCTTCGATTATTTTTATTCCATGATCAGCTATACGGCACGCCTTCTCTACCCTCTCTACCTCTTTTGGTTCTTTAATGCTTCTTATTTCCAGGATAACGTCACTGATGTCTTTGAACTTAAGATGCTTAAATTTTTTGAAGAGTTTGTAGGGAAAAATATCCTCTCGAACACCAATGGTCTTAACCTTCTTCAATTTTTGTTCTAAGACTTCCGTGAGACTACGATTATAATCATCCAGATTGATTATCTCATCGGCCTCTGCTTCTTCTAATGCTTGATCATAACTTAACGGAGAAACTATTAGGATTGATTTTTCTTGACTCATCAACAAACAGCCAAAAGAAAAGAATCGAGTCTGTTGGAAGCTTGTGAAATATTCGATGTTAACGTCATGAATAGGTTCTGAAGTCAGAAATAATGCCACATCTAACTTTTTATCTTTTAACTTTCTCCTGAGTTGCTCTATTTTTTTCTTAGATATCAATCTCATGAAATTAATTTAGTAAGAACTAAGATTTGAGGTTTTTTCTCAGGACTTTCCAAGAATGATACAAGATATCTTGAAACATTCCTCCCAAACTGACATTAAACCAGAAAGAATGTCCACTAAAACTTGTGATCAATGCAAGCAAACCAGCAGTGAAGGTATGATGTATCCTGAGTTTTTTGTTTTTTATTATCAAATAAAACTTTATTCCAGGAAACTTTATACTAATTAACTGAGAAATAAAGAAAGATAGAGCAAATATGAGAGTTTGAAACTCTATCATTGGCTCAATTATCATAAATTTATTTTGATTTTTCCTCGTTTTAAATCTATGGCTTACAAACTTTGCAAGGCACATAACCCATGTTTTCTGCTTCTTCTACGCTTTTAAAACAAACTAAATTGCTAGGTTTTATCTTCTTGGCCCATACACAATCACAATAATGATACTTGTTCGAACTCTTGCTACCGACGAACATCGTCCCTGAAGGACAACCTAATGCTTCACAATCAGAGATCGTCTCTGGTTGGACGACACCTGTTAGTCGTTCTGCTGTGGTTGGAGTTGTTGTTGGAATGGTTGTTCTTATCGTGGAAGTAGTTTTAATTATAGTCGTAGTCTCTTTGACTTTAACCATTTCACCTGTATACTCAGATGGTCCAAATATGATGGCAATTAGAATTAACACCAAAAAAACAAGGACCACAGAAGCGATTATTCTTTTGATGGAAAACAATGAATCCCCTTATTCTAATTATTGAAGCTAAAGATATTTATTTCCCAGCCACTTGCACATTCTCAAACCTTATGTAAGGGCATATACCAGCCAGGACAGTCCCACCAGAAGTTATGACAGATTTATTAGAAATTCCAGAGACGTTCTTTATCATATCAAATATGTTTCCAGCGACTAATCCTCCTTTTATTGCCTTGGTTAACACCCCATTCTCGATGTAATAGCCAATTCTGATCTCAGAAGAAAAATTACCAGTGGTAGCATCTGGAACAAGCCAACTGAAACGATCGACTAGAATTCCATGTTTAACCTCTTCTATCAATTGACAAAGACTCTTTTTACCAGGCTTAACGTATAGGTTAGATATTCTGTCGTTAGGTGTTACTCCATACTTTCCATCGAAAACAAAAAAAGTATCATCTTGCCTCAAACCATTGCCTGTTGATTCTTTTCCATCTTTTATCGCATAAAACTGATCGTACACATAATCTTTGAACACCCCTTTCTCTATTAAGACATTTTTCCTCTGTGGAACGCCTTCATCGTCAAACTCACTCGTCATCAAACCATAAGGATATAAACCATCATCCACAATCGTTAAGCTTTCTGAAGCAACTTTATCCCCAGGAGAGAATTTGGACATATCGTTAACTTTTGCAGAGCCAGTCGAGTGGCTACCAAGCACAGTACCAAAACCATCCAAGACAGACGTCGGAGAAAATATCACAGTCGTTCTCTCGGTTTTTGGCATTTCGGCTACGAGCTGATCTCTTGCTATTCCTATCCATTGATTTAAGTTTGAGATCGGCAAATCTTGGATTCTTCTCCTGTATTCGTGAGACCAGAATTCAACTTTTTTTCCATTTTTCTTGACAATGATAGAAAGCTCGAGCATGAAAGTCGTTTCTTCCCTCCTCAAATCTAAACCTTCTGAGTTGATTATTTCTATGTGAGAGTCATAAGTCCTGACTTTACCGAAGGATATTAAAACATCACTTGGAATGGAAGCTAAGATTTGTTTTGCATACTCTCTAACTGCCCCTTCACCATCATCTTTTATTTTTTTGTCGATAGTCTCTACTTCTTTGAACGGTTGAGCTTGAGGAAAATTGAATTCAACTTTTTGAGTCATCTCAGAACTTTTCAAAGCATTCCTTATCGTTTCTCTGACTGTAAAGGGTGAGAAGATGTTACTCGAACTGAATCCTAACCCACCGGAATGTATACGAATTCCATATCCACTGTCAGTTGTTTTGTCGATGAAACTTATCTTATTCTTCTGTAACTGAATTTCATTAACCTCTGTTTTTTGTAAGAAGAGTTCATATTCTTTCTTCATTTTTTCTAGTTCTTTTATCATAAATTCTTTCATATTATCAACTAATTCTTTGAAAATTTCCAAACCTCTTTAATTATTTTGGAGATGATAAATAAAATTGTATTAAGTTGTGATTATTCAATTCCAAAGATACACTTGAAGAAACTCACCTGTAATGGTTGTTGTTAGTTAGTTTCATGCGCAGAAACAACAACAATCATCTGGATGACACCCAAATTGATCCCCGGGGAATTCACAAATTCCCACAGCATATTCCCTTCTCTGACAATATACAACGCAACTTTTGAACCCATAAAACATCCATCAGGACAGATTGGTTCTGTAGTGGTTGTTCTTGTGGTCGTTGTCCTTATAGTAGTTGTAGTTCTTCTTATAGTGGTTGTTATCACAGTAGTAGTCGTGGTTGTCATGGGAGAATATCTCACGGTTGTATCGTTAGAATCTATCAATGGATCAATTCCAATCCTCGTTTCCCTTAAATTACATATGATCTTATAATCTCCAC
>JASEGC010000007.1 GCA_030018415.1 Candidatus Aenigmatarchaeota archaeon
AAATTACCTTGATTAAATCTTTCAGGGGTGCATCAGTTTTAATTCCAACGTTTGACACATTTTTCAAACGTTGGAATTAAAACGTTTACTATACAGAGAAGAACATTACAATAAGTGTTGCAGAACTCGTTCCAAAAAAACCTGACGTAAAGATCATCTCTTTCACTGCTGACCGATACAGCCTTAATGTAGGAGAATGGGTTAACCTTCAATGGGAAACAAAGAACGTTGGCAACGATAAAGCATACAATGTCAAAGAAGTGATAGAAGTTCCTTCTGAAGGTTTTGAACCTTCTGAACTAGAATTTCCAATAGGTGACTTAAATCCTGAACAAACTCATCAGAATGGATGCACATTGCAAGCTAAAAAGTCCGGCGATCATGAGATCGTACTCCATGTGAAATGGTTGGATGCACAAGATAACGTATACAACACACAAGCGAAGATTACGATAAGTGTTGAAGAGCTCGTTCCAAAATTGTATGCTGAACCGACTGAACTGAACTTTGGCAAAGTAATGAAGGGTGAAACGAGGAAAGGGTACTTCAACATCAAGAACATAGGAAGCGGAAAGCTCGAATGGGATATAATCATAGAAATAGGATCTGATTGGCTCAGTGTTGCTCCTTATAAAGGAGACACAACCACAGAGACTGATACTGTTGAAGTGACCGCTAACACTGTAAACTTAGAACCTAAACCTGAACCGTACGCAGGAAAGATCAAAGTAACCTCGAACGGCGGAGAAGCATACGTCACAGTATTAATAGAAGTAGTGGAAAAACCATTCGTTCGCATTAAAATCGAGATAGAATCAGACAGAAAGAAGCTAGAGTACTGGAAGAATGAGGCAGTAATTACAATAAGAGTAAAGAATGAAGGCAATCACATCGCAGAAGATGTTTCGATAACGATAACATTGAAACCTCTCAACTTCGAAACCCAAGACCCAGCAACTTGGAACGGTGACATCAGCGCTGGAAGAGAGAGAACTATGATTCTAAAGATCAAGACGACTAGATGCGTCGATGGGGTAATCGACGTTGTCGTTAAATACAAAGATCCAGATGGAAGTCCTAAAGAGACTACGAGAGCCTACACTTTGCCTGCTGGGAAACTGATACTCTTAAAACATGCTGAAACCGGATCATGGACAGACGTTAACCTATCTCCACAGTCAGTTGAAAAAGCCAAAGGATGGGGGGGAGCTGAAAACTTAGCTGCGGCCATCTGGCTCACTGCTTTAGTCAAAAACCTAGGTTTGGATGAACCAACTGCTGAGAAACTATTGGATCACGCGGATCAACTGCTAACTATACTGCAAGAATTATGGGAAGGCGAAGTTAATCCAGAGGTACTCACGTTCTTGGCGGATGCTATAGCAAGCGTTGGACTCAACACAGTTGGTCTCATTATAGCCTCTCATCAACCAAAAAGATTGTTAGAAGACGGGACGATGAACTACCATGCACTCTGGTTAATGGCCTTCACTAGAGAAGTGTTAGAACTTTTCTTACAGGCCTACTTGTGGATGATAGAGCAAGCTATAAGTAGAATCCCCACGAGTAAAAACTTCATTCTCCTCAACGATCCACAAGGCAGACTGTATCTGCGCGTATTCGCTGACGGAGAAGAGTTAAAAACCTATTATGGCGAGGACTTTGCGTTCGTGATGATTGATCCCAACGCAACTGATATAAGGTACATCATCAACGCAACAGAGGCTGAGTATCCTGTAGAAGAATACGAACTAGCTTACCTTAGCATAAGGTCGGACGAAATCATGGAGGCTAGAGCGATAACGGATACCATCGCAAAAGATGAATGTCACGAAACTACGATTACAATGAAAACAAGTGGGTCAATAGAATCGATAACAAGGTCTTTTGAAGTGGTCGCTGATGGAATGTTGTTCAGAGTTGTGATCTGGAGCAACTGCACCGTTGGGAACTTTAAATTCGACAAGGATAACAAGCGGATAATGTTCGACGTTAAACTGGAAGGTATGATAGGTTTCTGCAACGTGACCATACCGAAAGAACTCCTAAGAGAAAATGCAACACATCCATGGAAAGTTAAGGAAGGTGACTCAGAAATATCATTCAAACCCAATGAAAACACAACCCACAGCTTCCTCTACTTTGAAACATCTATGGGTGGTATAACCACTATCCAGATTATTGGTGCGGTGGTAATTCCAGAGCATCCTTCTTTCATGATTTTGCTGCTTCTCATGCTTCTTTCACCGTTAGCTATTATTCTAGCAAAAAAGACGCCACTGATGAATCGAAGAATCCGTTCTAAGTCTCAACAATGAGATCAGAATATGAAAATGCCATTACTTTCAATCGGGGCAATGAACGAGGATACAATGATACGAATGTATGAGATTATTTTTTTGGGAGGTTGGTACTTCTTACGTTTACTAAAAAAACTTATACTCTTAAATTTATAATTAAAAAAGATGCCTTCGATTGCTGAATCTTTTGAAAATATCTTAGATTTTATAAGATTGCACTTTGTTCAAGTTATGATTTATCAGGTCTTATTCTTTACTTTTTATTTAATTGTATCCGTTATATTTGGCGGTCTATTCTTCGCTTTTTTCACTGGTGAGCACATTAGTTTTGGATCATTAGGAAATATCATGATAATAGGAGTAATATTGTTTACGATGATTGCTCTGGTTCAATTTGGTGGTTACCCAATTCTTGTTAAACAAGCTATTCAAAACGAAAAAATAAAAGTGTCAACGGTGATTGGTGAAACATTTAGAAACTTTCATCGAATCATCGCAACTGCTTTAATAACTGGGTTCATAACTTTTCTTCCTCTTATAATTATCACACTGTTAAGTATTTTTTATGTTTTCAACGTCATACCTTATTTTCTTTCCCCAGAAAACATAGTAGTAGGAAGGCACCTTCCTCCGACAGAACATATCGTATTTCTTTCGATAGGATTCATTGTCTCTGGAATTATTACACTGTATTTGTTAGCAAGATCTTGGCTCTCCATACCTATATTGATGGTAGAAGAATCGGGTATCTTAGATAGTTTAAACAGGAGTTGGTTGATGAGCAGTCGTAGAGCGATGCGCATGATTTTTGCGATAATAGTATTTGGATTAATTGTTTGTTTATTAATTTGGTTATTAAGTCTTATTCCTTTTGTTGGATTCTTAGTAAGTTATTTATTTTTAGGACCTTTAATTGGTGCATATCCCAGTGTATACTATTATGTCTTAAGAGAAGAACTTGCTAAAAAGCCTTGCATCTAAATTGGTCTTAAATTGAGCAATAGTATTCCAAAAAGTCTATTTAAAATCACGTTACACTCGAATTTGCTTTTAAAGGAATAAACGGCAACCCACACATTCATAACCTATTTTTCATTTCCCCAATCATTACTTTTCATGAAATCGATTTTGTCAGATCCAAAAGTATTGTCGCCCTTGCATATTCCCGACAAGATTCTACATCGAGAAAAAGAACAGAATCAACTTTCTATGTGTTTGAAGAGCCACATTAATGCCTTCGTTTATGGTCATTCGGGTTCAGGTAAAACCATTATGACGAAGAAAGCTATCGAACATTTCAACGAATCGAGTAGATTAAAAGCCATCTACATTGATTGTTCACTCTACCAAACTACCAACGCGATCTTTCATGAAATTCTATTATCTTTGAACTGTATCGTCTCTAGCAAGAGCAACTATGAGCTGACAAAAAGACTGAAGGCAAAAATAAGAAACTTAGACTCGCCGCTAACAATCTGCCTAGATCACTTTGAGCATCTGAAAGAGATTGAAACTCTGAACAGGATCTTGAGTCTTGGAATTAACTTAATAATCATTGCAGAAACATACGACTCCTACAGAAAACTGAATCAAACAATCAAAGCAAGCATAACAAGTTTGATAGAAATCCCAAGCTACACAACAGATCAAGTCTTTGACATACTGATAAATAGAGCTGAAGAAGCACTTGAAAAATACACTTACAAGGAAGAGACTATAAGAAAGATAGCAGAGGCAAGCTCTGGCAATGTCACTCTGGCTTTGAACCTATTAAAATCTCAAGCACTGAAAGCAGAAAGCGAAGGCAAGAACTCAGTCGATGATGTTGAATTTAATTTTGAAAATAATTGTCCTGACGATAAGTTAAGCGATGACGAAAGAACTATCATTAAGATCTTGAAAGAATGGAAGAGTTTGCCAGGCGGAAGGCTTTTCGATTTCTACAGAGAGCAAGCAAGATATCCGAAAGGCGAAAGATCATTCAGGAATTACATGCATAGCCTATGCTTAAAAGGTCTTGTCAAGAGTATCAATGAGAAGAGAGGAAGGATCTACGAGATCATTGAAAATCAAGAGGTAATGAAATGATTGAAGCTAAATTAGAATGCAAGAATGTGAGCTGCGAGAAGTTAGCTAATCGCTTGTCAAAGTTTAGGGGAGCCTTTCCTTTTGGCTACAAGGTCTGGGCATATAAAGATAGGGTTTTCGCTTACTTCAGAGTGAGATGTATCATGGATTTGAACGAATTCACGAGAAGGTTAAGAACGATCAAAAATGCTGAATATCAATATCACAAGATAGAGAGGGTTCCAAGATATGAGTGGTAGAACAGGCGTCTCGATAGAAAAAGAAGGTAATGAAAAGACCCTGAAGTTTGAATCCATCGAAGAATTGATGGAGTATGTCGAGAAAGAAGCTCAAAGACGAGTCGAGAAAACACTAGGCAAATACGGGAGATTAGGACAGACAGAAGCTTACGACAGAGTCATTGTAAAACTACTTAAGGATTTCAAGCAACCTCTGAGCGTGGAACTGATCTCATTCCTGACCGGGATAAGTAAATCACGCTGCTGCAAAATACTCAGTAAGTTAGAGAAGAAATGGAGAATCATCAAGAAAGTTACTGTTTCAAAAGCATCTTATTACACACTATCTTGATTTCGCTTTGCTAAAATCTGTCTGACTTTTTCCTCTATCATCTTCTCGATGATCTCGTTAGTGATAGTAGTTGAGATGAACTCTCTTTTCTTCTGTTCGATCTCTATTGCAGTTTTTTCATCCAGAGGAAGATGACATGTCATGCAGAAGTGTGAGTCTGGAGGATTTTCGCGAAAACACCTTGGACATTTTTTCGGTTTGAATTCTAAAGCATCGTTGTCTTTAGGAATTCTTCCATACATCCTTAAGATGGCTTCGTCTATATCTCTACCAGAAAGATGAACATAGGTGAAAGGCATTTCAGATCCTTGAGTCCATCCGAAGTACTCGCACATCTGAGCTTCAGTCAACTTTGAAGCGAGGTGAGTTGCTCTGGCTTTTCTGAAAATGTGAGGGTTGACTGGTTTCTTCAGGTTGACCTTGTTTGCTAAATCTTTCAAAATACACCTGACAGTTTGGTACATCATCGGCTTGTGATGATTAGTCGTTCCGATGTTAATCCAAAGCGGTGATTCTGGGTCGTTCTTTCTTGGATGATAATCAATCCAGACTGAGAGTCGTGGTACAGAAGAAACTAGCCTGATCCTTCTAGGACCAGTTTTTCCTCTGACCAACATTACAACTCCATAGTCATCAAAGGCAACATCTTTCAGCCTAACGTTCAGAAGCTCTCCTATCCTACAACCCGATTCATAAAGAACAGAAACCAATGCCTTGTCTCTAACATTACAAGCAGCGTTGATCAACAATTCTATGTCTTCTTGAGTCGGTAGGTTGGTTAATCTTTCTCTGTTTTTCTTCACACCGGTCTTTATCCAGCTGACCTTTTGTGGATATTCTTTTGAACCTTCAACCCACCGATAGAATTTTTTTAGTGCAACCTTGTAGCCATTTTTGGTCCATTCCGAATAATTTTCATTGAGTTCAATCTGTCTCACAAATTCTTTAATGTCTTCTATCCTTGCCTCTGCAAGGTCTTTCTTCAGAAAGCGCGCTATTCTTTGAAGTTTGTCTAGGTAAAACAGGATTCTGTCTAAGGTCAATCCATTCGATATGCATTCATCGAGAAATCTCAGGATCAGGCTTTTGTTGGTCTCAGAGAACTCAGAATTCTTAAGTCTAACAAGGGCTCTTTCTAGATGCTTTCTCCTGTTGTGTATGTCGAATTCGTCCACTCGATAACCTTGAAGTCGTAAAAACTTGAACAATACGTCTGAGGAGATATACCCGAGGATTCACGCCCTGGGAGGGATTTGAACCCTCGACCTTCGCCTTTCCCTCTGCGAGGTGCATGTATATCATCATGCGTTGCATTCAATCGGACATCTCGTCATCATAGATAGGAGGGCGCTATTCTTTTTGGTTCAAATATCCAAACTGAACTACCAGGGCTCTGTGGAAATATCCAACCCGTATAGGTCTTGTATTTAAAGACACAATCGAGGTGTTGGATATGGAATTTAGTGTGCATAACCCTCATAGACTATTGAATTATTGGATTGAAAAGATTAAAAAATCTTCCAATATTTCAGAAAAGAACAAGAAAGCGATAACGAACTTCTACGATGAATGTCTTTCTTTAAGGTTGTCTGATTTCCAGAGATAAAAAAGTTCTTAATAATTTGAAGGAGAGTTAGGCGAATTAAGGGAGTGTAAGTGAGAAAATACCGCATTGGCTTTTCTTCCTTACACTAACCTAACTTTCTTTCCCTCTGACTAATCATTCAAGAATAGGCTTAAAAACCTATTCTTTCTTCCTTCATCCAAATAAGAGTAAGAAAAAAGGAAAAGAAAGTCTAATACAATGCTTGTATTCCTAGTATAATTCTCATCCACTTAATTTAGCGCTGAGATTTTACTATATCTTCTACTCTCCGTAAATTGCCTGAACTCCTAAAATGTCTCCTGGAGCCAAATCTCTTTTCAGTATGTCTCCTTTCCAAGTATAGGCATGCATTGTTAGGCCACAATCTTTTGGTGAGCGGATGTCTTGCAAAACTAAGGTATGACCTGCTTCATGGGTGGCAACATTTTGGACATCGAAAGCAGTGGAGGTTCCGTCAGTAGCCCATAGCTCATCTTTATCCAAAAATATATCAAATTCGACCATCTCTTTGGTGGCGGTGTAATACCAATAATAAGTCACACCAATTATTCCACCTAGTCCATCAATTGTTACCCATTGGACGGTATTTTTGCCATCAAGGACTACTCCTGGCCCAGCAGTTGTTGCTTCAGTAATTGTATCATAAAGAGAAGTGCCGGTTTTTGAATCCCAAGTTAAAAAACCTGCTTCAATCGCACTAAAAGTTTTGGAAATAGGTTCATCTCCTGTATAGACAGTGATATCTACGGGAAGGTCTTTACCTGCCCAATAAATCTTTGGCGCCCACCTGTAAGTATCTGTTTCATATTTGCTACAATCCTGAGGATACCAGGTGGAGAGCTATATCCATAATCTATAAATACGCCTCTTTCTATCTCTGGTATTGATTCAGCTGCTTTATTTCTTCCTGCGCTTACTGCTATTCCTAATGCACTTACTAACAAAGTCGCTAAAACAAAACTTACGATTAGTTTATTCATTTTATCACTGCTTAAAACATGAAATGTTAAAGATAAATCTGTGACTTTTTCTATCAAATAGAAAATCTAATTTTCATTATTTCAATGTTTTCTTCACTGCGCCCAGCTTAGAGTTCTCGTCAATAGAATTTCTCCACGTTTTAGATTAGGTTTCAGCCTCTGGTATAGGGGTTGTTGTGGTTGTTTCAGGGATTGTAGTCGTAGTTTCGTTCGCTGGGATGGTTGTAGTAATCTGAGGTATAGTCGTTGTTGTTTCGTTGATGGGTACTGTTGTTGTGGTCGACGTAGTTGTTGTGGTTGTGGTATTTTCTGTTATTTCTGTTATATTACATTCTTGGATTTCTATCGGTTTGTTGACTTTAGTGTTACATTCATTTAAGTCAATACAAATCCTTGTTTGTGTCCCGTTGAGACAATCAGACCAATCTGAGCATAACCAACCTTCTATACATTCAGTCATGTTTTCCGTTGAATTACACTCCTGGGATTCGTTAGGCTTAAAGAAAGTCGTGTTGCATTCGTTCATATCTGTGCATGTTCTGGACTGAGTTCCATTTATACAGTCTGACCAATCAGCACAATTCCAATCCTCAGTACAGTTTTGAGTAGTGTTATCAGTTGAGTTAGAGCAATCGATCGGACAACTTTCTTCGGTTTCTTGACATGGACAGCCATCAGCTAAACAAACGATTTCTTGACAAATTTCATCTCCGCATAAATCTTCACAAGTAAAGTTTAGTTCAGTCGAGTTGCATTCCTGGAATTCTATCGGTTTGTTGAAAGTTGTGTTACAACCATTAGCATCAGTACAGGTTCTGCTTTGAGTCCCGTTAATGCATTCTGACCATTCTGTGCATGACCAATCCTCTATACATTGAGTTTGGTTATCCGTATCACATTCTTGGAATTCTGGGGGTTTGTCAAGAATCCTGCTACAATTATTAAGTTCCGTGCAATTTCTTGTCTGAGTTCCGTTGAAGCAAGGAGTCCACTCTGTGCAATTCCAGACTTCAGTACAGTTCTGTGTTGTGTTATCTGAATTTGGCTGAGGAACATCTGATGGATTACCTCCACCTCCATGGCTAATTATGAGTTGTGAATGTATGACTTCCTGAATCTCCTGGTTTTGCATTACTTATGCTGAAAACAAAGACATAAGGATCGTCTTTGCCATCAACTTTCAGATCTAAAGTACCTGCTGTGAAAGTGTTTCCTGTTGAAGTTTCTATGTCGTAGAAGTAAGCATAAGTTCCCATTCCCATCGCTGTAGCAACTAAGCCTATCACCATCAAGCTTGCTAAAATTCTTGTATTCATTTCTATTCACCTTTCATTTGGTACTTACTAAAAGCAAGGCTCGCTAACGCTGCCTTGTTATACCGCCCCTCACTCGGCGGTCCCAAGATATGAGCATTATTAACGATTCGTGAGAATTTGAACTGAATCCAACTATCCTTGAGAAAGAATAAGAGTGAAAATGTTTCCATCTTTTATCACTACAAAAGAAATTACTAACAGTTAAAAATTTAAATGCGAGACAGAAAAGCTTTTATTCTTAATTATAAGGAATCTCCTGCTTTTATATCAAAAATAAAAGAATTTTCTACTTTATTTCATATTTTTTCTATTCTGTAGGAATAATCTAAAATGCTTATCTAATAACTGAACTTATGGCAATCTAACTCTTTTCTATATGCTCAAACATAATATATGTTATGGGAAGACATTACCGCATGCTACTACAACCACGATGCCTGACAGTTGCAATGACACAGATGGCGGTTTAAAATACTATGTGAAAGGTACTGTATCAGGATACTACCTTGGTAAACCTTTCAGTCATACAGACTTTTGTACTGGTGATTTGTTGACAGAATATTACTGTTTAACTTATTATGGCAGTAGACACTACAACTGTGCATATGCTGGTAAAAAATGCGTTGATGGGGCGTTTAGAATTATTTAACCATAAAAACCAAAGATAAATTGGAATGGCTTATCCAGATTATACCAAGATAATATCCCAAATACCGATAAACTTGCCTTTATCGATCCCATTCTTAATAGGCGCTCTAGTCGAAATCTTGATCTCAGGTTTTACTCTTTGGTTAGCTGTTAAGATGGTAGGTGGAAAAGCAAATTTTCTAAAGGCACTCCTTTTCTCACTTTTGATGAAGTTTATCAATCTGTTTGTTTTTCCTTCTATCACAGTTTTTCTTGGCATCTTTTTAACTATCATTCTAGGATTATTCTTATGGTTGATCTTGGTCATGAGTTTCTTCAAGGTTGGATTCTTAAAAGCTATTGGCATTGCCATGCTACAAGTCATCGTTTCAATCATTCTGGTATTCTTAGCCATTGGTGCTGTAATCATCAGCCTAATAGGAATTGCTAATCTTTGAAAAATATCTGATTTAAATTCTTCAGATAAATATTAATCATGGAACCAAGAGACTTGATGGAGAAAATCGTTCGGATCTTAGAAAAAACTTACTATGGAGATGTGAGGTTTGAGAAAGGGAACAGCTTCAGTATAGGAAAAAAGAAAACCGAGGAAAACATCGATACAGCTTCTTCTATTGGTTTATGCATTCGTATAATATCAGACAACAGATGGCATTACCTTGGCTTCAACGAGATGAATGAAGAAAAAATCTTAGATGAAACAGAGAAATTAGTTAGGAGAGTTGGCAGTAAACCTTCCAAGTTGGTAATAAAAGACCCATTGGAGATCGATGAAGAGATAAAAGTCAAGAAAAAACCAGAGGATGTGAGCGTAGAAGAAAAAGTCAAGACTGTGAGAGAAACTTTTGAATTTTTAATGAGGAACGAGAAAATTGTCAATGCATCTGTGATAATGGCCCATGCGAGCAATGAAACTTTATTCATGAACACTGAAGGCTCTGTCTTAAGACAAGTATTACCATTCTTCAGGTTTTCTATATCCTCCGTAGCAAAAGAAGGAAAGAGGATCGAGTACGATTACTATGTTTTGGCAAGGCAAGGAGGCTATGAATTGTTCACATCTATTGATCTGAACGAAAAAATTAAAGATGTTGTTGATGGTTCAATACAAATGTTAAAAGCCAAAGTCCTAAAAGGCGGTAGACATGATATAATAGTCGACCCAGAAATTTCTGGTGTAATCGCTCACGAGAGTTTTGGTCATGGTTGCGAGGCTGATCAAGTATTGAGAGGCAGATCTTACTTGGCTGCTTTAAAAGGGAAGAAAATCATCTCCGACTTAGTTTCAATCCACGATAACAGTTCTTTGAAAGGAGAAAGGGGTTATTTTGTTTTTGACGATGAAGGCATAAAATCTAGTGATACTGTTTTAGTCAAGAATGGAGTTTTAACTAATTTTTTGCATGATAGACAATCTGCAGCTTTTATGAACTCTGATGTCACTGGTAATGCCAGAGCACAGGATTTTTCCAGGAAGGTTTTTGTTCGGATGAGCAACACTTACATCGAGCCTGGGGATTGGAAGCATGATGAACTAGTTGAAGATACTGATAGTGGATTTTACCTTATGAAAGCTATGACAGGGATGGAAGATCCTTTGGGAGGCAATCTACAGATAGTCACTTTCAAAGCGAGAGAGATTAAAAATGGGGAACTTGGCGAACTTTACAAAGGAGTAGGAATATCTGGGAAAGTTTTAGAATTCTTGAGTCGAGTCGATGCAGTAACAGATGATTTTGAGATGAGGGGTTCGGGTTGCGGAAAAGGACATGAGGATTATGTTCCTGTGAGTTCTGGTGGACCTTACATGAGAGTGAGGAAGGCGATAATAGGATGAAAATTGAATACTTGCCACCTGCTGAGGAGAAAATAGCAGAAAGAAAAATTCCTAAAAGTTTAATAAGATGTATTGTGTAAACCAGAGAAAGTTGAAGTCTCCAGATTTGGCAGAAAAGTAGCTCAAAGAGTAATAAAAGACAAACTATTGAGAGTAGTATTTATGGAAAAAACGATACTTATTTAATATTATACTAAGCCTGAAAGATATAAGTGAAATTATGAGAATAACATACGACCCAAAAGCAGATGTCATGAGCATAAAATTTCAGAAAGGAAAGTATTTTATAAGCGATGAAGTAGCTGAAGGAATAATTATTGATAGAATCAGAAGTGATAAGGTTATTTCCATTGAAATTTTGGATGTTAGTAAAAGACTCCCAAAAAAGAAATAGAGGATGTAGTTGTAAGGATCCCAGTAAAGGCTTAATGATTATTTTATTGGTTTAGCTTTATAGGAAGGTATTTTTCATCAAATTTCATGTATGGAAATTTCATAGAAGAGTCACTAATTCATCTTTTCTAGGGATGTAAGATATACTAACCATTTTCTTTGGGTATTTCTGTTTCGCTATCTGAAAAACTTCTGCATTGTTCCTACTGATTGCAACCAATTTATCGTCCGCTACTGCTATGTATTTTCCTGGATACTTCTGACTCAATTCTTCGGAGTGTTTGAAGAAGTAATCTCCGTTAACCATACTGATCAACCTATTCTAATTATTGTTTATCATGTAAGTAACTTTTCGAGAACTAAATTATGTAGATTTAGAGCATTTTCGATAAGTCTGACCTTAATTCGAATAAATTCAAAAAATAAAACATTTAAGCAAACTGATCGAAGACTTTTTCAAAAAGTCTGGTTAACATAGAAGATTTTGCATTGAAAAAATGAAATTTACTTATACCACGTATTGTCTTATACTATTCTTATCTGGAAAAAGAGTAATCAGTTCAGTTGGAAGCATCCCATAATCCAATTTAATTTGATAGAGAGTCCAGAACGGTGAATTTTCATTCGCTCTATAAGAAAGTCTTGGGTCAGTCAAAGACTTCAATTCTATATCTTTCATTCGTTCTCTGAATGTTTCCTTAACGTAAAGATATTCTACCACACTATCATATCCTTTTAAATCACGCAGATAATTCTTGAAAGAGATAATCTTTTTCCTGAGTGGATATTTAAAAAAGTGAGTTAGACGGTCTTTAAAATTCTTAGGAGAACACTCGTAGAACGAATCCTCTCCGAATTTTTTATCATCGAGTAGAAATTTTGCCACTTCATCCTCACTGATTAAATTTCTAAACTTCTGATTAACTTTATTAACTATTTCAGGGAACGATAATTCCTTGTTGGTAGCGAACAAATTCCATATGTAAAAATGGAGTAAACGTTTTGCTTCTTTCTGCATTTGCAATTGATTAAGTTGAGCTATTTTTTCTTGGGCTGATTTCTCAGTCATCGTTCTTTTAATTTCCTCTATCTTATCTCGTCTCTCTTGTAGGATCTCAGGTGGGATATAATGGAGGACCGTTTGAACACTTTTATACGGAGAGTTTAAGATCTCTTGCCCTTTTGGCCTATTTCCAATTAATTTTTCCAATTTGGCTAAATCTTTCTCTACTTGTTCTCTACTTCTTCTTTTTATCATATGAAAATAGAAGAAGGGTAAAGTTCTTAAGTTTTATCTTCTGTGATCGTCCATATTTTTTAATTGCTGAAAAGTAAAATAATATAAGAAAATGATTAAGATTAATTCAATCTTAGCTAAAAGGCATTTAAATGTCTAAAAGAACAATAATTCCCATCATTATTTTAATTGTTTTAATCATCTCAATATCTTATTTATTTTCATCCTCACTTCTAACTCAGACTATTCGACTGGGAATAACGGGTTTTTTTAAATCTGTCAAAGAAGAAACGAGTTTGATATCAGCTATCAACAAATTGATTGAAGGTGAAGATGAGTTTTTAGTTAAAATACAAGAGAACAACACCTGTTACTGGATTAAATCAACGACGAATGAAACTCATTACATCCTTCAAATAAATGAATACGAATCTCCTGGAGTGTGTGAAGGTTTTGTTAAAAATAGCGCGAGTATCGGGTTAGATCAATGGCTTAACGTGTTTGGCGATACTTCTTGCTTGTGTAAAGGCGAATACATACTAAGAATGGAAGTGAGCGGATTAAGGATAAAAAAGAGGTAAATTCATGAGGTTTAAAAAAGGAATAGTCTGTTTATTCCTCATATCTTTAATCGCATCCTCTACTTTTAGTTCGACTATCGTTTTTGCTGAAGAATTATCCAGTTGTGCAGAGGTTTCTAAAAAAGAGACAAAAGTATTCTTTTGTGCTAACGGATTCGTGAAAGAAGTTGGAGAAGGTCAAATAGGCCAGCACTATGTTTATGTGCATAAGGGCAATCTTACTGAGTTTGAATTGAAGTTGAACATTGATGTGAGTAGATTCAAGGGAATAGAACAGTTGAACCCAAACGTTGCTCAGTGGGACGGACAAAGCGAAAAAATAAAAATCAGTGGTAATGGTGCTTTCATCATCAACAAGTTGGCTGATGTTAAAATAGTTGGGGTCGGGACTCCTCTTCCTATATACTACAGCGAACTATTCCTCAGGAGCGATAACAAAAAAGTCGAGGTATTCCCAGTCAGGGGTGAAGAGAATTGTAAAAATCTGATCAGAATCACTACTCTGATGTACGAAGGAGTAAGGTACGAGAATGAAAAATCCGATAGGACGACGTTTTATCTCCTCACGTTTGCCGCCAATTTGATTCAAGTGGCTTCATCGGCTTATCGCACACTTCCTTCCATAGATTTGAGTCGAGAATTGTTTCAAAAATTGAAAGGCGATTCATCAACTATATTAAACTTTTTCGGTGTTGAAGGTCTTTATGATGTTGTGAATGTTGCAACTGGGTCTAAAATGGGTTCTCTTTTTGATAGTTATGATCAACAAAAATTGATCGACCTTGAAAATTATGTAAAAAATAATTTTCCTGAAGTAAAAACACGTCTTTTCAGGATAGGAGATGCGTATAACTTGATCATATCACGACATAAGGACGTGGATATGGATGATTTCATGAACGCTATTTTGAATTCAGATCATCAAAAAATTGGTCATTATCTTGGGTACCCAGGAACAGCCGCAAGTTATTTCGCTAGAGGAGGTACTACCGATCAAACACTGATTAACGCATGGATGTATAACGAACCGATTGAGCCAGAAACATTGTTCGCCGAATGGGTTTTTGAATCTGGTAGCAGTCCAGAGACCAATAGATATGCTCGAGAATACGGTCTGAACCTTTATCGAGTTGATCCAGATGCTGCTAAGATCTTTGCCGCGAGCAAAAGAGAGTGGTGGATAGAGAGAATTAATAGTAGATCAGGTCTGACACAAGCACAGAAGCAAGCCATTATCGATTATTTACCGACAGTAGATAAAGCCATGGAGAAAATAGAATTCTTGAACAAGTTTGACGTTAGCCTACAGAACGATCAACTACTCTTAGAGGTAGTATCTAACATATGGGGGTTAAATCAAGAAATAGATGAATATTCACGAATCGAGGGCTTACCAAAAGATGTGTTGCAAAGTATAAAGGAAGATGTTTCTCAATTGAGGACAGACTTAGACAGTCTACCAAAAGAAACTTTACCAGGATGGAGAAAAACGGAATTACTTGACGTTTTAGAATCGATTGAAAAAAGGGCAGACATGTTGGCAAACCCTGGAGATCCTTTGGATGTCAAATGGTATTGGTCTTTTGCTGAAAGTGACGGAAACACATGGCTTAGGCTCAGGAATGAAATATTTCTAGAGATGGAAGATACCGCAGGAATTGGAAATACTCTTTGGGACAATGGCTATCCTCTTGTCGATGACAACGGCAATCCATCCTCAACTGCTGCAGAAAACTCTATAAGAGAAGCTAATTCTGCAGCTTCGGACTTGATCGACAAAGTGGAAGATATAAAATTTACAGTGGAAGCCGAATACACAAAGAAGGCTGGAGAGGCTACCGGCTTATCAAGAGATCTTACGCACCCTAAAGAAAAATACAATACTTTCAAATCTATGATAAAAGGAACACTAATCTCTTTTGCGTTAAAATTTTCAGGAACTCTAGCTGGAAAGTTTAGACAATTTGGAGAAAAATACGGAGAATATCATTACATTTTACTTGCTGATGGGATTCAAATCGCTGGACTGGCATTTTCTGTTTATTCCGTTATCGGGATGATCAAAGGCATTGGAGTCCTACTGACAGCAAAAGCTTCGGGCTCTTTAACAGGAGCCATAATAGGAGCAGTAGGTGGCTTTATAATTGGTTTTATTATAGGCTTAATAATCGGCATTATTGTAGACTACATCATAAATTGGTGGTATTGTACTTATATAGACCCTCAAGCACCAGAATGTGGCTGTAAAATGAATCCTTTATACGAAAATAAAAAGAAATTTGGAATTAGAGGGTCAGTACACTCTTGTGATTTCATAAGATATGCAGCTTACGGTGTTAAGGATTGTCATGAAGAGACTGCTGAACTCTATGCTAAGGATGAATCTGGACAAATTACTCCAGTCGGATATCCTCATTGTGCTACTGTTGATGGTAGATGCTTCGATTGTACAACAAAAGTATTGTTGAAAAAGGGGAAATACAGTTTTACAGTAAACGTCGATAAACTGGATAACTTATTGTTTTTCAGACCTAGTAACCAAGATTTTCTGGAATGGAAAGAAATAGAGGTTTTATCGTTCAGAGAAGATATCAACAACGATGGTAATGTTAACATAAAAGATATTAATGCTGTAGCGAAAGGATTCGGGAGAACAAATAATATAAAAGAGGATGTGAATCAAGATGGTATAGTTGACGAGTTTGACGTTAAGTTTGTAGCCCAAGCCTTTGGCAGCAATCACTACGACGAAAAGGCCGACGTGAACGATGATGGTAAAATAAGAATCGAAGACATTGCACAAGTAGCAAAGAAATTTGGAACTAAATGGGAACATCGAAACGTTGATGTAAATGGTGACAACAAGGTTGATATATCCGACATAGCAAGAGTTGCAAGAATGTTCGGGAAAACAGACTATGAATGCAAGAAACCATGTTCGTCATACAATAATGAAAGGGACTGTTTAGATGGTTACTGTAAGTGGTGTCGAAAATGTAATGGGTATAAAGTAAATCCATGGAAGCAGGATAAATGCGTCGATCTGAACACAGCTTGTGGATATACATGCGGGGATAAATTCACTCCTCCTGAGTGCGGTGCTGGTAAATGTCCCGAAGACTCCCACTGGAATCCTATCAGATGTGATTGTTCCCCAAAAAGAGGACCTCCCTGATAGAGGGAAGCTTGATACAAACACCGCAAGGCTTAAGAAGAATTAAGAATTAAAAGAAGGAGATTATGTAATAGGTTATAAAAATGGAAAGAAGGTCAGAGCAAAAATACTGGAAAAAATCTGAACATGTTGGTGAGTTTGAATTGTATTTCTACAAAGGTTATTGGTTTACTGGAAATCACTTAGTCTATTTGGATGGTTATAAAGATTTCAAACCAATATCAGAACTTTCGAACATTACAAAATATTACAAAGGGAAAATATAAAACATACAAACAGAGACTGAAAACTATTTTGGAGAAAATGGTTTACTGATTCATAACAAGTAATGTAAGCGGTGTTAACATAAGAATTGCAACAGCATAGGTAATTCATGAATAAATCAGTTGTGCTTCAAACCTAAACAGAAATACAATCTTGGTAACCCATGGCATAAAAATTTGAGAGAAGGTGTTTCTAAAACTTTTTATGATAAAAATTAAATTATAATTCAATGCATCGCAAAAGAGTCATAATTTTAGCCTTAATTTTCCTAGTTTTAGCCTTTGTCTTCATTTATTTTTATAAATTCTCCCTTCAAACCAGGATAAAAGGAATCAAGGAGGATGTTAATCGCGATGGGCAAATCGATATAGTTGATATAGCTACAGTCGGAAGAGCTTTTGGATCAAGACCAGGAGATTTAAACTGGAATGCGATAGCAGACTTAAACAAGGATGATTCAGTGGACAATCTAGACATGTACATGGTTGAGGAGATGTTTAAAAAAGTGAAAGGATGATTTAAAGTGGATAAAGCACGAAAAACAGTTTTGCTTTCTTTAATCTTGTCATTTTTAATCAGCATGAGCATGATCTCTGCCAGTCCTACTAAGATTTATGTTGATCCGCCAAATGTAGATCCCAACTTCATCATAGATAACACTTTTAAGGTCGATGTTAATATAGAGGATGTTTCCAATCTTTACGCCTTCCAATTCAAATTGAAATACGATGCCAGTATTCTGAAAGCAACAGATGTTTCTGTAGCACCTTTTCTAAACAAGCCAAGGCGTATCATCATGAGTGAGGTTAATGAGAGAGCAGGCATAGTAAGCGTTGCCTTCACTTCACAGTATCCAGCAGAGCCTAAGAGTGGGAATGGAAAGTTGGCTACTATTACTTTTAAGGTTGTTGGCGAAGGAAAATGCACGTTAGACCTTTATGACACGATACTGACTGATGATAACTTCCCTATCCCAAACAAAATTTCACATGAAGTGAGCGATGGTGCTTTTAACATTCCATTTCCTTCGATGACGACTACTACTTCCATTCCTGGTCCGATAGAGGACGATTGTAGTAGAAAAGGTGAAGGAGCTGCGTGTCTCAGTCAAGATTACTGTGATAAATCCTTACAAGAGTGTTGCGACAATGCATGTAAATTTTTGAACATGAGAGGTTTTTGTGAAACAGGATATAAGGAATGTAAAGAGAACGAGTGTTGTTGCTATTGCTTGCCTGAAGGAGTTAAGCCTGCAGAAGTTACTACGACTCTGTTGAGAACAACCACTACCATCCCATCAGGTACTACTACGACTGGGCTGGCCACGACTTCAACATCTACAACTACGACAACTACAATACCCATAGGCGTGACTGCTATTTCTGGACTTTTCGCAGAACCAAACAGTTTTCAGACTCCACAGACTGTTACAGTTAAGTGTAAAGCTCAGAGAGGAATCAGGGATAAATATTATAAAGATACGTTACACCTTGACATAAGGTTAAAAAATCCAGGAGGAAAAGAGATACATGACTCCAAAAATTTGGGGAATTCTGAATACCCTGACATTAATGAGCTGAATAAGACTTACAAGATACTTTCTTCGAATTTTACTGTAGAGGGAGATTATGAAGTTATTTGTAATTTAAGGGCCAATAGAGCTCTTTGGGATGAATTAGTAGATTCAAAAAGTACTACAGTAAGCTATTTTCCTGTAACAACGACGACAACTACTAGGATTACAACAACTACAAAACGACCGACAACCACTACTAAACTTACGACAACAACTAAAATAACAACAACCACTCAACCAACAACTACAATTCCTTCACGAGGGACTATAAAAGTGGATAGTGTAAAAGGTTCATACTGTCCTGGAAGTTTTAATGTTAATGTAAGAGTAGAAGACGTCGTAGATTTATGGTCTTATTCCTTCAAACTTCATTACAATAAAAATGTGTTGAATGCTACTAATGCTTTTATTCCAAAAGGACACTTTCTAGAACCTAATACTCCTGGAAAAATTTATCCAGTCGATTCCGGCACGATAAATCAAAACGAAGGTTACGTGTCTTTTGCTGCTACATTATTAGATCCAGAACCTGGAAAAAATGGCGCTGGAATACTGGCAACGATTACTTTTGAAGTTACTGGCAATAAATGTGGTTTAACCCTCAAAGACGTAACGTTAGTTGACTCGAGTGTGAACGAGTTCCCCAGTAATAATGTGCGTGTGGAAAATGGTGTTTTTGAGAATACATGTGTAATAACCACAACAACTTCAACAACAACCACCTCTACAACTTCTACCACAACTAGCAGCACTACTTCCACTACAACAACTACTGGAACGACAACATCCACAACGACTACAACTTCAACAACTACTACTGGTATTACAACATCCACAACGACTACAACTTTAACAACAACCATCTCCACAACTTCTACCACAACTACATCGGCCAGCACTACCACAACCACAACTTCTACCACAACCACAACAACGACAATACCACCTCCACCAGTAGACTGCCAGGAGTATTCCGGAGGTTACCCAGATGATTATAATATTCCGCCATACCGAAGGAATTGTACTGCTTATGCTCATAATTACCGTTGCTATTCATCTGCCAGACAAATGAGGAACTATTTCTCCAGTGTCATGGGTTGCGATTGTAAAGTGACTTACGATTCTTACATAAAAGCTGTCATCAATGAATCTGGGGGATGTCAAGCAGATTTATACGCCGATGGGATAGTCGACATCAGGGACATAGCTACAGTAGCTGCAGCCTATGGAAGTAAGCCTGGAGACCCGAGATGGAATGAGATAGCTGACTTGGACGGTGATGAAGTGATAAACATAATCGATATAACCAAAGTTGCCAGAGTTTGGCACAAGAGATGTGGAGTCGATGAAAAGGATATCATAAACGTGACTGTGATGGTTAAGAATACAGGCGATGAGGATCAAGTTTCGCCTTTCGTCGGAGTAGAGTTCTGGAAAGTTTCTGATTATAATAATCCTAAGAATACTAAAGTATCAGGATCTGGTGTGAGAGCGTGGTTCAAGTTAAAGACTCAAACACATGGATGTGATATTGCTGATTGTGATTGTTCTTCAGGTGATAAAGAATTCAAGAAAGGTCAGAATATAAGTGTTAGTTGTTGGGCTAATGCATCTCATTGGGGACCGACAAGAGACAAAGAAAGGATAATGTTCTGGGTTCATGAAAGAGATTTGGAGCAAGATGCTGGAAATAATGGCAATAAGGGTAATGATTGGTGGGATGATGCTTTATCATTCAAAGACCCGGCAAATTTAAAAATAAGTATAACCACAACAGCTGTAGCAAAGCAAGAAACAGTTTCTCTCTCCTTATTCTTACGAAATGCTTTGATGCAATTCTTCCAAAGAATTTTCGGTTCACATAAGACTTATTCTATGGGTCTTTGATGAGTGAATTACTCAAACATCCATTTATTTATCCAGAGAAAAGCAATAATTTCTTAGAAAGCATGTTAAGCATGAAGGGAATAGTCGACATATTTGTTATGATCATCATAGTGGTCATTTCTATAACTTTTGCCAGTACTCTCTACCTTTATTCCACAGGAGTTATCAGGG
>JASEGC010000008.1 GCA_030018415.1 Candidatus Aenigmatarchaeota archaeon
ATAAACATAGTTGACGTAGCAAAAGTAGCAAGAGACTACGGAAAATCCCTTTAATCTGGTATAATAAACATAGTTGACGTAGCAAAAGTAGCAAGAGACTACGGAAAATCCCTTTAATTCCCCTCTTTTTTTTGTTTTAAAGAATAGTGTATAGAAAGTAAAGTATAACAAGTTGAATTCACGAATATTTTAACTAAAGAATAAAAATAAATCCTATGGAGAAGTTAAGGGTATACTTGGATACGAACACGCTGATGGACTTTTTTATGAATCAAGCCAAAGCTCTTAAAAAGAAAAAGCGAGTGAAAACTCTGAGTAAGCTCAGGTTTTTCATCGAAAACTCGGACAAACTTGAATTCATCACTTCTGTTATTACCAAGGCCGAGATAATCAGGGAATTGGTCTCTGCTTATGTTTAACCAAAACTGAAGTTAAGGACTTGTGGGATAAATTCATCGATTCCTTAGAATGTGAATTCATAGACATGGTTAAGATCGACGATAAATTCACAGAAATTCCACTCAAAATAAAGATGAGGTTGAGGACTTTGATGAATTTTCAACATTTGTTCGTGACGATGAACGAAAATGCTTATTTGGTTTCTGGAGATAAAGATTTGATCAGGATCGTGAGAGAAAATGGGATTTATGATAAGATCCTGAGCTATGTAGAATTAAGAAGACTCATTTCTTCTCTTCTCTAAACCTCTAGCTATCTTTTCAAAAATTTGTCTGTGCGACTCAACAAACTCGACCCATTCTCTTATTTTCTCTTGAGACATATCTGTTCTTTGTTTCATGTTCAATGATAGAAGATTCAAATATAAAAAGTTTTTGGGACAGGGACAAGTTTTGAATTATAATTTGCATGTTCATCATTCATGATGTTTATCAACACACAAACAATCTCAATGACGACAGAATCATAAACATAATGGACATACCAACGGTAGCCAAAGCCTACGGGTTAAGGCCGGGAGATCCTAGATGGAATGAGATAGCTGACGTAGCAGAGCCGTATGGTGAAATTAACATCATTGATGTTGCCAGAGTAGCAAAGGACTACGGAAAATCCCTCTAACCCTTTTTTTCTTTTTTCAAGAATAATGTATATACAATTAAAAAGACATAAAATCTAGAGTATTTAGTAGTTGATGGATGATGGGAATAGCAGTTCTCTTCAGCGGGGGAAAAGATTCGGTCAGGACAGTTCATCATTGCTTGAAAAAAGGATACGATGTAAAATACTTAGTGACGATGATATCGAGAAGAGAGGATTCCTGGATGTTCCATGTCCCGAACATTCGTTTAACAGAACTATCCTCAGAAGCGATAGACATCCCGTTGATAAGTAAAGAAACTTCTGGAAAGAAGGAAGAAGAAGTTGAAGACCTGAAAAAAGTATTGAAGATTCTTGACATAGATGCAGTGGCATGTGGTGGTATCTTCAGCAATTATCAAAAGACTAGATTCGAGAAAGTTTGCAAAGAATTAAAATTAAAATTACTGTCACCATTCTGGCATGCTGATCCTGAACATTTCATGAGAGAAACGATAGACTTGGGTTTTGACGTCAGGATAGTCGGAGTTTATGCTGAGGGCTTTGATAAAAGTTGGTTGGGAAGAGAAATAGACAAAAAGACCGTGGAAGATTTGAAAGAGTTGAATGAAAAATACGGCGTTAGTTTGGTCGGAGAGGGTGGAGAATATGAGACTTTTGTCGTCGATGGCTTGATTTTTAAGAAAAGAATTAAAATTGTCGATTCAGAAAAAATTTGGGACAGGAAAACTCAGAGTGGTTGGCTTTGGATAAAAAAAGCAGTCTTGATCGACAAATAGAGTGATTCAACTTTTTTTGGCTCCAAATACTTTCTCCTGAAGTTCTACGTATTTTTTGAACCTTTCCTCAACTTTTTCAAGTGTTTTCTGGATTCTCTCATGCTCTTTCTGTAGCTGTTCTGGTATCTGGGTTTTGTTTCTTAGGTAGTAATCATAGATAGCTTCATGAAGGGCATCAACGGCCAAAACAGAGCAGTGAACTTTTATCGGCGGCAAAGGACCTGTTTTTCCCAATATATCTTCCTTCCTAAGCTTCAAAGCTTCCTCCAGTGGTTTTCCTTTCACCATCGTTGTCAACACACTGCTTATCCCAATCGCTACAACGCATCCAAAGCATTCAAACTTCACATCAGCTATACTTTCTTCACCCTTTTCATCTTTTTTGACTTTAATGTAAAGCCAGAGAACGTCACCACAGAGTAAGTTCCCGACCTTTCCGATGCCAGAAGGATTCTTCATCCTGCCCATGTTCTTCGGTTTTCTGAAATGTCTCACTACAGTCTCAGGATAAAGAAAGACCTCTTTCATTCCCATCCTCCCTTGAAAGGTGAAATCTCTCTCAACCTTTTAACAGCCTTTGGTAAAATTTCCAGGACATAATCCACATCTTTTTTTGTCGTGTATTTTCCTGTCGTTAGCCTCAATGAACCGTGAGCTTCTTGAGGTTTCAAGCCTATCGCTAGCAGAACATGGCTTGGTTCCAAAGATTCTGATGAACAGGCCGAGCCAGTAGAGGCAGCTATTCCATGCATATCCAACTGCGTTATCAAAGATTCCCCTTCGATGTAAGCAAACCAGAAGTGTGCGTTGTTCGGTAATCTTTTCGTCGGATGCCCGTTCAAATGAGAGTCTTCTATTTTCAGAATTTCTTTAATTAATCTATCCCTAAATTTGGTTTGTTTATTCGCATCAGAATTCATTTCCTTTTTTTGAATTTCAACGGCTTTAGCAAATCCAACTATGCTGGCAACATTAACAGTAGAAGACCTTAAACCGAATTCATGACCTCCGCCATGCAACAAAGGTTCAATTTTTGTCCCTTTTCTTATGAACAAAGCTCCCGTACCCTTTGGGCCATAAATTTTGTGTGCGTCAACCATTAACAGATCAACGTTCATTTTTTCAACATCTACTGGGATTTTTCCATAACTTTGAGCTGCATCAGAATAAAAATAGATTCCTTTCTCTCTACACAACTTTCCTATCTCTTCTACCGGTTCAATCGTTCCGATCTCGTTGTTTGCATGCATTACCGAAACAAGTATAGTGTCTTTCTTTATTGCATTCTCTAGAGCGTTCAGATCAACCAAACCATACTTATCCACAGGTAAGTAAGTGATCTCAAAACCTTGTCTTTCTAACCAACGAGCAGATTCTAGAACACAGTGATGCTCTATGGAAGAAACGATGATGTGTTTTCCCTTTTTTCTGTTCGCAAACGCTGTACCTTTCAGGACCATGTTAGAACCTTCTGTACCGCTCCCAAGAAAAATCACTTCTTCTTGATCAGCATTCATCAAACTTGCGACAGTTTCTCTTGAATTTTCTAATGCTTCTTTTGCTTCTCTTCCCCACGCATGAAGGGACATCGAATTACCGTATTTCTTCAGGAAGTAAGGTTTCATCGCCTCTAAAACTCGAGGATCAACAGGAGTAGTGGCAGCATAATCCATATAAACTCTTCTCATAAAGATCACTTCGATAAATATAACACCGTTATATCTATTTAAATTTGACTCACTAATAAATTATTATGAAACCATTCTGTGAAGTGATAGTCACAACGATCTTACCAGCTATAAGGTCGATGATAACAAAAGAATTACTAACAACCTATAAATTGACTCAGGAAGAGGCTGCAGATCTTCTAGGCTTAACACAGCCAGCCATCTCTCAGTACAGCCATGAATCTAGGGGACGCAAAGTTAAACTCCTAGAAAAACAACCGAAGATAATGGAAATGGTAGATAATTTAACTAAGAATATTAACTCTGGAAAACTGAATGGTAGACAAATACAGGCTGAGTTCTGTAAAATTTGTAAGAGCATCAGAGAGAGCAAGACAATTTGCCGATTGCATGAGAAAATATATCCTTCTATTGCTCCATGTTCTGAATGCTCGGAAGAATGCTAGTTCTTCTCGACTTTTTAATCAAACTGTAAAGAATACCACCAAAAACTCCAATTATAGGGTTCAAAACAGTAAAGAATGCGAATCCGCTCAAAGCTATCAACAGAGGAGTGATTTGACTGATAACGTTGAAGAAAGGAAAATGCTTCGACAAATCTTCCTCACTCACCCCCAATTCTTGCTCCTCTATCTTCTGAACAGTTCTATCTCTATAACTATCTAAAGCCTGCGTCATATCTTCGTACAAAGGCTTACACTGAGTTCTCAGACTCTCGTTCTTGGAATTGTATATTCCAGCCAGGGTAGACTTGAAACCTTCAGTCAGTTCTACTATGTCTTTTTTCTGTTCTTCTTTCACTTCCTTGATACCAGGCAACAGACTCAACATCAATTCTTTATTCGATCGAAGGATTTCTTGCTCGTATGTCGGGAAATTCATGTAGAGAATTAAAAAAATTCCTATGCACAGAAAAACGCTCATCAGCCACAAACGTGCATTTATCACTGAATAGCCCGTTGAAAAATCATCCTTTGCTGGTTCAAAATTCTTCTTTTCCCACAAAACTCCTATGAAAAGGGAAAGAGCGATCATCAGTAATACTGAAGAAAAATTCGTGAGCATCGATACTAAAATCATATAAACAATCTGACTCACTACCAACATCCTCAAATCAATCCTTGAATAGAAAAGAATGAAGAAGATAAACCCCAAGCTGATGAAGATCAAGAACAAAAGAACGATCCAAAGCATGTTAGTCCATACGTGATCGAGTGTAGAGATTAAAGCGGACAGAAAACCATTCTTACTCAATTCTTGATAGAATGTAATGAAAATGCCATTCTGCATCACTACAATTCTTGACATCGTTAAAGGAGAATAAGCGAGAAAGATTATTCCGATGAAGAAAAAGATTGCCGGCAGAGAAGAAATTATTCCAGTTTCAAACTTGATAATCTCACCTTTATTATCTCTTTTCTTGCACCTTCTTCCATTTTTCTTTCAATTTCTCGAATTTTTCATACAGTATGCCCTTCTCTTCTTTTTTCTCAGGAACGTGTCCTTTTTCCAGTTTAAAGCCTGGGGTAGGCCAGAAGAGATAGGCCAACACTACAACAGCTATTCCTACTACTGCTACGACAACCCATCTTCCCCATTCCCATAAACCCTTTACAATCTCGCCTTTCAACATCGCCGTTTTAGTTTGATTCAGCAGAGATTCTATGTCATCGAACAAATCATAGGCAGACCAGTAATCGCTCGCGTTGACATAGTTTAATGCCAGGTTCAATTTTTCTTTGAGTTGATTAAAAAGGTCCTCTGCTTCCGTGTTGTTCCATCCTTTTCTCTTACTCTCGTTTATCGTTTTCTCCAATTCTTGAACCTCGGATTGATAGCGAGACAGGTTTGCCAAAATTTCGGACTGCATCCTTGTTCCTGGAGTTACTCTAAGAGTGAAAGTTTTAGTGTCGCTACCGTAGAAGCTTTCCGCGTAGAATTTACCCGCATAATCCTTTACTGTTGCGTTCTCTGGTATGTTGAATGTAACGCTGAAAGTATAGTTCGTGTTGTTCTCTATCCTTACCTTAGTAGAAGGACTGACACTGAACCATGTGGGATCGATGTTTAGAACTGTTAAGTTTACATGCTGTAATAGAGTATCGTTTATGTTGTTTACTGTCACTCTCTCTGTTTTATTGCCTCCTTGCTCTACAGAAACGATGGAAGAATAGGAGGATATGTTGAGGTATTTTGGAGTTACTCGCGGGATGGTTGTTGTGGTAGTTTCTTCGCCTCCTTGTTGAGAAGGTGTAGTCGTAGTCGTCGTTGTAACACTAGTATCATAAACATATATATTGATGCCAGTAATGTTCGCTAAGTTTGGTTCGTTGTACGTAATTTGAAGGTATGGGCCACATGATCTGTCAGCTGAGACATTATAGCTTGTGATAACCCAGTCAAACCTACAAACCTTTGTTCCGTTGCCACTCAAGCCTAGGTTCGTCCATGTATTGCCCGATGGAATAGCACCAGTACAATTTGTTCCTCCTGTAGCGGCTGCGATTCCGACTATTCCTGAATACTGACAAGTACTGTTGCTGAAAGTGATGATACCATTAGCTGTTAAAGGACCATAATTGATTGCAGTAATGTTGAAGTAAGTAGTTGTCCCTTCGTCCATACGTATCGTTTTGGTGGTTATAGCGCTCAAATAAACTCCACTGCTGTTTATCAACAAGGTTTGGTTGACACTTTCTCCACCATAGCTTGGGTTTTTCGTGTAATTCGCAACGACATGTACATCATACCAACCACCTGGTTTGTTCTGTGGGACAGAGAAATTAACGCTATAATAAGTTATGTATATCGGGTTTGTTCCGTTGTAGAGGCTTAAACCACCAGTTTCTGGTATTCTGTAAGAAGTTGAGTTTTTGTGTGTTAACCAGATGGTGAAGTTTGAAGTGTTCAAAGCATTCCCAGCCTCTATCTCAGAACCATTGATGTAGTAAATCTTGAATTTTGCCGTGATGTTTTCTGCCACGCTTGAATTTCCAACGATTTTATCTCCATCTACAGAAACAACATCAAAAGTTCTCACATCTAAATCTCTCGTCAAGTTGAGTTTCAAAGTAAGGTTGAATGTTTCGTACGGATGAGAGCTTAACGATGTAGAAGGGTTGGAAGCGTTGATGAAAATCCATCCCTCATAAACACCAACAGGCATAGAGCTATTGTAAGTTATGTTTACGTTAATAGTCTGTGAACTATAGTTGCTTATGAGTGTTGTTTGATTATAAGTCAAAGTAGCGAAATGACCACTACAACCAGAAGAAATGCAAGTTAACATTCCAGACGAGTTAGTTAATGTTAAACTCAAGTCATAATAGCCAGTGTTGTTCAAGATGAAGTTTAGACCCCTAGTCAAATTTGCTCCATAGTTTTCATCGATCCTGCTTGTCATAGAACTTAGAGAATTGTTTACAACAAGCATAGGTGTTCTGACGTTGATGGAGATAGGAATCTTGATTCCTGCTCCGTTAGAATCCAAGTATTGAAGACTACCTTCGTAATTTCCATCAAAGGAATTATTCTGAACTGTTAAGTTAATCTGAACATCTCTCATGTAATTGTTATTACCAGTTCTGTTGAATGTCATCACGCTATAGTTCGTTCTAATCCAATTCTCAGGCGAAATATAAACATACACTGTGAGATTGTAAGGATCTCCAGATGTAGAAGTGTTAGTTGCTTCAAACCTCCACAAACCAGCGTTACTTCCTATGCTGCTCGTCTCGTTGTACTCTTCTTGCATCACATCAGTTACGTTAGCATTAATATGTTTGTTTGCCGAGCTTGCGAGGAGAGTATCACTCTGATCGTAAATTTTCAGTGAATAGTTGCTGCTTCCGGTCCAATTCAAGCTAGCTTTAACTTTTGAAGCAATAGAAGAGTTTGGAATCAACATCGTGAAGTTTTTTGCATTATTTCCACCAAACCTTCTGATGATGTACAGTTCTTTTGATTCCGTAACACTCGATAGAGTTAGATTTCCTTCGTTTCTCAAGGTTATGTTTGATTGCTTAGTTTCACTAGCATTCATACTCCCGAAATCGATAGAAGAAACTTGTTGGGCTGTATTTGAAGCATTAGTGACATTCAAAGTCGTGAATATTATACTTCCACTATAATCTGTTGGAGAGGTCGAATTTCCATAAACGCGTATTTCCCACATCATTCCTTGAGGTAGATAGCTGTAAAGCAAAGATTCTGTAGTAGTAGTGTTGATAGATTTTGTTTTTAAAAGAGACGAATCATCTAACAGGAACAAGTCCATATCTTTTGGTAGTGACCAGCCTGTTAGATTGATCTTAATACCAGTTGCGTTTGGCACTAGCGAAGTGTTAAAGTAGTATGAGTGATACGTTCTTGAGTTTATAGGTAATTGTCCACCGAAACTTCCTATTCCGGTTGAGAGAATATTAGCGTTATTCGATGAAGAGATTGGGATATCTATGAATACTGTTATGTTTGCAGTCTCATCGTCTAGTGTTGCATTTTGGATCGTGAATTTTTGAATCCAATAACGACCAGGTCTACATTGAAGATGATTGTACTCTAAACTAGTGTCCAGTATAGTAACATTCACAGATTCATTTATTGGTCCTACAGTCTCGTTATATTCACCATTAACATTAATAACAAACAAATGATAATAGCTTGGGTCACAATATGTCGATGGATTAGTCTGTGAATAATTACCTACAACATTCGATGAAGAATTCAGTATCTTAACAGAAATGTTAGCGTAACTCTGATTAATTTCTATGGTTATGTTAGAAGTATAGTTATTGGTCCAATTTAAATAAAGAAAATCTGGAGTCACATTAAACTGACCAATTGGGCTGGATTGCTTCGATAAAACAGAGGATACTATAGATAGAATGCATAAACAAAAAATAATAGCTAAGACACCGAACTTATTCATCATCTCACTACAAATTTTAAGTTGACTGATAATAAACTTTATCGTTTAATGAAGAAAAAGTTATGGTGTTAACCTATTCCTATCCCTTGGAAACATACAGCATTCTCTGATATTTTTCATTCCTGTTATAGTCATCGTTATTCTTTCTAAACCAAAAGACCAACCAGCATGCGGCGCAGCGCCAAAGCGGAAACAGTCTATGTAGTACTTGAAATTCTCTGGGTCCATGCCGAACTTCTTTATTTGTTTTATCAGCAAATCAGGGACGTGTATCCTCTGAGTTCCAGAAGCTATCTCTAAACCGTTATGGATTAGGTCAAAAGCGTGGCAAATCTTATCGTCTTTTTCATTGGGCATCGTATAGAAAGTCTTAGCCATGGTAGGCCAATCCTTTATGAAGAAAGCATCGCCAAACATCTTGGAGAGTTTCTCTTCTTGCGATTTCGAGAAATCATCCCCCCATTCTATTTCTTCACCTTGTTTTTTGAGTCTCTCTACGGCTTGAGTGTAAGTCACTCTTTTCAAAGGTAACTTTGGTATCTTTATCTCTCTGTTCAACAACTTCAATTCCTTCTTACAATTCTTTTTGACAGATTTCAGGATATGGACAAAAACATTCTCCAGAACTCTCATAACATCCTCTTCTGATTGAACGAACGACATCTCTATGTCTAATTGCCTTATCTCGTTCAGATGCGTTGGTTTATTGAATTTCTCAGCCCTCCACACTGGAATAATCATGAATACTTTTTCAAGAGAAATAGCACACATCTGCTTGTACAACTGTGGACTCTGAGCAAGATAAGCTTCTTTTTCAAAGTAAGGAATCTTGAACAGATTTGCTCCTCCTTCGCTGGCCGATGCTATTATGCAAGGCGGTTGAATCTCAAAAAAACCATTCTTGATCAAGTATTCTCTGAACGATCTTATTATCTCATTTTGAACCCTGAATACGGCCAACCTTTTCTCTGTTCTCAAGTCCAAGAATCTCCAGTCGAGTCTTGTTTCCAGCTCAGCAGGGGTTTTCTCACTAGGTTCTAACGGTAATGGAGTTTCAGCTAAGCTAACGATCTCTATCCTCCTTGGTATCAGTTCTTTTCCACCAGGTGCTTCCTCATTTCTTCTCGTTTTCCCAGTGACAGTTAAAGCGGATTGTCTTGTTATCTTGTCGACCAAATCAAAAACATCTTTTGGAACCTTCTCCTTAGGTAGAGTAACTTGAATATCGCCAGAAACAGTGTGCAATTTAATGAACTTTATTCCGCCTAATTTTCTTATTTCTTCCGCGAAGCCGTTGATTCGCATAATAATTCTTTTTCTTTAATCGTTATAAATCTATGACTTCATACGATAAATTATTGGTGGAATACCGTATTACACTGTAAAAAACAGTGACTTTCCCGGTTTAATAGTTGTTATATTCCGCACTTTAATTAACTTGTTTATTTTTAAAACGAGAAATTCTAAATAATTGAGAGTGAGTAAATGAAAAAGTTAGTCGTGACGAGTTCCTTAATTGCATTGGCGATATTAACAGTCTCAGTAGTTGCACAAGAAGAGTTACCACACCCAGGGATAACACCAGATAGTTTCTTGTATGGTTTGGATAGGACTATTGAATCTTTACAGAAAGCACTTACTCTTGCACCAGAAGCCAGAGCCAAGCTTGCATTGCGATTGGCGGCAGAAAGATTGGCAGAGGCGAAAGCTATGATAGATAAAGGAAAATCAGATCTGGCAAGACAAACAACAGAGGATTACGAAGATGAAATGGATGAAACGATTAGTTATGGCAAGATGATCGCAGAGTTAGCAAAGAAAAAAGAGTTTGATGCATTAGTTGCTAACGCCACAATAATACACATAGACGTGTTAGAAAGAGTTTTAGAGAAGGTTCCAGAGCAAGCTAAGCCAGTTATAGAAAGCGCGATAAACTCTTCGAAAAAAGGAAGAGAAAGATCATTGGAGAGTCTTTCTGAAACTTTACCAGAAGAAGTAGCGAGAATGCGTTCTGAATTTGCTGAGAAGAGGCTAGAAAAAGCGAAGAGGGGAATTGAAGAAGGGAAAATAAAGGAAGCTGAAAAATTGGTTGAAGAGTATGAAGAAGAGTTGAACGAGTTTGATGAGATGATCGAGAGAGGTAGGGGGTTAGGAAGAAACGTAACAGCTCTAGCAGAGCATGTATGTGCAATGAGGTATAAACACATAGAAGTTTTAGAGAAGATTTTAGAGAAGGTTCCAGAGCCTACTAAACTAGTGATAGAAAAAGTGATAAATGCCTCTTTAGAAAGACACGCTAATTGCACGGAAAGAATCTTGAGCTTGATAAATAAGACAGCGGAAAAGCAGAGACTAAGGATCTGTAAAACTGACGAAGACTGTGAAGGGTTAGACATATACTGTCCTACTAAATTTGGTTTCGAGTTAACCTGTTACATCCCCAAGAACAAGACTGAAGGAAGATGCCACTGCCGGCCTAGATGGGAGAAGGTATGGTTCAATTGTACTTCAGATGCAGATTGTAGAGATCTGGTGTGTCCGATGATGATAGGATGCGATACTCCGGTATGCGAAGAGGGAAGATGCAAGTGTGGAGGTAAATGGCGAATCAAAAACAGGACAGAATGGACTGAAGAAATTGAGGAAGCGATGGAAAGGATGAAGAGATCTTACAATGAAAGCAAGATAGAAGAATCTTGGAAAGAGATAGAGAGTGGGATGCCAGAAGTGCGAGAGATAAGGAGAAGGATTAGCAGATTACTATAATGATATCAAGATTAGCAAAAAAGAATTCAACTGTTTAGTGTCAATACTCTTTTATCTTTAATTGTTAAAACTTATCTCGATAGAATGACGAAAAAAACGTTTATGACTTTTAATTATTCGTTGTTAAAGGAATTGCTAAAATCTTATGGACCTTTCGAGCCTTTCAGAGAAGCGGTTGCAAACAGTTACGATCCTCCCATGTCCTTGACTTTCCCTTCTTCAGTTTTTATTCCAGCTCCGACAAAAACTGCCTTCTTGTTCATTTTTAGCGCAAGCTTGTTGCAGTATTCCCTTGTCAAGAACCTGTCTGGTCCTATTACAAGTATGTCAGCCTCTGAAAGAATATCTTCTGCAATATCTTCTACTCTCGCTTTGTAGGCGTCGACTTTAACGTCGGGATAATGCCTTTCTATTATCTGCTTGACGGATTCCACTTTTGGCATATCAACATGATCCAACGGAATGAGGGCGCGATTCCTGTTACTTTCCTCCCAAACGTCTGGATCTATGAGTATGAGTTTTCCGATGCCGAGAGAGGCTAAGTCGAAGGCTATTTTAGTGTTCCCGCCACCACATCCTATCAACGCAACAGTCGATATTGATATCATCAGTTGTCCTTCTTCTCCGAAGATCAGGATTTGCCTGTCGAACCTCTCCAAGTCTAATAGCTTGTAAGGCACCTCTTTCAACCCTCTGTCAAACTTGAAAAAGCGTATCCTGTTATGATTGAAAATACCTGACAGTTGGTAGGGGTAGAACTGGATAACGTTGAAATGAGTTTGTATGTCTCCGTCGCTTAAAGTATCCAAGCAGTGGGAGTGAATCGTTGCTACCAGAGTCTTTCCCTGTTTTTCCATTCTTGGGAATTTTTTCATGACGAAGTCGTTCCAAACCTTGACGCATCCATAGTTCCTTATCTCATAATCATCATCTTTCGGCACTAGTGCATCAGTTGCTAGGAGTGTTGAACCCTTCACTTTTCCGAAGAGAAAAACTTGAGTTTCGAGGCATGATGAAGAGAGGGCTTCGAATGCTGTGTCAAAGATACTGCTTAGAATCACTATTCTTTCCACGTTCTGTCTTATTCCCTCAGATTCTCTATGAAATCTATGACCATTACCACGAAATCTACTAAACCGTAGCATGGACCCCAACCGAACCTTACACATAGTTTAACCCATCCATTCCAGGATTGATGCATAACTCGTCAATCTTTCTGGAGGAATTCGTATGGAGTGAGTGTTTCATCCAGATGACGGCTTTTCTTCCACCCGTAGGAATCCCATATTCTAAGTTGCCTATCAACGTAAGCCTCAGGCTGAGTATAATCCGAATCCAAGTCCATTTTTATGAGTAAAGGCGTTGAGTTATAGTTGAATTGTCTTGGCAAGGGGAATTTGTTGATTCGGATATGGCGAAAGGAATCGGAGAGTTCAGCTTCAGGCCAAACCCTCCGAATCCTCTGGAAGTCTTGCCAGATTTTTTCTGGTCTCATTCTCTTCACCAGTTGATGTAGCTCGGTCTCGCTGCCACTGTTTCTCCATCCCTGACTCTAGAAGCTATCCTATCACGGTCTTTGATCTCTTCGTTCCTGGCGTTGATGAGCACAGAGTCTGGGGGAAGGTTTAGCATCTTCTTTATTTCTGCGCCAGTGGCATCTTCATCCACTTTAAAGATTTTCCCATCCTTCTGGAAATGAATGCTTCCCATTTTCTTTCTTCACCTCCATTCTTTTTGACAGGAGAAACTTGAAGAACGAGTTTTCACACTCGTGGCATTTCTGGAAAGACAAGATGAGTCTCTTACCTTCAGTGTTCGCGATGATGTGTAAAATTGGTTTGTGTAGAAGAATGTCGATGGAAATCATCGTTGCTATGTCAGCTAGACTTGGCCAGGGTTCAGAATTCGGGTGCACATGCTCTATGGCGATTATGTTCTTTTTCTTGGCTATCTCTTTTATATCATCCAAAGCGATTATTAGTTTATTCGTTCTGTTGACGTCATAAGTGGGCAATTGGTAGAAGTCGTTGATAACATGAACTAGAGCATTGTCAACTATCTTGTCTTCGCCTGTTAAGACGAATCCTGTTTCCTTGTCTTTCCATGTTTTAACTACGTCGTCTATTTTCTTTGCAACCTCTGGAAGCAGTAGCAAAGTTCCTTTGTATATGAAACACTCTGGAAATTCTTCTTTTTCAGATACCTTCACACTTTTTTCCAAACTTCTCACCTCTTAACATGACCTTTAAAGGAAGGGAAAAATTTCCTATAACACGCCTAAACACGCTAATTAAAACTCGCTTCCAATAAGCGAGCACGTTACCAAGATATCCTGCTATCTCATCGGATGACAAATCTTTTGGTAGCGAAGCTTCCTCGCTAAAAACAGGAAAAAGAAATGCTATCAAGAGCAAAGCAAGTATCACCAAAGCCTTCCAGCCCATTGCAGAAGAAATCAAAGTGATGAGTTGTTTATATTCAAGTATTTACTGTTAAAGGAAATTTCATCCCAAGGAAAATACTGTGAAGAAACGGAAAACCATTTGTCGATATCGTTCTTGTTAAAGCTTGCATCAAGTTCATTGGTGGTCGCATAACCCAAACATTGTATGAAGCTAGAGAAAAGAAGCTTAGGTTCATCAACTTAAAGTGTGACCTTTATCTACTCAGAATGCTCTCTGAACCCCTCACGGTTTATGATGTGATTAAGCTCGGTTATG
>JASEGC010000009.1 GCA_030018415.1 Candidatus Aenigmatarchaeota archaeon
CTAGGGGTGTTGCTGTAGACAGCAACGATAACATCATAGTTGTGGGCTATGACAATTCACCAGGCAATCCCCAATGGAGGATAATGAAGTTTTACGAACCAGCAGTTTGTGGCGATGGCAATTATGAACCGTTAAAAGGCGAAGAATGTGATTGGTCAGTCGGAGATGACCCCTGTCCGCACTATGCTTATTGTAATATCAGCTGTCAATGTCATGACTTTAGACCAGAAATGTCCGGGTGTGATTATTACGATTATTGTATTAATGGTACAGATGCAACTAATCCTACAGAATCTTGTTGTGAACAGAAGCCCCTTGGAAGTGGAATTACAATCGAATGTTGTCTTACTGGTGGACTCCCCTCTGACTGTTCAAGTCCTTTCGCTGTGAGAAATCAAAATGCTATAGCCAAATATGATTATTGTTGGATTGAGGACTATGATATCACGGATGTTTGTATAGATAATCTTTACTGGGATCATTGGTATGGAACGTGCCCAGAATTTTAAATAGTGATAATATGAAAGCTCACACGATCACGATCGTTTTTTTCTCCTTTTTTCTAATTAGTATGGTTTTTGCTCAAGAAGCGAAAATCAAATTAAGACAAACGGGATTTGGAAAAATACCAAAAGAAGTTCACTTTACCGTCCATAATATAGGAGAAACTCTAATCACAAATGTGACTATATTTGTTGATGGAAATGTATCTAAAATGATCAAAGGAATTACCAGTCCAGGAAAGGGATTTGCATTCTTTTTATACTTAGACCCAGGTGAGCATTTGATAGAGGTGAAAACACCTGAAGGAGCTTATGATTCTGTGAGAGTAACAGTGTCTTCTATTCAAGAAAAACCTCCTTACATTCCGCCAGAAGAGCCTAAATCCTTCCTAGAAGAATATTTAATGCTAATAGGTTTGGCAGCTCTCATTGTAATTATTGTGATAATAGCATGGCTTTTGACAAGAAAACCAAGGTTAAAAGTGTAGCAGTGATTTTTACAGGTGTTTTATTATTAGCTATTCTCTTATTCTCTCTATATCAGAGGGTTGATATAATCTACTTTACGAACCCAAAATGTTTACTCACAAAAAATACAGATAGGATAATAGAAGAAGTAAAAGAAGATTTTGGAGATAAGGTAAGAGTGAGAGAGATTATAGTAAACATGTACGAAGATGATCGGCCAGATACAGAAGAAATTAAACAACTGAGAGAGAAATATCAAGTTTATGGAGTACCAGAAGTGATAATAGATGGGAAAAAATTTACGTTAAACTTCACGAAATATAACTTAGAAACAAAGATTTGTGAGAAATTTGTCATAAAACCAGAGGTGTGCAGATGAAAAAAATCATGTATTTTTTGTTTGCATTTTCAATAATTTCTTTTAATCTAATGAGCTTAGTTATTTCTGCTTTTTGTTGTGGGCCGCCTGGTCAGAGAAGATGTTATGCCTCGGGAGTTTGTTGTCTACAAGGCACAGCAGACGAATATTGGCATCCGGTCAGCTGTCGTGATTTTAACGTCTGGGTAAGACCTGAGAGAATGATGTTCACTCTCGCAGCAAAAACTCCAGTGAACCTTTACGTTGAAAATAAAGGAGCTTACACGGACAGCTATATCGTGGATTACGAAAAGATACCAAATGATCCGAATATAATCGTTGACCTAGCTGGTGTCACTCCAACTGGAAGTATAGCTCCAGGTGAGATAAAAAAACTTTATCCTAGAATAGCAGTATTGTCGACTATTACTAGTGCTGATGTGATTTTCATCGTTAATTCAACCCAGGAACCAACTTTGCAGAAGAGTGCAACTTTGCATATCATAGAGAGCGATTATCCTGTGAGCTTATCCGAGCTTAATCTCTTGGGATTGATAGAAATCCTTGTTTTGGTTGGAGTGATTTATTTCTTGATTTTAATCAAAAAAGGTTAGATGATTTGTATTTATCGTTTGTTAGCGATATTATTAAATACTACCTTTAACAAATCATTAATAAACAGGAGGTATTGATGATGAAAAGAATTTTGCTTGCTCTTGCAATAGGATGTTTGATATTCATGGATTATGCCCTTGCAGACCAATGGCACCCGGCTTCAGAGATAAGGCCTGGGACTTTCGGTAAAGGCGACTACAAATTTCCAGGAAGTCTGAATGTTACAGGTTTTTTAAATATAGGAAAATTCTTAAGAATTTGGAATTTTGGAGGGAATCCCAATTTTGATCTGTTGGGAGCTAGTAAATTTCACTTCATCAAGGACGGTGGATATCTTAATCCATTAATGACATTAGACAATGCTGGTAATCTTTGGGTGAAAGGAGGCATTACTGCTGCTAGCTTAACTACATACAATCAAATTTGCCCAACCGGCTGGAGTTGTCACATAAAAACTTGGGACATAGCAGCACAATCAGCCAAGTTGTATGGGTACTTGGATGTTTCGAGTAATTTGAATGTCGGTGGGACTCTATATGTTAATACTGTTACAGGATTGACTTCGGGTACAGACTTAACACTTATGCCACCATCTACCTCTAAAAGCGTTCAGGTTGGTTATGGTGGTACACCTAGAAACTTTCATGTCTGGGGAGATACTTATCTGCATAGTAATTTGGATGTTGGTGGAAAAACAACATTCGGAGGTCCTTTGATTGAAGGAACAGGGGCATTGATAGCAGATTTCTTGGATGCAGGAGATATAGATAAGGAGATTAGACAGGTATTCTGTATGGAAAAGGTAGGCTCTATAGACTGGACTAACAAAGACCCATGTAATACCAATAATAAATATTTTTGGATGGTAAGAATATATGGTTATTTATACGTGCCGACTACAGGAAGTTATACTTTCTACTTTACCCATGATGATGGTATAGCATTCCATGTAGATGGACAATCTTGTTACCAAGATTGGAATCCTAGCTTGAAAACCGATAAAACTTGCACTATGAGCTTAAACGCAGGATGGCATAAGATTTTGATACAACATTTCCAAGGACCTGGTCCTCAAAGATTGAAATTTGAATGGAGTGGTCCAGGATTTTCTAAACAATTAGTTCCTGCTTCGAATTTTGCTTATCCACCGCTATACGGTTGGGGATTGGGAGCTGGAATAAGAGGTTCTGACTAGTAAAACCTGAAGTCAAATGAAATTTTAGTTGAGGGAGAAAGTTGAATAAAAAAATTAATTTGTCTTTTTTTATTATTTTAATCATTTTTCTCTTGAACTTAGCTGATGTCTTCTCTCTAGAATGTAAGTTAACCCAAGGCTCAGATTGCGAAACTGGTTGGACATGTGTTTTCTCTCTTAATCAAGAAAAGAATTCGCACATGGGAAATTGTAATTATGGTACTTGGAAGGTTTGTTGTAAAGAACCAGGAAGGACTTTAGATTCTAAAGTCGTAAAGACGGTTTGTGGTTCTAACGATGGAAAAGTTCTCACGCTCGACAATATAATGCTAATGATGGTCTTTATCACATCTGCTTAACTCCATCTGCAGGATTGATTACGTGCTCTTATAAGCCTTCTTGCGATGCTGATGAGGCATGCCTAGCTTCTCTTAATCAACCAGAAAACTCGCATGCGGGAGATTGTAACTATGGTCCTATAAAAGTTTGTTGTCGTTCCACTATCTACGATGCTGATATAACTAAAGTAGAGGTATGTAATACAACTGAATGTTGCTCTAAAGAATGTACTGATGGAAAGGATGGACAATGTAATGCATGGATAGACAATTCCTGTCCGACTTTCTACTGCAATGAAAAAGTAATAGTCAGAACAACTGTCAAGAATGCAGGCACTGAACTGCTCAACAATCTAATGGTTGGTGTTGAATACTGGAATGTTTCTGATAATTATCCAACAGGCGGAAGAGACACAGTAAGGAGTGAGTCATCTCCGATTTTCAGTTTGGATCCAGGAGAAAGTATCACTACAGAAGTTAGTCATGATGTTCTAGATTTTTCAAGTATGCCAGAAGGCAGGCATCTGGGTTTCTGGATTCATGTTAAAGAAGCCTCAAAAAAATGGTGGGAAGATCAAATAGTCTCAGTTGCAGATGATAGGACAGGTCCACCACCGAGGATAGATAATTCCTGGATTTATACTCATGAAGGACCGACTCAAGTAAAAGAATTTGGTTGTGATCGTTCTGTTGCATTAAATAACCAATTTCAGTGTAACCAGACCTATGTTCATAAGCAAGGAAAACCAGGGGGAGTTCATTTTCATTGGGACTCTTCTTTTGCGCAATATATCTCAGTGAGTGGATGTATTCCTGGATCAGAATCCACATCGACTTGTTATGATATCAATGGTATCGCTTGTACTTGTGGAAACCCAAGTTGTTATCATCTAGTGGAATGTAATGTGAACAGCGGAAATACTGTGAAAATAAACTTGAAACTCTTAAAAACAGGGGCTTTTAGCGTATACTTCAGAAACTGGGATTGGACTAGGGATTTTGATTGTGGGATGATTGATCCTGGAAGAGACTGGTGTGATCATGATAGGGATCCTGGTACATGTTCTTTTAATTGTAGAAATTGGCCGAGTGATGTGATAAAATGTGATAGTTATTCAGCTATTGTAAATGGGGTTGAATGTTTAGATGATACACATTGCCATTCTGATACAGCATGTGTGTACGATGGATGTTCTGCTGATAAATGTGATAAGACTGGAACTTACACTGACTGGTATTGTGATACAACAAATAAAGTATGTAAATCTCAGCCAAAACCATGCTCTACTCCTGTAGAAAATGGTAAAGTTTGTGACGCAGGTGTCGAAAAACCTCCTTCTACATCGGTATATTGTGATATCGCGAACGCATGCAATGAGGGAGATTGCTCTGGTCATAAGTATTATCGCTCCTGTAACGGAAATGGTGTATGCAGGTCTGATAACAATTATGCGTTTGATCAAGTCATCTACGCATCAGAAGGAAAAGTCCTCACTTCAACATGTACAAACCAGGATGCCACTTCTCAAGCTTTGGCGTGTGATGGTAACACTGATTATTTCTGTTCAGCTGGCCAATGTTCTGGTTATTATCGTTACTCAGAATGCAACGGAGCAGGAGTATGCGACAATCCTGCAACAAGCCATTATCAGCAGTATGATGTAGTTGCATCAGAAGGAAAAGTCCTCACTTCAACATGTACAAACCAGGATGCCACTTCTACTGTCAAGTGTGCTGATACAGTGAACAAATGTGATGATGGTAAATGCGAAGGAGAAAAAAGGTATCCTGAGTGTCAAACTGGAGGGGTATGTGATTCTCCTGCTACTTCTTATTATACTTCAGAAAAAGTCTATGCATCAGAAGGCTATACTTTGACAAGAGATTGTGGGACTCAAGGCACTACACCCTGTAATTATTCTAGTTGGAGATGTGAAGATGATAGGTATAAAGTACGAGATATCTATAGATGTAAAGCTGATCATACATGTTTTTATGATGTTGGCGATGATCTTTTTGACTGTGGTACAGATGTTTTAGCTAAGGATACAGATAATGGAGACACGATCTCAACAACTGGAACATGCACTGGAGGTATAGGAAAAGGATGTTACAACAATGAATGTTATTCAAATAAAGACGCATGTCTTGCTGGATGTACAGATACTTGTTCTGGCGGATTTTTAACCGAGTACTATACTTTTGAAAATCTTTCTGTTGATCTATCTACTGATTTGGTAAACGAATCTTGCACGAGTAAAAATTATGATGTGGATCGATATCAAGGAGCATGTGAATCAGAGACTTGTGGTTATGTGTGGTTCACTTCTGTTTCTGGAGGGTCTAATGGTAATTGTTGTGGTGATGATTTAGGCTTGGATGATTTCTACTATCATTCGGCTGACCCAACTACTGCTAAAAGCTTAGATTGTAGTAGATGCTTGGATGGAAGTAGGTATGGACCAACAACTTTATATGGAAATGGTTATCGTTCCGATGCTACATGCTATTATGGGGATATTACCTGTACTGCTTCTTCAGCGAACGATGGTGCTACTTGCACTTTGAAATGTCCTTCTGGGAGTTATTGTTTAGGTGACAATTATTGTTATTATGGAGTGAGTTGCAACGATGCTTCAACAGACTCAGAAGGATGTAAGTTTACACAGGGCGATAATTGCCCAGAAACAAAAGTAGTTGGTAACACGTGCTACTATGGAACGAGAAGTTGTTCTTCTACTGGCTCTTGCAGTTATTCGAATTCAGACCCAAACAAACCAGAAAATTATTATTCAGAAGGAGGACATTGCTATCACTCTTGCTCAGTGGATTGCACTCCTACAGGATGGAAGAGGCATGATTGTAAAGATGGTGGACCAATAGATGACGGCAATCCTTGTACTACTGACACATGCGAGTCTGATGGCGTGCATCATAAAAATGTGGAAGATGGAACTACCTGTCCCGGAACACCTGGCAAATGTTGTTCTGGCGTTTGCGATGACGATGGCACGACTGACCATTCTGATTACCACATAGACTGTCGTTCTGGACCGAGTTGTATAGCTCAAGGGAATTGGGGTTATTCTTCTGCTAATCAAGGATCAGGTTGTGGAAATTTCATAGACTATTGTCATAACGCTTCTTCTTGCGATTCACGTAAACATAGAAGATCCTGTAACTCTGGTTATTGTACTGGCGACTGGGTTGATGATCAGGACTCCAGTGCTAATGCTTGCAATGGGGAAGCATGTGGGAATTGGATACCTTATTGTCATGATGTTTCCACATGCGATTCTAAAGAACACAGGAGATATTGTACTGCTGAGAAAACTTGCAATGGTGAATGGCATTCGGATACTCGGGATACGACTGGAAATGCTTGTAAAGGTCAGGATTGTGGAACTTGCTGTGTTTGTGGTTCTAACGATGATAGAAATTATGATGAAACTCAAGATATAGACTGTCCTGCAACAAGCTGTCCTGATAGTTGCAACATAGATGATAATCCTTTCACATGGGATTATGCGGATGATGTACCTAATAACTGTTCTGCCCTGGACACGTGTACGAACAATCCATGTAATTATGCTCATCAATGTCATGACGATGATACCACTGATGGAATTGATGGTAATAAATGTGGGGCAGAGTGTGATCAGGATTCTGATTGTGCGAGTAATGTTTGCAAAGCTGACTGCACTTGTGAAACCACCACAACCACAACATCTACAACAACGAGCACATCCACCACAACCACAACAACTGTAAAACCCTGCTATCTGGATATATTGAGTGCTTCTCCACCTCCCGATACATTGCTAGGACAAACGGCAAAAGCAAAAGTTGAAGTGAAGAATACAGGAGGAGTAGCATGCTATGGGTACGTGAAATGCGTGTTTGATGATCCTCCTCCTACTGTAGGTTATCCTGTCGAGGATCTAGACGAAAGATGCAAGCATTTTGATATAGGAGATACTAAATACTTCTACCCAGGTATGCAAGTGAATGAACTTGGTACTTGGAATGTGTCCATTTGTCGCTCTTTCAACTCTACTTTATCGAATTGTCCTGATGATGATTTAAAAGAAAATGATGAGTGGACTAATGTGGGGACATTTGAGGTTTATACAATTCCAAAATGCAGTGATTGCCAAAATATTGGAGAACCAAACCCCGACGATGTTTGCGTGATATCACATGATATCCCAAAAGAAAATCAGAGTTCAGCTGCTCAGCAATGGTACAAATTCAAGTGTAGCGGTGCAGTAATGGCAAACATCTATAATTCAAACCAAGCAGCATGGCAGCTATGTTATAAAGATGACCCAGCCTACGTCAAAACTTGTCCTACCACCAGTGACACTTGTGCTCCAAGTATTAGTGATATGGTAGTTAATCCTGACTCTTGGTATTATATTTTAGTGAATAATGTAAACGGAAATCCAGGACAAGAAGGGTTTCAAATAACGCTGGAGTGTTCTGCTGGGGCATTCTCGTGTTATTATTGCGATTTAAACAAAGATAAAAAGGTCAACATAATCGATGTTACAATCGTAGCTAAAGCATTCGGATCAAAACCAGGAGATCCAAGATGGGACCCAGATGCTGACTTAGACAATAATGGCATCGTCAACATAATTGACATAGCCAAGGTTGCAAGAGTATTTGGATGTAAGTGGGAATAATGAAGAAATTGTTTTTTATTCACAAGTTTTTCTAAAATTTCTACCCGCAATTGCTATATCTACAATATTAATATTACAATCATTGTTTAAGTCAAGTTCCCAGTCAAGAGTACTTTTTGCAAAAGCATTTGCAATCGTCGTTAAATCATAGATGTCTACTTTATTATTTTTATCGACATCACATCTTTTCTTCTCCTCGCTGAGATTATCCCATGGTTCATTCATAGCAACTGAACAAATGTTAATATCAGTTTGATTGACAACACAATCATGATTAACATCTGGCCAAACATCCCAGAATTTTAGTAGAAAATTCTTCGCTATTAGAGTTATATCCACGATGTTGACAATGCAATCTCTGTTAGCGTCGCCTAATGTTTTAAAATTTATACAACTCAGATTTTTGTCAAAAGGCCCTAATGTACTGTTTGAATCATCACAGTCTTTTTTTTGTCTGCATGATTCAGGACAATTTAACGGTTTTATTTCATTAATCCCCCAATTACAATAGCCATCTTCGTCTTTATCAACGCAATTTATTTCGTATTTGTCCAGAGGAGGTATTGGATCCATTATCGAATAAAAGACTGTTTTATCTGGAAAATCAGCTTGAGGTATAAATAATTTAGCGTACCCATCTTCTCCCCATCCTTTTCCCCAGCTGTTCTTTATTATCCAGTAAGTTCTTCCTAAATCTGGATCATCTGGAGTTATGGTAAATGTTTTATCTATTTTCTGTTTTTCACCTTCTACAATAGTGATGATATCTCCTACTTGAATTACTCCGTATCCAACTAGTACAAAACCATGTCCATTAAGCCATTCAGTGTGAATCATTACTAACGGGCCATTTGTTATTAAAGCTTTTTTTACGTTTTCTTCTACTTTTTCCACAGAATTATAACCAGATATTTTCCAGGTTCTGTTCTGCCAATCTGAGCAATTTTCGCACCGAATATTTTCAGCCTTATAAGGAAAGCAATCTTCGTCCACTATTCCTGAATTTTGCACATAATTAAGAGCTTCACCAACAAACCCACCTTCACAACTTCCTGCATTAGAGCAAGAAACAAGATTCTGTTCTGATAAATCTATATCTAAATGTTGATTGTAGTATAAGTTTATTTTTGCTTCAAATGCTCCAACTACGCTGAAAGCCCAACAACTCGCGCAATTGCCTTGATTTTTAACCGGAGTCAACCAACCGTCATATATCGGTGAATGATCATAGTAGGGAGAATTGGGATTATTAGCTCCATGTCTGTTTCTCCAATCAAAATTTGTTGGTAAAGATGTACTACTAGCTTTTTGAACAATGGAGTTTTCTCTAGTCGATGGTATCTCAAAAATCCCTCCTTTATAGTATTCGAAACCGTATAAGTTTGGAAGTTTTCCACCAAACATTCTCTTTTTTTCTTGGTAAGTAAGTTGAGAAATTGAAGTTTCTCCCGCGACCCATTTTTGATTTCTTCTTTTTATCTCATCATTCAATCTCTTTATTTTTTCTTGATCTTGCAGAGTTTTCAATTCTTTTTTTGCCGTTTCAATTCCTTTTTCTTGAATCTCCGGCCTCAATTTTTTGAACTCAGTCTCGTACTTTAATGATATTATGCCCACACTTGCGTTTGACAATTCAATCTTCAAAGAATCTGGTGTGACATTCAGAACACAAGTTTCTTCACATTCATCAGTAAACTGAAGATTTTTTGAAGTAAATGGATAACTTGCCTCATAAATAAGATATTCATTATTTTCCTTATCCTTTAGAATAACTCTAGCATAACTTTTTTCATTCTCTAGACTAACATTACCCGATAAACCCAAAGAAACTAAGTTGAAAGGAATATTCAACTTATAATCTTGATCAGTGTAAAAAATTTTATCGATTTCAATTGAAGAGGCAGGTCTTGCGATTGGCATTAAAAAAGGGGTTGTTCCAACGGTCAAGCTATTAGCAATTTCAATGGAGATAGAAAAAATTGAAATTAATAAAACGAGAGAGATTGACATTAAGAAATAATGTCTCATGAGTAAAATTTCTCCCAAGAATTCTTAAGTTTTTAGTTGTAGATGAATTTATTTTTAGATAGAAAATAAATGTTACTTTATGTCTGTAAAAATCAATTTACTAACGATAATAATTTTATCATTCTTCATGCTCTTATTTTTCGTGCACAATGCATGTGCAGGAGCATCTTACATATCTATATCAAACTACACCGTAGACCTAAGTCCAGATTATGACGTTGCTTATGACGTGGCCATAGACAGCAACAATGATATAATAGTTGTTGGCTATGACAAATCACCAGGCGATGCCCAATGGAGAATAATGAAG